>NZ_JBFLVD010000001.1:0-167936 GCF_040750395.1 Scandinavium sp. UTDF21-P1B
AACCAGTATTATCAACGGCTCAGAAGTGTCTAGATTATCCGTGGCGATTCAGTTCATGATTCCCTCCAGTCGACAAAAAGTAAGATAGTGAAGTAACAATAAAATGCTACGAGATTCGTAGCTTTATGGCTAGATCCTTAGCTACGAATTTCGTAGTTTTGCGATCTGCCTTGGATCTCCAATGAAAGCTTATGTAACAGGCGCTTATTGGAAACTGAGATTTTCTCGCTACGTTTCTCGTAGTATCGGAAAGCCGTAAAAGCTACGACTATCGTAGCCATGAACGAATCCACTACTTATCAGAAGATTTTTTGCGAGCGGCTCAAGTTTGCGCGTCTGGCAAAGGGCTTATCACAGAAGAAGCTCGGCATTTTGGCCGGGATAGATGAATTCGTCGCCAGCGCGCGAATCAATCGCTATGAGCAGGGCGTTCATCAAGCAAGTATCGACGTCGTTCATCAACTAGCGAAAGCCCTGGACGTGCCGCCTGCCTATTTCTATACCGACGATGAGGATCTGGCGCTGCTGCTGTTTAAGTGGAACCGAATCGGTTCTGATGGCAGAAAGGCTTTAGTGGAGTCGGTTAGATCGCTGGATTAAGTATTTGATTGTTTTTCGATCCCGTCAGGTTGGCGACACCAAAGCACATCAAAACAGCTTCCCCACCACCTTAATAAAGAAAAACACATCGCTGAAACTGCTTATCCCTCTGAACAAACGGCCAAACGAAACATCCGCTTTAAAGCGGGCTTTCACGCCTGACTTATCCTGCACGCGGTTACGATACAGCCCCAAAAAATGTCGGGCCTCAACCAGCGCGTGCCGATACAAAAACACCCTTATTTTGTTGTTCTGCTCCAGTTCCGCCAGCCGAACGATCTCCGCAATCACCTCAACGTAGCTCACCGCCCGGACGTCGTAGTAATCCGGCCGGTGCGTGATAGAGGCGGTGTTGCTGACATAGATATAATCCTTAACGTCCACTATGCAGAACCGGCCGTTGCTCGCCGCGAGGTGAACCGTCCACAGAATGTCTTTATGGCTTTTGCCGGCCTGGAAACGCAGCAAATGCTGTCTGATGTAGGATGACCTGACCATCTGCAGCCACAGGTAATGCGGCCATTCGCGATGGAGAACGCAGTGTCTGATCCACTCATGCCCCGACAGCGTTTCCCCACAGGGCTGCTTCCGGTGAATCGCCTTTCGACGATGCTCAGCGCCAGAATGCCAGCCGTTAAAGATCGCCACGTCGGCCTGCGCTGCGGTTGCTGCCTGCCATCGCTTTTCAATGAACCCGTCGGCGATATCATCATCGGCATCAAGGAAAATCACCCATTCACCCTGATGAATGGCTAAAGCCGCATTGCGGGCAGCGTAGACGCCCTGATTAGGCTGCCCGATGAGGAGCAGCCGCTCATCCTGGATTTGGCGAATAACGCCCGCGGTATCATCGGTGGAACCGTCATCGACAACGATAAGTTCAACAGAGACGCGGGTTTCGCAGAGGAGTTTATTGACCAGGCTACCAATGGTCGCAGCGGCGTTGAAGGCAGGGATAATGACGCTAACGTCGATGTGATTCTTCATATCGGGCTACGATTTCCCTTCATGGTTATCTGTGCGGCGTCCGCTGGGGATAATGCGTTTTTCCCTGATTTCCCGGTCATTCTCAAATAAGCACTCGTCGCAGAATTCTTTATCGAGGGCGAACCACCGCTCAAGGACGCTTCTTTTTTTATTGCATCGTGCACATCTCTTCATCTTTCTGCGCCTTTATGACCTCGAGATTTGGATTATCTGGAAAATGGACGCAGCAAGCCCCGGCTGGATAACCAACCGTAATCAAAGGCTTTTTTTTGCGAGCGTTGAAGGATAAGGATAACCAGCCAGGGCATACGAAAGATAATTGATTTTATAGATCGTTTTATCGAAATCGATCGACTATACCGATCAAAATTGGCGTGATGACGTAACAGGCCGTCGAGGGCTTGCCTCACCCGAAGGAGGGGCGGCGTTTGGCGGAATGGCATGGCCTGGAATATACGTCTGGAGATGAGGCGGGAATATTGCTCAGAGGGATAAGCACCGCACGTTGTCTTACCACCAACGGGCTTTATGGTTTCTATTGCCTAAAATCAGAAATTTCTTTGAAGATATCTTTCCTTTATTTGGTTGCGTAGGTGTACGATTAATGATCAATACCTATGTAAACTAAAGGGTTACTGATGGCGCTACAGGGAAAGTTAATTTTAAACGGTGCTGATTACGTACCGCTTACCTTTGCTGGGATAGGTGTGTTCATGGCGTTCTCTGGCAATGGAGTTTATAAGAACAAGGGCGCGTGTGGGATGATAATCAATGACGGCCCACTCCCACCTGGGAAGTATTACATCGTAGACAGGCCAGCCGGAAGCAAGTTAAACCAGGTCCGAGCTTGGGGCATTGACTTAGTTAAAAGCACCTTCATATATCATGTCGATCATTCAGAATGGTTCGCCCTGTTCCGGGCTGACGGGATGATTGACGACACCACATTCTACAAGGGTATTTCCAGAGGTAGTTTTAGACTCCATCCAGGACAAGTCTCAGACGGTTGCATAACCCTTGCCCACCAATCAGACTTCAACAGACTGCGCGACGCTCTATTAAGGACGAAGAAAGAGAAAGTACCGGGCAAAAATTTAGACTCATACGGCACGATTGAGGTAATAGCGAATGGCTCGAACACTTGCCCGTAGGTTAGCAAAGGTTGTCTACTTCCTGTTGATTCTGCTGGTCATTGGGCGTTCCTTGGGCGATCCGTATTTATGGGTTAATCATGACTTTGGCTATTGGGTTGTACACCTATTTTATGGTGACAACGACGCAGGAGTCGAGAATATAGAAGATGTGTTTTTCTATATCGCCTTCCTTACCGAGATCGCGGCAGCAACAGCAATTTATCTCATCACTATGAAGTTGATACGAAAAATAAGGAGCAAGTAAAATGCCAATCCCCCCGTATATGTGGCTTAAAGACGATGGCGGAGCAGACATAAAGGGATCTGTTGACGTTCAGGATCGTGACGGCAGCATTGAGATCATCGGACTGAGCCACGGAATGAACCTACCTGTAGACAATGCCAACGGTAAAATTACTGGTACACGTCAACATTCATCAATGATGATTGAAAAGGAAGTTGATAGTTCTACCCCGTATCTTTATAAGGCTGCTGCAACTGGTCAGACACTGAAGAGTGCAGAGATCCGTTTCTACCACATCAACGACGCAGGCCAGGAGGTCGCTTATTACTCTGTGCTAATGGAGAACGTGAAGATCACAGGTGTTAACTGTGGTGTTCCTAACTGCAAACTTGCTGCCAATGACAAAATGAACCATATGGAATCAGTAGCGATGCAGTACGAGAAAATCACCTGGAAGATTCACGACGGGAATATTCAGTACACAGATGCATGGAACGAGCGACCAACCGCATAACAAGGCCTGTTAGGGGGAACGTTACGGTTCATCTTGATTCCGATTCCGGCATTTGAAGCCGGGGAATTAAGACCGGATAACGCGAGAGGGGGCGTAGTGTCCTTTTTTACTTTTCGTTATCCCTCCTCATCGCATCCCGTACAATTTCCTCGCAAGCATGAGCGGGGGAATTTGATGCACAAAGGGGTATACAACAACGGAAAACATCGGGGCGGCTCGGATATTTGGCGATCTCCGTTGCCACTATTCAGGTGGCCGAATTCAGTAAACTCCTTCACTTTGCCGCAGGTTACCGGGTCGCCTTCTTTCGCGATCGGTTTACCGAAAGCAACACCCAGAGCGGAGCCGACAACTATTCTGCCTCCGCATGTTGTCCTGTCTCCCTGACAAAGCACTATTCCTTTCGCCATAAATCCCTCTACTTGTTACAAAAACAACCGCATCGGTCATTTTACAAGCAATAACCTTATGCGCAACAAGCATCAGACTTAAGCGAAATTTACTTTTTATTCTAAAAAAGAATATGGCAAGGTCGGCCGACCGCCGGATATTAAAAAAGTATTAATACTATGAATGTATATAACCACTAACAATATTCACGACAGCCCGGATACTCCCTGAACCGTGCTGAAGCTAAATCTTTTCTAATAATAAGAAACCAAAACGCAAAATATTATTTACAAATTCACTTCATTCTTTAAATCATATTCCACCAGCTGCCAGTTCACTGGCTTACCGGCATGGTACGGCATATTCTCTCCTTTTTTCACATTCACGATTAAGGTTACGGCGGGGTTCGCCACCTGCCAGTAGCCGCTCTGGGGGCAGAGATGGCCGCTGACGCGTTCTGTACCTAACGGCTTACGGCTCATTTCGCTTTGTGAGGTTTGTAATAAGGTTGTGGTAAACATGTAATTGCTGCTATCGATTTTCATACGCTTAGTTTCCAATTCGCACATGCTTAGATATTCAGCGACACATAATTACGGTGACTTAACACTGGGAATAATTATTTACATGGTGAATGAATTATATTGCATTCATAGAATAATTTAGCCAGAATAGCCGCCCTTACTGGCTAAAGAATATACAATATGCTGTCTCGTCTGCTCAACTGTCTGATTATCCTCACGGTATTATTCGGGGCCAGCGCCTATGCGGTTAACTGCCAGCGCGCGGCCACTCCGTTAGAAAACACCATCTGTAATAATGACAATCTGCACTGGCTCGACAGTACATTGACCATTATCTATCGCTCGATGCTGGTAAAGGACGATTCGGCAAAGGTGCACCAACAGTATGAAACCTGGGAGAAATCTCTCGATAGATGCACCTCGGATGCCTGCATCGAACGCGCTTATTACGAAGGCATCAGCCTGCTGTCGGACGTCGCGCCGGATTTTAAATGGGAAGGCAACTGGTGGAACATGAGCGCGCCGAACATGA
The DNA here is from genome assembly GCF_040750395.1 of Scandinavium sp. UTDF21-P1B. Lineage (NCBI taxonomy): Bacteria > Pseudomonadati > Pseudomonadota > Gammaproteobacteria > Enterobacterales > Enterobacteriaceae > Scandinavium > Scandinavium sp. UTDF21-P1B. The sequence goes on from NZ_JBFLVD010000001.1 coordinate 4,925, forward strand.
GCGGCGGCACGCTCCAGCTCAGCCGCAGCGCGGAGTGGTCGGTCAACACCGATATCCGCGTGTGGGCGGGCCTCAACCACGACGAATATACCGCCGAGGCGCGCAAGGTGTACGGCATGGCGCTGGTCGATAAAATCGGCGACACCAGTAACTGCAAGCTGCTGCTCATCCCTCGCCGCAGCGGTGCGCTACAAATCTTCAGCAATGCCGACTGGGGTTGCCGTCTGTCGATGCCGGGCGGCGGATTTATCGACGGCCGATATCTGCGTGCGGAAAGCGACCCACGCCCGAAAGCCACGCTGCTGACGCTGGGTATTCTGCGCGATGAGAAGATGGATAAGCGCTTCCGCGAGCTGGTTGGCAAGGAGTATCAGGCCTTTGTGGATACCGCCAACGTCTATATTTATCAGGACGATCTCGACAACATCGGTGCCAGCGTCATCGGGATGTGGGTGCGTGGCGCGGCTAACAGCAAGAATGCGATCGTGATGTACACCGATACGGCCATCTGGGCCGCGCGTATTGATACGGACAAAAACGGCAAACCGCAGCTGCACTACTACAGCACCGGGGGCAATGACGTGCGCAGCATGCCGCGTACGCTGATCAGCTGGCGGCTACGCTTCTTCGATCGTTAAGATTTTTGCTTGGAATTGCCGGGTGTCGCTCTGCTTACCCGGCTTACGGGCTGATGGATTTTTTGTCGGGTGGTATTCTGCTTACCCGATTTACAAGTAGATATGTGTTGTAGGCCGGGTAAGGCGAAGCCGCCACCCGGCATAACCCGGCGAACATGCGCTGCCGGGCATTATCCCTTCTTAAGCTAACGTTCCCACCACGTTCAAATCCGCATCATCCGGCACTTCATTGTAAGAGAGCACGTGCAGGCCGCGCGCAAACAGGCGACCATAGCGGGAAATCACCGGGCGCAGCTGCGGGGCGACCAGCAGCAGCGGCGGCAGGTTTTTCGCCTTCATCTGCTCGTAAATCATCGGCATGGTCTGCTGCAGCTGAGTCAGAATGTTCGGGTCCACCGGGAAGCTGTCCAGTGCCACTTTGCTCGCCTGCTGCGACTGGTTCAGCGCGCTCAGCAGCATATTCTCCAGCGCGTTATCCATCGTATAAACCGACAACTGCTTCCGGTCGCCGTTGATGTTGTGCATGATTGCCCGGCGCAGCGCGTAGCGCACGTCTGAGGTCAGCAGCATCGGATCTTTGGTGACGGTCGCGCTCTCCAGCAGCGTGGAGGCAATTGTCACAATATCCTTCAACGATACCTGCTCAAGCAGCAGCTGACGATAAATACGCAGCAGCTGACTGAAGTTCAGGGCCGCGCCCAGGTCTTCGGCAAGCTTAGGCGACTGCTGCGCCAGACGTGCATGCAGATGCGTGATGTCGTCATAGTTGAACAGGTCCGGCAGGTTCTCGCGCGCCACTTTATTGACGTGGGTTGCCACCACGCTGGCGCAATCTACCACCTGGTAACCAAGGTTCAGCGCTTTTGCTTTCTGATCCGGGTCAATCCACACGATCGCCATCCCGTAGGCCGGATCGGTATCCAGAATGCCGTCGATCTCGCCGTACAGCTCCGTGCCCGGAATTGCCATCAGCTTGTCGGCCTGCACTTCGCCAAGCGAGGCGCGAATGCCGTTGATGTGGATAGCGTACTGCGCGGGCTTCAGGCGGAAGTTCTCGCGGATGCGGATCTCCGGCAGCAATACGCCGCAGTGTTCCGATATTACCTGACGCACGCCGCGCACACGCTGGGAAAGCGGGCTGCCTTTGGCCTCATCCACCAGGCCTACCAGCTTGTAGCCGAGGTTCAGGCCAATCGGCTCCACCAGCGGAATGTTATCCCAGGTGATGGTCGGCGTGCTGTCCACCGCCAGCACCTCCTGGATCGCCTCCATGTCCGTCTCTTCCTGCGGCGGCTGCACCACTTTGCTCTGTCGCCAGGCGGCAAACAGCAGCAGGCCGGTAAAGCTCAGGAACGCGATGTGCGGCATGCCCGGCACCACGGCGAGGATAAACATCACGAAGGCGGCGGTGTAGAGCACCTTAGGCTTCGACAGCAGCTGCGTTTTGATCTCATCGCTGACGTCGTTGCCTTCGCTGACGCGGGTGACGATGATTGCCGCGGCGGTTGCCAGCAGCAGGGAAGGGATCTGTGCGACCAGGCCGTCACCGATGGTCAGCAGAACGTACTGGCGGAACGCATGGCTGGCATCGAGATCGTATTTAAAGATCCCGATGCAGATCCCGCCGATGACGTTGATGATAAGCACCATGATCCCGGCGACGGCATCACCACGAACGAACTTCGAGGCCCCGTCCATCGCACCGTAGAAGTCGGCCTCTTTGCCCACTTCCATACGCCGCGTGCGTGCCTGCTGCTGGTTGATGAGCCCGGCGTTCATGTCGGCGTCAATCGCCATCTGTTTACCCGGTAGGGCGTCGAGGGTAAAGCGGGCGGAGACTTCAGAAATACGCTCTGCCCCTTTGGTGACCACCACGAAGTTGATGATCATCAGGATGATAAACACCACGAAGCCGACGACGAAATCGCCGCCGATCACCACCTGGCCAAACGCTTCAATGACCTTACCGGCAGCCCCTTCACCTTCATGACCATGCAGCAATACCACACGGGTAGAGGCGACGTTCAGGGTCAGACGCATCAGGGTGGTGATGAGCAGCAGCGTCGGGAAGATGGCAAAGTCCAGCGGACGCTGCATGTTCACCGCCACCAGCAGCACGATGACCGCCAGAACAATGTTGAAGGTGAAAAGAATATCCAGCATCAGCGGCGACAACGGCAGGATAACCATCGCCAGCACGCACAAAAGCAGGATCGGTACGCCGATCTGCCCCTTGCGCAGCACGCCGAGTGCGTTGTGCAATTTACTGTTCGCCATGGGCGTTTAATACCTCTTGCGGAATGTTGATGTGCCTGTTCAGGCGGGGTTTTTGTTCGAGGGTGCCGCTGCGCCACGATTTAAGCTGCATTACGTAGGTCAGCACGTGGGCGATGGAGCGAAACAGCGGCGCCGGAATCTGTTGATTAACGCGGGTGGTGTAATACACGGCGCGAGCCAGAGGCGGAAACTCCACGACCTCAACCTTATGCTTCTGCGCCACTTCCCTGATCCACAGCGCGACATCGTCGACGCCTTTTGCCACGATGTACGGCGCTTCGGCGCGTTTAGGGTCGTATTTGAGCGCCACCGCGTAGTGGGTCGGGTTGGTGATAATCACGTCCGCTTCCGGCACGGTGCGGGTGATCTGCCCCATCGCCATCATGCGCTGGAGCTGGCGAATACGGCCTTTGATCTGCGGGTTACCGTCGTTGTTCTTGTGCTCTTCCTTCACTTCCTGCTTGGTCATGCGCATTTTTTTGGTGAACATGAATTTGCTGAGCGGCACGTCAAGCAGGGCGAAAATCACGATAACGGCAACGAAATAGCCGACAACGTGACGGAAAATAGCAAATCCCTGATTAATGGCCTGGACGAGATAAAGCCGTTGCAGGTGCAGCAGCCCGTTCATCGCATCGTGCACCATTACCCACAAAACGGCGAGGATAATCCCGCACTTGAGCAGCATCTTGCCAACGTCAACGTAGTGGCTGGAGGAGAAGATACGTTTGACGCCCGCAATCGGGCTCAGCTTCTTAAAATCGGGCTTGAGCTTATTGGGGGTAAAAATCCAGCCGCCGGGCACCAGGCTTGCAACAATGCAGGCCAGCGGGATCGGGATAAGCGTGGCGGCCATGCGCAAAATCACCCACGCGTTGAGCAGCAAAAAGCGGTTCAGCACGGTCGGGTCATCGAGCTGGCCTGCCATCACGCCCACGGCAGTAAAGGCTTCGCCAATAAGCTGGCGGTAGTAGGGCAGAAAGCCGCCGATAGTGAAGAACGAAGCGACCAGGCCCACCGCCATAGTGAGATCTTTGGAGCGGGGAATATCGCCCTTATCCCGCGCTTTGCGCAGTTTCCCCGCTGTGGGTTTTTCGCTTTTATCGCCGCTGCTTGCCGACATCAGTGCACCCTTACGGCGTCAAACTTCGCCAGAATCTCGTTGGTGAGATTGAGATAGTGATCGGGAATGCTGGTCATCAGCATTGAAATACAGAGCAGGCCAAACAGCATGCTGATTGGAAAGCCGAGCGAGAACAGGTTCAGCGTCGGCGACACGCGGTTCAGCAGACCAAAGCCGCCCTGCACAATCAGCATCACGAAGGTGGTTGGCAGAGCGATAAGCGTTGCCGAAGACATGATCCAGCCCAGGCTCTGCACAATCAGCAGCAGCGTCGGCTGGTTCAGCGCCTGGCCGATGGGCCAGTACGTGAAGCCCTTAAACAGGATGGTCACCAGCAGCAGATGCCCGTCCATAATGAAAAACAGTAGCGCGCAGAAGATGTAGATAATCTGCGAAATCACCGTGGTGGAGCTGCCGTTCACCGGGTCGTTCATCATCGCCATGCCGAGGCCCATGTTCATTGACAAAATATGCCCGGCGGTCTGTAGCGTGACGAACACCAGCTGTAGCGCCATGCCGAACAGAAAGCCCCACAGCAGCTGTTCGCCAATCAGCAGTATTGAGCGCATGGAGAGCAGCCCTTCCAGTACCGGCAAATTCGGCAGCATTGGCGTAATAATGACCGAGAGCGCCAGCGCGGTAGCGATTTTGATGCGGCGGGAAAACGCGCGGTTGTCCAGCACGGGCGCAAACTGCAAAAAGGCCATAATGCGGAAGAAGGGCAGAATCAGCGCCATCAGCGGCGTCAGCAGCGCCTGAATATCCAGTCCCATCGTGATTAACCGACCAGCGCCGCCGCCTGATGGAAGATCTGCACCGTGAAGTCCACCAGTTGGGTTAGCATCCATTTCCCGGCGAAAATCAGCACGCCGAGCGTCACCACCAGACGCGGCAGGAAGCTCAGCGTCTGTTCGTTAATCTGCGTGGTGGCCTGGAAAATACTCACGCACAGGCCGACTATCAGGCTTGGGATAATGGCGACGGCGGAGATCAGCAGCACCAGGTGAATCCCGGTGGCCATGATATCCCCGGCGGTATCCATGTTCATCATGGCTAAAGCCCCTGCACGCTGGCGGTGAGGGTGCCGACAATCAGCGTCCAGCCGTCGCACAGCACGAACAGCATCAGCTTAAACGGCAGCGAGACGATAAGCGGGGAGAGCATCATCATCCCCATTGCCATCAGCACGCTGGCGACAATCAGGTCGATCACGAGGAACGGGATGTAGATCATAAAGCCAATCTGGAAGGCGGTTTTCAGCTCGCTCAGCAGATACGCAGGCGTGACCACCGTCAGGTCCTGCTCGCGCGCGTCGCCCTGTACGCCCGCGATGTTCATCATCTGCTCCATCGCTTTATTGTTGGTCTGCGCCAGCATGTACTTTTTCAGCGGCGTTTCGGCCTTCGCCAGCGCCTGCTTGAGGGTGATTTCATCGTTCTGGAAGGGCACCACCGCATCGCTGTAAATCGTCGTCCATACCGGGCGCATCACCAGCAGCGTCAGCGCCAGCGCGATGCCGGTGAGAATTTTGTTCGGTGGGCTCTGCTGCAGGCCCAGGGCCTGGCGTAAAATCGCCAGCACGATGATAAAGCGGGTAAAGCAGGTCATCATCAGCACCATGATCGGCAGCAGGCCGAGCAGGGTCATCAGGATCAGGATTTCAATTTTAACGTTGTAATCCTGCCCGCTGGCGGTTGCCGCGGTGCTGAACAGCGTCACGTCGCCGTTTGCCGCCAGCAGGGATGGCGAAAACGTCAGGCCGAGAAGGGCAAGCGCCAGCAGCACTCGCCGTGAAAGCAGGCGTTTCATCGCGTGAGTTCGCCCAGCTCTTTCGCATTGAATTCGATAATGCGCAGGCCGTACTTGTCGTTGAGTACCACCACTTCCGCCTTGCCGAACAGAATGCCGTTGACCTTGATGTCCAGCGGTTCACCGGCCATTTTGTCCAGCTCCACCACCGAATCGCTGTTCACCGACATCAGGTCGGCAAGCGAAATATCAACCGACGCCACTTCCAGCGTCAGGGTGACGGGAATACGGCTGAACAGCGCCATTTTGCGCAGATCGGTCATGGCCGTTTCGCGAATTTCCGGCTGCAAATCCATGCGGATATTGCCTTCCACCGTCTCTTCCTGGGGCATATCGCCGAGGTTTAAATCGTCCAGATCGAAGTTCTGGCCCAGTTCGTATTGCACATCACTCATAGGTCTTCTCGGTGGTTTTGTCGTGGATATCGCACAGGAACAGTCTGCCGCGATCTTCAGCGATAGCGGCCTCAAAAATCTGTTCTTTGCCGATAAAAACGGGTAAAGGGTCGTTGATGGTTACCGGGATAATATCGCCGGGCTTAATGTCAGTGAGCTGGGCCACCGTCAGGTTAAGGTTCACCATACGTCCGTTCAGCTTCAGCGGCAGACTGTCGAACAGACGTTCAATCTGCGCTGGGCTTAACGAGGTGCTTTTGCCCGCGCCGTCTTTGCCGTGGTTTGGTGTGCGCAGGGTGGCGAGCATCTGATCGACATGATGATGATCGAGCAGGATAGTGAACGTGCCGAAGTCGTAGCCTTCGAGGGTAAAGGTCACGCACCACGCCCACCGGCTGATGACCGCAGAATAGTCATTCTTAATCTCGAGGTTTTCGCCAAATGTCTCTTTATTAATAATCAGCCAGGTCAGCTCCTGGCCGAGCTTATTCTTCAGGCGCTCTTCTGTTTTCGTGACCGGCTGCTTGTCATTGAGTTCTATCTGACTACTGTCTTTGCTCAGGCCATAATAATCATGAAGAATATTGAGCAGTAAAATCCGATCGATAACAAAAGCAATGTTGCCGTAGCGGGTGGAGAAGATCAGCGGATTTTTATAATTCTGATCGATGGCAAAGGTCATGGATTTCAGCGCAGCATTGACCCGCAGTTTTTTCAGGAAATAAATGCTCAGGCGCGCGTCAAGAATGTCAAAGCTGTCATTCATAAGCTTTGGCAGTCGATGCCAGGGGCGGCCAAGTTGGCTGGTCTCGAGTTTAACGAGTTCCGGCAACGTGTCGCGCTGATGGATTCTGATTCGCTGTGGAGCAGGATTCATGATTATTCCGGGTTACCAAATAGTGCCGACTACTCACCGCCCAAATCAGGTTGGGGGGTGAAGAAAAAATTTTTCTGGATGCATTTGAGTTTTCGAATTTTTCGTCGCTTTGGTTTAAAGCGCGCTCACTTCTCTTTATCAGGGGAAGAACTCAGCTAACATTGTCAGGATGAGGATTAGACAGTTTCCCTTCTTTTATTGCAAGGCTTGTTGAGTTATTAATTCATTATTTTATGGCTTTTGTCTCAATTAATAACTCATGCAACATATTGTATTTTAATGGTTAATGTATTAATACCCATTAAAAACAAGACAATTCTTATATCTTCCGTATACTGCGCTCATGGTTACCGGAAGGCCCCCTCAATTTTCTTATTTAATATAAATATGAAATACAGATATGGCGCATTTGAAAACGTCATATATGTTGTCTGATGGCTATGATGTCCAGGTAATGTCACCCGTGAAAGCGCCCATGCTTTTATTGTTGTTCTTTTTGTTGGTACCCCACTATGAGCATTATTATTGATCGTGAAGTCGGTAACGATAACGGATTTGTCGCCGTCGCGCCTGCCAGCGTAAATATTTTGTCATTAGCGCGTCGGGTCGCCAGATATAATGTCTCGGTGCTTATCACCGGTGAGACAGGAACAGGAAAAGAGTGCGTTGCAAAATACATTCATGAGAATGCCTGTGGCGATAATTCTCCTTATGTAGGAGTGAACTGTGCGGCTATTCCGGAAAGCATGCTGGAAGCCATTTTATTCGGTTATGAAAAAGGCGCATTCACCGGTGCGGTAGCCAGCGTAGCCGGAAAATTTGAACAGGCAAACGGCGGGACATTATTGCTTGATGAAATCGGAGATATGCCGCTGGCGCTGCAGGCGAAATTATTACGCGTTTTGCAGGAGCAGGAAGTTGAACGTCTGGGCAGCCATAAGCGCATCCCGCTGGATATTCGCTTGATTGCTTCTACTAATAAAGATTTGCAGGTTGAAATTGCCGAAGGGCGCTTTCGCCAGGATCTGTTTTACCGCATCTCTGTCGTGCCAATTCACATCACCCCGCTGCGCGAACGCCGTCAGGACATTCTGCCACTGACCCAGCGCTTTATGGCCAAATACCGGGCATTTCACAAGGGTAACATTCAGCTCAGCGACGACGCTCGCCGGGCGCTGCTCTCCTGGGAGTGGCCTGGCAACGTGCGTGAGCTGGAAAACGTTATTCAGCGTGGGATGATCCTGTGCAACGGCGAAGAGATCAGCGCGGCTGACTTTGGGCTGAGCGAATGCGTATCCGAGCCCACAGCGCAGCAACCTGGCATCATGCCGGCCTACCGCGAGCAGGAAAATGTTGCAAGCCAGGCCATCCAGGACGTGAAGCTTCATGGGCGGCTGGCGCAGTATCAGTACATCATCGATTTGCTCAAACGCCACAAGGGCAACAAATCTAAAACGGCAGCGTTTCTCGGCATTACGCCGCGGGCGCTGCGCTACCGTCTCGCCTCAATGCGTGATGAAGGCATCGATCTCGAATGTTTTTCATGATGCCCGGGAAGGAATAATCCATGGATAAAATTAGCGCCGCAGGCGCCCAGGCAACCCAGCAGGCGCTGCTCGCCAGAATGCAGCAGACCGCGGCGGCGGCCTCCTTCGACGCTGGTCAGGCTATCGCCCCGGCCAACGGTACTTTTGCCACGCTGTCACCCGTCTCTTTTTCACAGGTGCTCAACGGCACCATTGATAACGTGGACGCGCTACAGCACAGCGCAGGCGCTCGTCAGAAAGCGATTGATATGGGTCAGAGCGACGATTTAGCCGGTGCAATGATCGAAAGTCAGAAAGCCAGCGTGGCCTTCTCGGCCATGATGCAGGTGCGTAACAAGCTCACCTCTGCGCTGGACGAAGTGATGAACATCCCGCTCTAAGGTTCCCGTCGTGTTAAATAACATCAAACAACGCCTTCCAGCCCTCACGCTGCCCGCCGGTCTGCGCAAAATGCCTGTGCTCGCCGCAATCGGCGGCGTGGTGCTGGCGGTGGCTATTGTCCTCTCCCTATGGAACCACAACCAGGGCTACGTCGCGCTGTACGGCGCTCAGGAGCAGATCCCTGTCGCTCAGGTGGTGGAAGTGCTGGGTGCGGAAAATATTCCCTATCGTATCGATCCGAACAACGGCCAGATTCTGGTCACCGACGGCAAGCTCTCCCAGGCCCGTATGGCGCTGGCGGCGAAAGGCATCAGCGCCATCTCCCCGGACGGTTATGAGCTGATGGACAAAGAAGAGATGCTTGGCAGCAGCCAGTTCATCCAGAACGTGCGCTACAAGCGCAGCCTGGAAGGGGAGCTGGCGAAAAGCATTATGGCCCTGGATCCGGTCGAAAACGCCCGTGTTCATCTGGGTTTGAGCGAGTCCAGCTCCTTTGTGATGACCAACAAGCCCAACAGCAGCGCCTCGGTGATGGTGCAGCTGCGCTATGGCCGCAAGCTCGACGAGCAGCAGGTGGCCTCGATTGTGCAGCTGGTAGCAGGCAGCGTGCCGGGTATGACCGCCAGCAGCGTTCGCGTGGTCGATCAGGCCGGGAATTTACTTTCTGACGAACTGATAGGTGCGGATGGCAGCTTTGCCGGGAAGCGCGCGGGCAACGACGTGGTCCAGCGTATCCGGGAAGAAACCCGCAAGAACATCGCCGACCTGCTGACACCGCTGGTGGGTGCAGGTAACTTCCGCGTGAGCGTGGCGCCGAGCGTCGATCTCAGCAGCGTGGAAGAGACGCAGGAGCGCCTTGGCAAAGATCCACGCATCAGCGATGAACAGCTGAGCCAGGAAAACTCAACCAACGAAATGGCCTTTGGCATTCCGGGGTCCCTGAGCAACCGTCCGGTCAATCAGCCACCGGCACCCGCAAATGCGGCGAATGCAACGGCGGCACAGGCGAATCAAACCGCTGCGACTACCAGCGATCCGCGTTCGCTCTCAAGCCGCAGCAGCGAGCAGCGCAAATATGCCTTCGATCGCGACATTCGCCATATCCGCCATCCGGGCTACAAGCTCGAGAAGATGAGCGTGGCGGTGGCGCTGAACCAACAGGCCCCGATGCTTGAAAAAATCACGCCGGAGCAGCTGGCGTCCATCACGCGACTGGTGGAGAGCGCGGCGGGTATTGAAAAAGATCGCGGCGATGCGCTGACCCTCGACGTACTGGCCTTTACTTCGCCGAAAACCGACGGCATGCCGGAGCTACAGTGGTGGCAGGATCCGTCGATGCAGTACTGGGGGCAGAACGGCGGCATTGGTCTGCTGGCGCTGCTGACCCTGCTGTTTGGCGTACGTCCGCTGGTGCAGCGTATTGGGCGCCGCGGCGAGCGCGTGATTGAGAGCGATGCCGGGGACGTTGAACCGGTACTGCTGGAACAGGAGCCGACGGAGGAAGTATCGCTGGAAACAAACCTGGCGAAGGCGTCCCTCATCAACGACGACAACTTACCGCCGCTGGCTTCCGGTCTGGAAACCAAGGTGGAATATCTCCAGGTGCTCGCGCAGAACGAAACCGAGCGCGTGGCCGAAGTGCTGAAACAATGGATCAACAGTAATGAGCGAAGCAATAGCAAACCGGAGCAGTAAGCCTGCCGGTTCAGGCACCAGCCGCCTGGAGCAGGCGGCCATTCTGCTGCTGAGCGTCGGCGAAGACGCAGCCGCCAGCGTCATGCAGAAACTGAACCGCGAAGAGGTGTTACTGCTGAGTGAAACCATGGCGCGCCTGCACGGTGTAAAGGTCAATCAGGCCCGCCAGGCGATGAACAACTTTTTCTCGGACTACCGGGAGCAGAGCGGCATCAACGGTGCTTCCCGTAGCTGGCTGCGTAACATCCTGGAGAAAGCGCTGGGCGGCGAAATTGCCCGCAGCGTGATCAACGGCATTTACGGCGACGAGATCCGCTATCGCATGGCGCGCCTGCAGTGGGTGGATATCCCCCAACTGGCGGCGCTGATCGAGCAGGAACACTTACAGCTCCAGGCGGTATTTCTGGCCTTCCTGCCACCGGACGTCGCCGCCAACGTGCTGAGCGTGCTGCCGGCAGAGCGCCAGGATGAAATCGTCTACCGCATCGCCCGGCTGGACGACATCAACCGCGATGTGATCGATGAGCTGGATCGGCTTATCGATCGCGGCGTGGCGGTGCTCTCCGAGCATGGCTCGAAGGTGCCGGGCATCAAGCACGCGGCCAACATCGTCAACCGTATTCCGAGCAACCAGCAGCAGTTGCTGGATCAGCTGCGCGATCGCGATGAGCGCGTGGTTGAGGAGCTGAAGGATGAGATGTACGAGTTCTACATCCTCAGCCGCCAGACGCCGCAGACCCTGCAGCGCCTGATGGAAGAGATCCCGATCGAAGAGTGGGCGGTGGCGCTCAAGGGTACCGAGCCGGTGCTGCGCCAGGCGATTTTCAACGTCATGCCGAAACGCCAGGTCACGCTGCTGCAAAGCACCACCGCGCGTCTCGGGCCGGTGCCGGTCAGCCGCATTGAGCAGGTGCGCAAAGACATCATGCAGACCGTACGCCAGCTGGCCGAAGAGGCCGAAATTCAGGTGCAGCTGTTCGCTGAACAGACGGTGGAATAACCATGTTTAAGAAACGCAGTCTGCCGCTGGATGCGCTGACGCCGCGCCGCCAGGCGGTGGTAAAACCCCGCCTGCATAAGTTCCCGCCGCTGCGCAAGCGCTGGCAACCCGGCGATGCGCAGCCGCTGGATGAATCGCTGCACACCCTCGATTCGGCGCAGATGCAGCAGCAGCTGAAAGAAGGCTTCCAGGAAGGGCTCAATCGCGGGTTCGCCCAGGGCATGGAAGAAGGCAAAGAGGATGGCTATCAGGAAGGCGCGCGTCTGGGCTTTGAGGACGGCATGCGCAAAGGCATGAGCGAAGGTAAACAGCTCGCCCGCCAGCAGTTCCTTGAGGCCGCCGAACCCTTCGACCGCATCACCGACGAACTACGTCAGTATCTCGACGGCTACGAACAGCGCCGCCGTGAAGAGCTGCTTCAGCTGGTGGAGAAAGTGACCCGCCAGGTGATCCGCTGCGAATTAACGCTTCATCCCACCCAGCTGCTGACGCTGGTGGAAGAGGCGTTGAGCAGCCTGCCACAGCCGCCGGAACAGGTTCGCGTACAGCTTAACGCCGAAGAGTTCCGCCGCATAAGCGAAGCTGAACCGGAGAAAGCGCAGCAGTGGGGGCTAATGGCCGACCCGGCGCTGGCCCCGGGCGAGTGTCGTGTGATAACCGAGTCCACTGAAATGGACATCGGCTGCCAGCACCGTCTCGACCAGTGCGTCAGCGTACTGAAAGAGACGCTGCTGCCGGAAGGACAGCATGAGCTCGCTTGATTTCGAACAGGCGCTGCGCTCAATCGAACAGATTGATCTGGCCCGCGTGGCCGGGCGGCTGGTGCGCGTTAACGGTATCCTGCTCGAATGCGTCGGCTGTCGTCTGGCGGTCGGGCAAATGTGCCAGGTGGAAAGCGCCGATGGCTCGCTGATGGACGCCCAGGTGGTCGGGTTCGATCGCGAAATGACCATGCTGATGCCCTTCAAGCACCCGTCCGGGCTGATTGCCGGGGCGCGCGTCTTCCCTGCCGTGAAAAACGAAAGCGTGATGATTGGCGACCGCTGGCTGGGGCGCGTGGTAAACGGGCTTGGCGAGCCGATTGACGATAAAGGCCGTCTCGGCGGTGACACGCCTTTGGCTACCCAACTGCCGCAGGTGCATCCGCTGCGCCGCCAGCCCGTTGAGGCCCCTCTCGACGTCGGCGTGCGTGCCATTAATGGCCTGCTGACCATCGGCAAGGGCCAGCGCGTCGGACTGATGGCGGGCAGCGGCGTCGGCAAAAGCGTGCTGCTCGGCATGATCACTCGTTATACCCAGGCCGAAGTGGTTGTAGTGGGCCTGATTGGCGAGCGCGGTCGTGAAGTCAAAGAATTTATTGATAACTCGCTGGGCGCGGAAGGGCAGGCGAAATCGGTGATTGTTGCGGCCCCGGCGGACGAGTCACCGCTGATGCGTATCAAGGCGACGGAGCTGTGCCACAGCATCGCCAGCTACTACCGCGACAAGGGCAAAGACGTTCTGCTGCTGGTGGATTCTCTCACCCGTTATGCGATGGCCCAGCGTGAAATTGCGCTCTCTTTGGGCGAGCCTCCGGCAACTAAGGGCTATCCACCGTCGGCGTTCAGCATGATCCCCCGCCTGGTGGAAAGCGCGGGCAATAGCGAAAGCCAGGGATCGATGACCGCCATTTATACCGTGCTGGCCGAAGGGGACGATCAGCAGGATCCGATCGTCGACTGCGCCCGTGCGGTGCTCGACGGCCATATCGTGCTCTCCCGCCATCTGGCAGAGGCCGGGCACTATCCGGCCATTGATATCGGGCAGTCCATCAGCCGCTGCATGAGCCAGGTGACTGCCCGCGAGCATCAGCTCGCCGCCCGAACCCTGAAGCAGCTTTACGCCGAATACCAGAGCATTAAGCCGCTGATCCCTCTTGGTGGCTACGTGGCCGGTGCCGATCCGCTGGCCGATAAAGCGGTACGGCTGGCACCCGCCATTACTCAGTTTTTACAACAGGAAGTGCAGGATGCCGCACTGCTCGGCGGAACCGTCGCCGATCTGCAAGCCCTGGCACAGGCAGGATAATCGCCATGAGCAAACTGATCTCCACCCTCGAACAGCTGCACCGGATGCGCACCCGCGCGGTTGACGATCTGAGCCTGAAGCTGGCCTCGCAAAAGCAGCTGTGTCAGCGCTTTGAGAAGAATATCGCTGCGCTGAGCAACCTTGCTAACGGCATGGAGATGCCTACGGACACCAGCGCTGCGCTGATGTTTAACCAGGCGAGCTACAAGCGAAACATTCAGCGGGTCATTGACTGGCAGAAGCAGGAGCAGGCGCTGGCCGATATTGAGGCCCGGACGATTCAGGGGCATTTGTTGACCGAAGCGAAGCGGGAAAAAAGTCTCGGTATGGTGCTCGACGACAAGCGCGCCGAACGCCAGCGCGACCGCGATCGTCGCGAGCAAAAAATGACCGATGCCGTTTCCGCCCAGTGCTGGCTGCGCCAGCAGATTTTACGCGCACGATAATCACCATGAGCACACCAAAAAATACCTTTCAGTCACGCCAGCAGGGGCTGATGTCATCCCTGATGCAGCGCCAGCAGGCTTCCCGCACGCTGCCGACGCCGTTTATCAGCGTGGTTTGTCCGACCTGGAACCGCCGCGAGTTTTTACCCTATCTGCTCTACATCTGGCAGTACCAGGACTACCCGGCAGACAAGCGCGAGCTGATTATTCTCGACGACTCGGCGCAGAGTAACGCCGATCTGGTGGCAATGCTGGTGGGTGAGGCGGGCAATGTGCGCTACGTTCACAGTGAGGAACGGCTGGCGCTGGGGAAAAAGCGTAATTTGCTCAATGAGATGGCGAAGGGCGAATATATCCTTAGTTTTGACGACGATGACTACTACCCGCCGGACAAGATTTCGTATCAGGTCAGCCAGATGCAGCTGCACAACGCGCGCTTCTCCGGCTGCGATCAGATTTACGTCTGGTACAGTCACTTGGACAAAATCTACCTCACTCATCCCTTTGGGGCGAACCATGCGCTGAACGGCACCTTCGGGCTGCATCGTAACCTGCTCAATAAGCATCGCTACGAAGACGAGGCGACGCTGGGCGAGGAAGGCGCCTTTCTCAAGCAGTTCTCGACGCCGGTACTTCAGGTCGATCCGAAAAAAGCGATCCTCTGCATTTCGCACAGCAGCAACACCTACGACAAAGACTTCATTATGGGCAGCTCCATTCCGGTGGATTTGCGGCTGGAAGATTTCGTTACCGACGACAACCTGCTGGCGCACTATCGCCGCTTAAGCCACGCGCCGCTGAACACGCAGGTGGCCTGGCAGGCGTTCGACAAAATCGCGCTGATTGCCGCTGATGAAGCGACGCTTGCCGAACGCGCTCAGGCGCTCCTGGCGTTTGGCGTTGCCGCGAATCAGCTGATGCCGGTGCTGTCGGTAAAAGGCGATACGCCGGAGCAGACGGAGCTACTGACCCACTGCGAGGTACTGGATGAAGCCAAAGCACAGGGCTTCGCCAATGTGCTGCTGCTCGATGCCGACGTGCAGTTTGTCAAAAAAGAGAACACCGTCAATCAGGTGAACAGGCTGCTCAATGGCCTGGGGCAGATTGACTGGCAGGTGTTACTGCTCGGTGCACGCCATGAACAGTTTGCGCTGACGCAGTCGCTGAAAGGCGTGGCGCGCATCTTTAACGCAGGCTGCGGCTGCGCCTATGCCGTGAACGCCAACTATTACGACACCCTGATGGACGCCTACCGCCAGGGCCTGGAACAGAACGTTTCCCTTGATCGGGTGTGGACGGTGCTGATGCCCCTTGGCCATTTATGGCTGGGCTTCAGCCCGAGCTTTGCTTTCCTGCAACACGCCCGGGATCCCCAGAGCGGAAAATCCCTCGATTGTACCCACTGGTTTTTCCGCAAACCCCTTTTACCCACGGATGCGTAAACGCCCGGAGAGAAACTTATGGAAATGATTGACCATTACCAACCCGACTACGTCGTCCGTTTTAACGCCGACGCCTGTACCTGCCCGGCCTGCCAGAAGGCACCGGAAGGCTGGCCGCACGTCAGCATCGCGCTGAAAAACCAGCAGCGCGAAAGCCTGTATATGGCCTGCGAATCCGCAGCCAAAGCCATCCTCCTCGATCCGGAAGCTTTTACGCTGCACGTTTCGCGTGCGGAGCCTCAGGGCGAACAGGTCCTGTCACCGTGGAATGAAATGCTCAACCAGCAGTGCATCAACCTGGCGGTGCACCCTGCGATGCGCCTGGAAGTGAGCCTTTACGCCATCGGCGTACTGCTCAGCAAAGCACAGCAGTACCACGACAAGGGCGAAACCGATCCGGCGCTGCTGCAGTCCATGGGCGAACAGCTGGCGATGCTTGCGGAGCAGGGCGCACTGGAGCAGCAGTTTAGCGAGCTGCCACCTATCCAGCCTAACTGTCTGAAGGCGCTCAAGGATATGGGGCAGATGCGCCTTAACCTGAATTTGCCAATGGTCGAGAAAATGGGCGTGATGCTGAAGCTCAGCGAGCTGGCGATTATGCCTGCATCGCGTCTGGAAGAGCGCCTGAATGAGCTGACGCTTGCTGAACAGCAGGTTACGCTGTTTATGGAGCAGCCACAGATCATGCGTAATTACCTGATCTATAAGCTCTACCACGACGTGTTCCCGGGCGTGGCGTGCGGCAACTATGGCGAAGCGTATCTGGCGCTTGCCACCGCTTTCTTCCGCATCCGCATGCTGTGTGCCGTGGGCGTGAATAACGAAGGCGTTCTGTCGACGGAAACTGCGCTGGTGCTGATAAGCGCGCTTAGCGCCTGGGAAATGCAGCATCCGGTGACGGCGGAGCAGGACACCACGTCCGATTACAGCCTGCTGTGCGGGCTGTCGCTGCTGTAAATTCACTCCATCTAAAAATACCGCCTTCAGGCGGTATTTTTATTGTCATTCCTAAACCACCTCTTGGGGAGGTGGTGATTGTTCCCGTTGGGCAATAGCCCGAAGAAAATCTATGCGGAAATGTTTCTCCTTACGCCTGGATGCTTCAGAGAGGCTGTGATGTTTTTGCCTGGTAATACGGACAGGAACAATTTAAGGAAGGGTGAATAAATGTTTTTGCCCCCTTTCAGGAGGCCGTGTCAAAGCTACCTGCTGTGCAGGTGGATTCTTTTCTCAGATTTATACGGACTTTTTGCATGATAGCTTTTCTTGTCGAAGGTATTTATTACGCCAATTTTTTTTCGCGTATTGTTAATGCGCTTTCTGAAAAAGAAAAAAAAGAGATTGTTTTTTATTCACGGGATCTGGATACCAGCCGCTTTCTGAAGGCCAGGCAACCTCAGTGCAGGAACGTTGTGCTGCCAGTCATGACTGGGGTTCCCAATCGTACCACCTTCAGCGCCTCGAAGCCGATGCTGGCTGACAGACTGGATCGGGCGATCACATCATGTTTTGAATATGTGATTGGTGGCAATAGCTACGATGCCTGCTGGCAGGTTATGGTCTCCTATTTTCTTTTTTTCAGCAGGGAGTTGGCGGCCGGCGGTGACGATAAAATGATCATGTGCAGTGGGTGTGGAATTGGGGCAAAGGCCGCCAGCCTTATTTGCGATATCAGCCAGATCCCGACGCAGTTCGTGGAGCTTTCAAATCTGCCGAATAAAATTTTTGTTGACCCGGCAGGAACGAATGCCCACTCACGGCTTGCCCATGACCCCTCGATTCTGGATGCTTATCCTGCCGTCGATGATGAAGTACACCAGGCCTGGATGACGGTTTACCAGGCTGAAAAAGCCCTTCCTCCTCCGCAGGCAAAAGGGAATATATTAGGGGCGAAAATCGAAGAACTATCGCAGGATCAGGTGCTAAAAGAAGAGCTGCCTTATCTGTTTTTACCATTACAGGTTTCTAATGATGCCCAACTGTGGCTGCATTCCGATTATAGAAACGCTGATGCGATTCAGTATGCGGTGGAGATGGCTGCGCAGTGCAATCTGCTGGCAGTCGTTAAAATCCACCCCGCCGAAGTATCAGTAGACGAACTGAATAAAATTCTACAGTTAAAGAAAATTTACGGGTTTAGAATAACGATGGAACCCACCACGGCGCTACTACAACGGGCTCAGGCGGTGGTAACGATTAACTCAACCGTTGGTCTGGAAGCGATGCTTTATGGCAAGCCTTTGTCGGTGCTTGGACGCAGCTACTATAAGCAATTTGATGCAGAACGACTGAAAAAGTATATCCACAGCTATTTATTCAGTGGCGTGGAATTTTTTGGCGATGGTCAAATTGACAGGAAAACGGCACTGGCTTTTTTGCTACACAATTAACGAGCACAGGCCTGTCAAAAACAGGCCCAGTGTCTGCCTTACGCCTGCTGGTACAGCCAGTTTTCCGGCTCGCCGATGTTCAGCAGATTGACCAGAATGTCCTGCTGCATGTGCATTAACGCGCCGTTGGCGTCGTTGCTGGCCTGGCAGGTGGCGGCCTGCTGCTGGAGATCGCGCCAGAGGGCACCGACCTTCGGCTTATGTTCGCCGGGCAGGCGGGCGATCAGCGACTGCATGCCCAAACTGCTGGCCTGGATGCCGAGCTCATCAAGCAGCTGATAGCGCTGCTGGCTGTTGTGGGTGAGCTGATGGTACAGCGCCATGATCTGCGCGTTGACCGCGTCCAGGGCGGCTGCATCGCGGGCGATGATATGCTGGCGCTGCTCGGCGAGCAGCGCGTTCAGCGCCTGATAGCGCTGGCGATCGACCGCCAGTCCCTGAATGACGGATTTCACCCGCAGGGCTTCGTTACTCATGTCTTACCTCTGAAAATACTTCTGCATCGCATCGGTCAGCGAATCGAGATTAATGGCGATTTTGCCGCTGCTGATGGCGTCTTTCATTTCGGCAACGCGAGCCATGTCGACGTCAGGCAGAGCAGCCAGCTGTGACTGCGCATCGCCCAGAACCGGATCGACGGCAGCGCTGCGTGTGATAGTCTGGCCTTCCTGCGCCACGGTGCGGGTCTGCTCCGTGCTGGAGGCTTTATTGATCGCGGCATTAAGGTTGTACTGTGTGGCGGTCACTTTCATCGCTTTCTCTCTTTTTCATTCTGGATGCGGATGCGGGTGAAGACTTCCTTGCGGAAAAAGGGTTTCCTTATCCCGTCATCAAGTCAAAGCGACCGCACAGGCAGCAGACTTAAACCGGTTCGCGTATTTTTATTGGCCTGATGCATACACCATCCGCACCACGCCGCTGTCGGTCACAATGGCGCTGACAATTCGCTCGCTGCTCTCATTTTTCACCTTAATCATTTCCCCTTTGCGCCCCTTTTTCATCGCCTCACCGACGGTCTGGGCCTGCACGCCGCCCTGCTCGGCAATCATCATCACCCGCTGACCGCGCTCTACCAGCACCGGTGAGTCAAGCTGATTCATGGCTATAGGCTGCAGTTCACGCACGCGGCGCTTCACGGTTAAGCCCATCACTTCATCAGGCTGGGTGACGTAGTTGCCGCGGGTATTGCTGATGTTGAGCTTTTTGATGGAGATGTCGTCGGGAGCGATCACATGCCCACGCTCCAGTCCCTGGCGGGCGACCACGATCGGCAGATAAATGTCCGGCTTGACGGTAACCGCCATATCCCAGCCCTGGCCCTCATCACAGCGCACGTCAAGGCGAATGCGGGAGAGCTCTACTCTGTCACCGCCCGGAAAGGAGACGGAAAGACTTTTGCCGCAGGTAGGCAACTGCGCGGCTTCGGCCGGAATAAACAGGTTCATTTTTGCCTGATAGTCAGGCCAGTGGCGGCGTTTGGCCTCATTGCGAATCACATCGGAGGCATAGAGCTGTACGGCGACGTAGATCTGCTTACGGGCATTTTGGGCCTGTACAGGGGCAGCAAAAGCGCCGAGCGACAGCAGGAGGAAGGCGAAACCGGAAAGGCGGAAAAACCCCTTCATCCCGTTGCGGAGTAAATCAACAAAAATACTATAAATCATGATATTAGAAACCTGGCACGATAATTGCTATGAGTAAGTGTTGGCATAGCATATTGACCGCCAGTTTCTGGCATCAGAGGAAACATATTGTGAGTATCACTTTTGACAAGGCATTGGGCGTACATCCGCAGGCTGTAGCACTTCGACTTTCCCGAGCAGAGCTGCTTTCAGCCAACCTGGCTAACGTCGATACCCCCAATTTCCAGGCTAAAGATATTGATTTTGCCGCTGAGATGCAACGCTCACAGTCGAGTTTTTCAACATCATCAGCGCCGCAAATGATGTATCGCGTGCCTTATCAGCCCTCTTCAGACGGCAACACCGTTGCCCTGAACGTGGAGCAGGCTGAATTCTCCAAAAACACGCAGGACTACCAGATGAGCCTCGCGTTTTTGAACATGAAGTTCACTGGCCTCAAGCAGGCCATTGAAGGTAAGTAAACCCATTCAGGTAACAACGGAATATGGCTTTTACCGATATTTATCGCGTTTCCGGGTCGGCGATGACCGCACAAACCGTGCGTCTGAACACCATCGCCAGCAACCTGGCCAATGCCGAAACCGCCGCGGCCAGCGAGGACGGCGTCTACAAAGCACGTCGTCCGGTATTTGCGGCGGTGTATGGCAATGACGAGCTGATGAACAACCGCGCGATGACCGGTGCCCGCGTGCAGGTGATGGACGTGGTGGAGAGCGGCAATGCGGTGCAGCGTTATGAGCCGCATAACCCGATGGCGAACACCGACGGCTATGTCTATTACCCGGACGTCAACGTGGTGGAAGAGATGGCCGACATGATGTCCGCGTCGCGCAGTTTCGAGACCAACGTGGATGTTCTTAACAGTGTGAAAAGTATGCAGCAGAGCCTGCTGCGTCTTGGAGAAGTGTAAGCATGAATGTTGATGGAACAACTGGCAGCAGCCAGCAAGACCCTTCATCCGGTAACAACATTGCCCCTAATGGTTCAGCTGCCGGGATGAACAACCTGTTTATGCAGCTGTTGGTGGCGCAGATCCAGAACCAGGATCCGCTCAATCCGACCGACGGTACCGAGTACGTGAGCCAGCTGGCGCAGCTGACTCAGGTGCAGTCGATGGAAACCATGTCGCAGCTGATGGCCAACAGCTCGGTGCTGATGGACAACCTGCAAACCCTGACCACCGGTAACCTGGTGGGGCAGCACGTGATGGTACAGACCGACAGTATCAACAGCGACGGCGAAACCGCGATTGAAGGTCGTCTGACCCTGGAGCACCCGGCGAGTACGGTGACGGTGATCGTCAAAGATTCCAGCGGAACCGAGCACAAAATTGAGCTGGCGAACCAGGACGCCGGGCAGGTGGACTTCACCATTGATCCGAAAGAGATGGGGCTTGCGGAAGGTAAATACACCCTGAGCGTGGTGACGGACACCGGTGAGGACGCGGTTCCCGTTGAGATTGGTGGCACCGTAACCAACGTGCGCATCCCGCTCGACGGCAGCCCGACGCAGCTCAACATCGCCGGTATTGGCGAAGTGGCTTACAACAACATCACTCAGTTTGGCGATTCGGCACAGAAGCGTAGCTGAGCCGGACACGGATTCGTTAACAGGACTTTTTTATGAGCTTTAGTATTGCAACCTCCGGCCTTAACGCCATCACCGAACAGCTGAATGCTATCTCGAACAACATCGCCAACTCCGGCACCGTAGGCTATAAGTCGGGCCGTGCAGAATTTGCTTCCCTTTATGCGGGCACTCAGGCGCTGGGCGTCGGCGTGACCGGCGTAACCGAAAGCATCACCAAAGGCGGTACGATTTCCTCATCGGCTAATGGCCTCGATCTGGCGATCAATGGCAACGGATTCTTTGTCGTGCGCGGTGGCGACGGCACCACCGCCTATACCCGCGCGGGCTATTTCGGCACCGACGCCAGCGGCAACCTGATTAACAACCTTGGCATGTACATGCAGGGTTATCCGGTCGATGCGAACGGCAAGCTGCAGGTGGGCTCAGTAAGCAACCTGACCATCAGCAGTGGCTCCATTCCGGCGAAGGCGACCGATTCCCTCGACTTCACCGCCAACCTCAACGCCAATGCAGAAGTCCCGGCTACCACGCCGTTCGACCCGAAAGACAGCACCAGCTTTAACGACACCTACACTACTCAGGTGTATGACTCGCTCGGTCGCGAACACACGGTGAACCAGTACTTCGTTAAAACCGGCGATAACAGCTGGGAAGTGCACTACTACATGGACGACACCGAAATCCCGAACAGCAGCCAGGCGATTGAGTTCACCGAACAGGGCGTGCTGAAAAGCCCGACCGGCATCACGACCCTGAGTGCCGCAGTTCCGGGTGCGGAAGATCTCTCCATCGATCTGAGCTACACAGGCACCACCCAGTACGGCTCTGACTTCTCCGTCAGCAAGAACAAAAGCAGCGGCTATGCCTCCGGTGAGCGTACCGGTCAGGCAATTGACGAAGACGGCAGCGTTTACGCCACCTTCTCTAACGGCGAGCGCCTGCTGCAGGGTCAACTGATCCTCGCCAACTTCGCCAACCCGAACGGCCTGGCCTCGCAGGACGGTACTACCTGGGCGCAGACCGCTAACTCTGGTGCGCCGCTGACGGGGGCGCCGGGTTCTGGTCTGCTGGGCTCCATCAAAGCCGGGGCGCTGGAACAGTCCAACGTGGACTTGACCTCCGAACTGGTGGGACTGATGAGCGCACAGCGTAACTATCAGGCCAACACTAAGGTCATCAGTACCAACGACAACATGATGAACGCACTCTTCCAGGCGGTGTAATGGATCGTTTGATTTTTACTGCCGTCAGTGGCGCATCACGCAGTCTGTCGCAGCAGCAGATCCACTCGAACAACCTGGCGAACGTCAATACTCAGGGCTTTCGCAGCGATCTGGATAACGCCATTTCGCAGCAGGTGAGCGGTGAAGGCTACGACTCGCGCTATCTGGTCGAACCGGTGCCCGGCGGTGTCGATATGACGCCGGGCGCGGTGCGGGAAACCGGGCGTAACCTGGACGTCGCCATCAAGGGCAACGGCCTGATCGCGCTGGCCAGTGGCAACCGTGAAGTTTATACCCGCAACGGGCAGATTGACGTCAGCCCCGATGGTGATCTGTCTATCGGCGGATTGCCGGTGGAAGGGGATAACGGCCCGATCGTGCTGCCGCCGTTCTCATCGGTGAGCATTGGCAATGACGGGATCATCACTATCGTACCGGAGGACGGCGATATTGCCGCACCGGTAGATGTGGATCGCATCAAGCTGGTGAACATCCCGACTGCGCAGCTCAGCAAAAACGCCGACGGGCTGCTGGTGACCAACGCCACGGTTAACCCGCGCGACGAAGACGTGACGCTGGCCTCGGGCCACCTCGAAATGGCGAACGTCTCGGCCATCAACGAAATGGTGTCGAGCATTGCGCTCAATCGCCAGTTCGAAGCGCAAATCAAAATGATGAAGGCGGCGGAAGATCTGGCAAATGCCGGCAACCGCCTGATTCGCGGCACCTGACTTAGAGAGAGCACAGTATGAATCCAGCATTATGGATCAGTAAAACCGGTCTGGCGGCGCAGGACGCCAAAATGACCGCGATCTCCAACAACCTGGCCAACGTCAACACCACCGGCTTTAAGCGCGATCGGGCGATGTTTGCCGATCTGTTCTATCAGAATCAGCGTACGCCGGGTGGCCAGCTCGATCAGAACAACGTCGCGCCAACCGGTATCCAGTACGGCACCGGGGTGAAGATTGTCGGCACGCAGAAAGAGTTTTCCGTCGGCAATATTCAGAACACCGGGCAGAACCTTGATGTCGCTATCACCGGTCAGGGCTTCTTCCAGGTTGAGACGCCGGACGGCGATATCGCCTACACCCGCGCCGGCAACTTCCAGAAGAACCCGGACGGCGTGCTGACCAACGCCCAGGGCCTGCCGCTGGTGCCGCAGATTGAGCTGCCCGCCAACACCAAGGATCTGCAGATTGCGAAAGACGGCACGATCACCGCGACCGTTGCCGGGGAAACCGATCCGGTGGAGCTCGGCCAGCTGACGCTGGTGAACTTTGTCAATCCGGCCGGGCTGGAAGCGATGGGCGGCAATCTCTATCGCGAAACCGCCGCCAGCGGCGAAGCGGTGGAAGGCGTGCCGGGAGAAGAAGCGTTCGGTCAGCTTGAGCAGGGCTCACTGGAAGGATCAAACGTCCAGGTGGTGGAAGAGATGGTGGACATGATCACCGTCCAGCGTGCGTACGAGATGAACGCCAAAATGGTTTCCGCCGCCGACGACATGTTGAAGTTTGTCACGCAGTCGATGTAGCGACGAGTGAAATAAAGTGAAAGAGAGATGAAAAAGCAGGTAGTTATCAGCTTACTGGCGCTGTGTCTGGCAGGGTGTGAAAGCCCGGCCTTGCTGGTGAAAAAGGACGATGCGGCCTACGCGCCGCCGGACGATATCGTTATGCCGCCTACTCAGGTGAGCGGCGGTGGCTTATACAACCCCGGCTACAACTGGTCGCTGATGCAGGACCGCCGGGCGTATCGCGTCGGCGATATCCTGACCGTAAAGCTCGACGAGTCCACCCAGGCCAGCAAGCAGGCGCGAACCAACTTCGGCAAGAAGAACGACGTCTCCATCGGCGTGCCTGAAGCCTTCGGCCATTCGGTCGATAAGCTCTCCGGCTCGATAGACGGCAACCGTAACTTCAACGGCAACGCCACTTCACAGCAGCAAAACAGCCTGCGTGGTTCCATTACCGTCGCGGTATTCAAAGTATTGCCGAATGGCGTGCTGGCGATCCGCGGGGAGAAATGGCTCACCCTCAATCAGGGTGATGAATATATGCGGGTGACGGGGCTGGTGCGTGCCGAAGACGTTGAGCGCGATAACTCCATCTCTTCGCAGCGCATCGCCAACGCCCGTATCTCCTACGCGGGACGCGGCGCGCTGAGCGATGCCAACTCCGCAGGCTGGCTGACCCGCTTCTTTAACCATCCGCTGTTCCCGATTTAATGGAGGCCATGATGCGTAAATTAATACTCCTGATGCTGCTCGTTTGCAGCGCCGGGGCCGGGGCTCAGCGCCTCGGCGACGTGGTGGACATCCAGGGCGTTCGCGGCAACCAGCTGGTGGGCTACAGCCTGGTGGTGGGGCTGGACGGTACAGGGGATAAAAACCAGGTCAAATTCACCAGCCAGTCGGTAACCAACATGCTGCGCCAGTTCGGCGTGCAGCTGCCGACCAAAATCGACCCGAAGGTGAAGAACGTGGCGGCGGTAGCCATCAGCGCAACGTTGCCGCCAGGCTACGCGCGTGGGCAGTCTATTGACGTCACCGTCTCGTCCATTGGTGACGCCAAAAGCCTGCGCGGCGGCACGTTACTGATGACGCAGCTGCGCGGGGCCGACGGCGAAGTCTATGCCCTGGCGCAGGGCAACGTGGTGGTCGGCGGCGTGAAGGCCGAAGGCAACAGCGGATCGAGCATTACGATCAACACGCCAACTGTCGGACGCGTGCCGAATGGCGGCTCCGTCGAGCGCGAGGTGGTCACCGACTTCCAGCAGGAGCCGATGGTGATGCTGAACCTCAAACGCCCGAGCTTCAAAACCGCCAACAGCGTGGCGGTGGCGCTGAACAATGCGTTCGGTAGCGGCACGGCAACGGCCCAGAGTGCGACCAACGTGGCGGTGCGAGCGCCGATGAGCGCGGGGGAACGTGTTGCGTTTATGTCGACGCTGGAAGATGTGCAGATTAACGCAGGCAAGCAGCCGCCACGTGTGGTGTTCAACGCCCGTACCGGTACCGTGGTGATCGGCGATGGCGTCGTGGTGCGTGCGGCTGCGGTATCCCACGGCAACCTGACCGTGACCATTCGTGAATCCTCGAACGTCAGCCAGCCAGGCGCCTTCAGCCAGGGCCGCACGGTGGTCACGCCTGACAGCGACGTGGATGTTAACCGCGGCAGTGGGCAAATGGTCACTATCCCGGCGGGTACCAGCCTGCGCAGCATTGTGAACACTATCAACAGCCTTGGCGCTGCACCTGATGACACCATGGCGATTTTGCAGGCGCTGCATGAAGCCGGTGCGCTGGATGCCGAACTGGTCGTGATTTAAGGACTGACAATGATTGATGCCATTAACCGCCAGACCCAGGTGCTGCCCGGCGACATAACCGGGCAGGTGAAGCCACAGAACCTTGAACAGGCCTCCGAGCAGTTTGAGGCCCTGTTTCTGCGTTCGATGCTCAAAGAGATGCGTAAGGCATCGGATGTTATCGGGGAAGACAACCCGTTTAACAGCAAGCAGCAGCGCATGATGCGTGATTTTTACGATGACAAACTCGCGGGCCAGCTGGCATCCCAGCGCAGCACCGGCATTGCGCAGATGATTGTCAGCCAGCTTTCGCCCCAGGCCGCTGCGCCGCTTAAGAATGAGGACGGGATGGCCGCTTTACATCAGCATCCCCGAGATCTGAAAACCCCCGTGGTGCCGGTACTGCGCCAGGGGCAGGAGAAGTAAGCCATGAGCATGATCAATATCGCCTGGAGCGGCGTGCAGGCCGCGCAGCTCGGCATGAATGTAACGTCAATGAACGTCGCCAACTATCTGACGCCAGGTTATAGCCGCCAGGGCATTGTCCAGAGCGCCATCGGCCCAATGGGTGAAGCGGGCATGACCGCTGGCAACGGCGTGCAGGTCGACTCGATTCGCCGCATTTCCGATCAGTATTTGACAGCCCAGGTCTGGCAGAGCAACACCAAAGCAAACTACTTTGCGATGGGCAACCAGTACGTCAGCGCCCTGGAAAAGGTGATCGGTACCGATTCAACCAGTCTCGGCAACGGTCTCGACGATTTTGTCGGGGCGCTGAGTGCGCTGACCCAAAAGCCGGATGACCGTGCCCTGCGCCAGCAGCTGCTGAACCAGGCAGGATCGCTTGCCCAGCGCTTTAACAGCATGAACGACTTCATTAGCAGCCAGAAGACGTCGGTTGGTACCCAGCGTAACGCCATTGTCGATCAGGTGAATACCCTGAGCGCGGGTATCGCCGACTACAACAAAAAAATTACTGAAATGGAGGCCACCGGCGGCAACACCAGCGTACTGCGCGATCAGCGCGACGAACTGGTGAAGCAGATGAGCACCATGGTGGACGTGAAGGTTTCGGAAGACAGCGCGGGCAACTTCACCGTGGCGATGACCAACGGCCAGCCGCTGGTGAGCGGTAAAACCGCCGGGCAGCTGACCGCCGCGCAGGACGGTAACGGTAACACCACGCTGACGCTCAAGTTCTCCAACAGCGAATATTCGATTAACCCGTCAACGGGCGGCCAGCTTGGCGCGCTGTATGACTATGAAACCACCACCCTGAAGCAGATGAAGGATGCGGTGCAGGGCATGGCCGAATCCGTCGCCACGCTGTTCAACGACCAGCTGGGCCAGGGCTACGATCTGAACGGTGAAAAGGGTAAACCTCTGTTCGTCTTCGATCCGAGCAATCCGGCAGGAATGCTGACCGTGACCGATCTCTCGCCGGAAGAGATTGCGCTCTCAAGCGATCCTGACGAAGTGGGCAACGGCGACAACCTGAAAGCCCTGATCGACCTGAAAAATCAGCCAACGGATATTCCGGGCCTTGGCAACATGAGCCTCAACGATGGCGCGGCGGCTATTGTCTCGACTATTGGTATCGCCAGCCGTAAAAGCCAGACCGAAACCGACGCTGCTACTGCCGTGTACGAGCAGGCGCAGAACCAGCGCGACAACCTGAGCGCCGTCAACCAGGACGAAGAGGCGATCAACCTGCAAGTTTATATGCAGGCGTATCAGTCAAACATGAAAGTGATTGCCGCCGGCAACCAGATCTTCAGCGATCTGCTGAGCATGATGTAAGGCCACGGAGAAACGAATAATGCGTATCAGCAGCCTTTATAATTCCAACGCGATGATCTCCCAACTGGGCGTGAACGGGACCCGCATTGGTAAACTGATGGAACAGCTTTCCACCTTAAAACGGGTGAACGTGCCGTCGGACGACCCGGTGGCCGCCAGCCGCCTGGTGCAGCTCAACCGCGAGCAGTCGGCGATTAAGCAATATCAGAGCAACATCTCCAGCCTGAGCGGATCGCTGGCCATTCAGGAAAGCCAGGTGACGGCGCTTGACGATCAGCTTGATGCGCTGAGCAGCAAGCTGCTGTCAGCCAACAACAGCACCCACAGCCAGGAGGATATGAAGGGCTACGGGGCGGAAATTTCCTCGATGATCGATTCGATGGTCGAGATCCTTAACGCCAAAAATGACAGCGGCGGCTATCTTTTCTCCGGTACCAAAACCGACACCCGTCCGGTGACGCAGGATGCGAACGGTAACTACGTCTTCAACGGCAACGATAAAACCCGTGAAACCGACGTGGCGAGCGGCGTGAGCATCAGCGAAACCACTCAGGTGGCCGGATCGTTTTCCACATCGGGTAACGACCTGGAGGTGCTGAATAAGCTGAAGGCGCTGAGCGAGAAAATGCAGGATCCGAACGCAAACTTCGCCGATTATCAGAGTGAGATCAGCGATGCGATCGGGATGGTGCAAAAGAGCAGCGACGGCGTAGCGTCGCTCTATACCGATCTCGGCGGCCGCCAGAACCGTCTGGAGCTGCTGAAGAACGCCCACGATGACATCAGCATGGCCAACGATCAGGTGGTGCGTGATTTGTCTGATACCGACTGGGCGACAGCCAGCAGCAACCTGCAGATGTATACCCAGTCCATCCAGATAACCAACAAGGCTTACAGTATGGTTAGCCAGCTCAACCTGTTCAGCCTGTTGTAATCATTATGCAAGTCGGTTTAAAAACTACCACGGCTCACACTCCCGCTACGCTCGCGCGTGGTGGGGTGGATGCCTCGCAAACCATTCAGCGTCCGGCTGCGGTTGCCACGCCGTCGGCGCGTAATGCTTTTCCGGAAGCCGCGCTGCTTTCCCGCCGTCCGCTGCGCTATAACGTGCAGCTTAACCAGCAGCTTACCGCCGTTCAGCAGGCCGATGACTATCTGGCGCAGACCGAAAACCGTCTGCTGCAGCTGCGTCAGGCGTTCAATCAGGGCGACGCCAGCCGTCAGTCCGGCGCGTTAAAAACACACCTCGAACGCCGCCAGCAGCTTTCCGGCGGTACTGTGGATCGGCACCTGACCTCTTCGGTACAGCAGAGTAACCGCGTCAACTTCACCCTGCCGGGCAGCGAAAAGCTGTTGCTTAATCCGGGCGGCGAAACGCTGGTCTTTGCTCTTGGTGGCAGAGAGCGCCAGCTTGCCGCTATTGTGCTGCCCGATGAAGCTACGCCGAGACAAACCTTAACGCAGCTGAACGTGGGTCTGGGGCGTCTCGGTATTCACGCTCGCCAGGCCGCAAGCGGGCAGCTGACGTTTCAGGTTGCCGAGTCGCAGTGGGATCGGGTCAGCCAGCAGCTCAGCGTGCGTGGCGAAGGACGGCACTTCCCGGCGGATTCCTTCACCTTGTTGGCGCCGCAGGCAGAAGTTGCCAGCAGCGATGAGATGCTGAACATAACGCAGCGTCGCGAATGGGACAGCCTGCCGAAAATGCAGAAAACGCTGAACCACATTACCGCGCAGCGCAGCCAGCTTCGCCAGCAGCAGCTCAGCGTGTCGTCGAGGATTGATGATATGGCGACGGTTTACAGCCCACAGCAGGCGCTGGAAACCTCCGAAGCGCTGGCCCGGCATTTGAGCACCAGCGCGCAGCAGTTCTCCACGCTTTCAACGGCGCTCGGTGCGCAGGCGAACGTCCGGGCGGGAACGGTGAAGAATTTGCTGGGGTAAGGGGGCATCGTATTAGCGTCAATGCCTGCCGGGTGACGGCTGCGTCTTATGCCGGTCCGGGGTTGCATTGGCTTTACCGCCCGGCAAGCGTAGCGCCGCCGGGCGGTAAAGCAAAAGACGTCGGTTCAGAATTACTTCTTCAGCGGGTAAAGAAATATCGATCCACTCTGCCCGACAACCAGCGGCTTCGAGCCGACTTCAATCGGTGCCATCCAGAAGCGAGTGTGCATCAGCAAATCCACTAAGCCATCAATCATGAGCCCCTTCTGCGGGGTGCTGTAGTAAATTGGCGTCAGAGAAAAATAGAGTTTGCCGTTCTGAGCAACGGTCTGCGTGAACTTCCCTTTAAACACGAAGCGGTTATCTTCCGGGCTGGTGATGGTCGAGAATACCGTGCCGTTGGTCGTGCGCATGCTGGAGTCGTAGATCTCTTTGCGCTGCGACATCAGGTCATAAAAGCCCAGCTGAAAATTGCCTTCTACGTCGGTTTTGACGTGCAGAGGGGGTGGATTAAACGTGCTCCACGCTCCCCAGCCTGCCGCCAGGACCAGCAGAATCAGAACGGCAATCAGCCGGTTAGCTGTCTTTGCATGTAGCCATTTCACCGAGCTTCCTCCGGGTTTCACGTAATATCAGGTTGTTGAGATTTTGCGCATCGATTCGCCAGTGATAAAGGGTCATCACCAGCTGTTTTTCATCGCAGCGACTGTGCAGCGAAAAGGTGTAGTTCAGCGTCTGGTTCTCGCTGAAAAAGTAGACATCCATCGTCACCGACTGTGATTTGAGCATCTGGTTCAGGGCGTAAAGTGTTCCCTTAAGCTTGCCGTAAAGCTGATCTTCTGCCTTGGTCGGGTTCACTTCATTGTCGAGGGCATACAGTCTGATGTTGCTGTAGACGTTGGCCTGGATCTCTTGTGCCGCCAGCGTGTTGCTCTGGTTGTGCAGTGCCAGTCTTGAGGCGAGGATCATGCTGAGGAAGAAAGAGAGTAACAGCAGCAGCGCCAGCACAATCCAGCGTTGGGCCCGGCTTATTCCTGGAGTCGATGCTAACGGCGCGGGCGCAGGGGGCGCATCATAAATCAGAGTCTCAGCGACTTCAGGGGCGTTCGGCTCGACGGGCTTCAGGCTCTCTGTCAATTCGGGAGCCGGGCTGGCGTCATCGGCTTCCGGTTCGCTGACCTCCGTTTCCTCTTTCTCGACGAAGCAGCAGTACTCTGCCTCCAGCAAATACCCTTTGCGTGGAATGGTTCTTATTATCTTTTGGGTTTTTCCATCGTCTTCTAAGGCCGCTCTGAGTGCATGAATGGCGTTCGGCAAACTGTTATTGCCAATCACCCGACGCTCCCATACCAGGTTAGTGAGCTCTTCTCGGGTGAAAATACGCCCGGCTTCCTGCATTAATATATGCAGAAGCTTCAGCTGATATTCACCCAGACGCTTACGTTCTCCAGTGACTAAATGGAGTATTGATCCTGAGGGAAGATCAATCAGCCAGTTATTAACGGAACCATAGCGCTTATTCATCGTTTGGCCATCACCATCCAGCAAAAAATATAAAACAACACTGCCGGGTTATTTTTCACCACCCAGCATGTGTTACCTTTTGGTTAACTCCATTTATTATTCACTCAAGAATAGCCGCTGCCTGCGGAGGAAAAGCCAATTCGTCTGGGTAGCTAGCAGTATTTGCCCGATTTTCAGGCAAAACAGGAAGACATTAATCTTCCTGATGTTACTGATACCCAGGAATATTCTTTTCCTATGGCTCTTTTTACGCGATAAAACTGTGACGCGCAACACCATTCTGAACAAAAGTGCTGGGGGGTTATTAACATTCCTGGTCATTTCACGCTCAAACGTTAAGGGCGATAAATAAATTATCTTAATGTTAAAATTTATCATTAGGTTGTGGTTGTTTTGTACTGCAGCCTTATCCATGCTGATGTGATGGGTATTGCCACAGGCCATTTGTGCAAAAATATAATGCACAGGGTTTAAGTTTTTCTTTTTCTGTGTCGCTTTTTATTCCTATTTGCTTGATTTTTTAGCTGATTAAAAGCGCGTAGATGTCATCTGATTTTGATTAGTCGGGCTAATCGGAATGCCTGACATAAAAGGAAATATTTTTATTTCGAAAAAATTTTTAGATCCCATTTAATTTCTCCTCAAGGCGTGTCGTTTTACTCTGGTACACGACACGAAACCTGACAGACAGGTTGCAAAGGAGATTAAACAAGATGGCACTTTCTATTTTCACCAGCGGTTCTTCCATGGCGTCCATTAACGCGCTGAACAAATCCAACAGCATGTTATCCACTGCGATGGAGCGCCTGGGCACCGGTAAACGCATCAACTCCGCAGCAGATGACGCAGCGGGCCTGCAGATTGCAAGCCGCCTGCAGGGTCAGAGCAACGGTATGGCTGTTGCACAGCGTAACATTTCTGATGCGACTGCTATGCTGCAGACTGCGGAAGGCGCGTTCGACGAAGTGAGCAACATCATGTACCGCATGAAAGACCTCGCAACGCAGGCAGCGAACGACACTAACACTGCAAAAGACCGCGAAGCGATCGGTTCTGAACTGGGCGAGCTGCAGAAAGAGCTGGACAACATCATGGGCAACACCTCTTACGGCGGTGAAAAACTGTTTGATAGCACTGACGGCAAACTCACCAAAGAGATGAACTTCCAGATCGGCTCCAGCGCCGATGAGAAAATGAGCGTTAACCTCTCCGGTGCACTGGCTGCGACCGCAAGCGGTATCACCAGTATCTCTGGTGCCCTGGCTGGTATCGATACGGCTTCTGGCGCACAGGCTCTGATGAAGACGCTGGAAACGAGCCTGGAAAGCGTGGGTTCCATGCGTTCAAGCCTGGGTGCCAACATCAACCGTCTGGGCCACACCGCGGCTAACCTGGCGAACATGAAGGACAACACCGAGCTGGCGCTGGGCAACATTCAGGATGCCGACTTCGCAAGCGAAGCGTCCAGCATGACCCGCAACCAGATGCTGGCACAAACCAGCATGTCCATGCTGAAGCAGTCCAACAGCATGTCCGGTATGGTGATGTCCCTGCTGGGCTAATCCTGAGCCGGATGTCCCATCACCCACGAAAACACCGCTGCATGGCGGTGTTTTTTTTTGCCCCTGATGCGTTTCCTCCTCGCGGAAAAACCGGAAGCGGTGATTCCTTCCTGTTTTTAACGCATTGAAAATTAAAAACTAAAAAGTTGGCATGACAATTGCTATACAGGATGTGTATTACCGATAGCACGCTTGCCAGGAGAAACTAACGATGTCTGACTTTTCCAGTATTGATCCTACACAGATGGCCACTCAGCTGGCCCAGTACGATATTCTGGCGATGCAAAATGCGCTGAAAAGCCAATCGACCACCCTGGCTGCGCAACGTACGGCGCTGTCGTCACTGCGCACCGCGTTGACCACCTTCCGTACGGCTATCACCGGAATGAACTCCTCCAGTAGCACGGTGCTGAAAAATACGGCCACTATGAATCAGGAGGGGATCGCCAACATCACCGCCAGCGCTTCGGCGCGCAAAGGCACCTACAGCCTGAACGTTAAGCAACTGGCAACGGCGGAGCAGACCGGCTATTCAGATCTGACGGACCAAAGCATCAAGGATGCCACTGGCACCATGACCATCACCGTCGATGGAAAATCCATTGATATCAACATGGACGACCTGGAGAGCCTGTCGGATTTTGCTGATGCGGTGAACAAATCGGAGTTTCCGGAAGGCAGCGACGGTGAAAAAACCGGTGTTACCGCCTCGTTGGTGCGTACCGACGGCAAAGTGACGTTAATGCTGAGCAGCGATCAGACCGGGGCAAAGAACAGCATTCAGCTGGATACCTCTGGCCTGACCAGCGACCAGACGATTTTTGATAATACCGATGAAATTTCCACCGCCCAGGATGCGAAATTCACCCTCGGTAATTCACAGAATGAACTCACCAGCAGCTCTAACACCCTGAGTAACCTGATCGACGGCGTCAGCATTCAGCTGACCGGTACCACCGAGACGAACAAGCCGCTGATCATCACCGTGGATACCGATACCACCGGCACCCAGGAGCAGGTTCAGGCGTTTATCGATGCCTATAACACTCTGAAAGATACCCTGAAGGGCCTGACATCCAGCGGCAGCGATGGCAAGGACCGCGGGGCGTTTGCCGGGGATGCCAGTATGTCCTCTCTCAGCAACGAGCTGAGCAACATGCTGCGCAACACCTTCGGCGATCAGAATATGACCAAATTCGGCATCACCGCGGATAAAGACGGCAAGCTGACCCTCGACAGCAACAAGCTCGACGAGCAACTGAAAAACGACCCGCAGTCCGTTACTGATTTCTTCAACGGTGACAAAGGATTGCTCAAGACGATGGATAAATCGCTGGATAAATACCTCAGCAGTACCTCAGGTCTGCTGAAGGGACGTGAAGACTCACTGGATCGCCAGCAGAAAGATATCGATACCAAAACGGAAAAAATGCAGAACCGTTATGACTCTTCCTACAACCGCTATCTCAAGCAGTTTACGCAGTTGCAGAAGGTGATGACACAAATGAACAACACCATGGGCATGTTTGGCTTAGCTTAAGGAACAACTCCGGTTATGTACGGCAATGAACAGGAAGGCTTCGGCCAGTATCAACAGTCCGATCTGGCTATCCAGGCCGCCGCGGCGAACCCGCATCAGCTGGTGCTGATGCTGTTCAACGGGCTGATGGATGAGCTGGTACGCGCCAAAAGCCATATCGCCGCTCGCCGCTATGAGCGCAAGGCTGAAAGCATCAATAAATGCATCGACATTCTCAATGCGCTGACCAGCGCGCTGGACTTCGATAAAGGCGGTGAGCTGGCAGTGAGCCTTGCAAACCTTTACGACTACTGCGTTTACCGCCTGTATGACGCCAGCCACAAGCTTTCCGTGGAGCAGATTGAAGAGGTGGAAGCGATCCTCGGCAATCTTCAGCAGGGCTGGGAAAAGATGGGTCAGGCGGCATGAGTCAGGCGAAAACCCTGTTGGCGCTGGGAGAAGCGCTGAAACAGGCGGCGGCGGAAGGGCGCTGGGCGGAAGTCGAGCGCGTGGATGTCAGCCTGGCGAAATTTCTGGCGTCGCTGAGTTCGGTGACGCCGGATGAGCCGTTGCGCCAGGCGCTGAATACCGTGAGCAAGCTGCACCAGCAGGTGAGGGACTGCGCTCAAGTGGAAAGCGACGTGCTGGCGCAGAAGATGGCGCTCTCACGCCGCAATCGTGAGGGCGCCAGCGCCTATGCGAGCTTTATGGACGCGGAGGATCTCGTCTAATGGATTTGCTCAATCTTACCGCCGGGCTGAACACCGCCTCAGGTACGCCGCTGCCAGCGGAGGCTACCGCTGCGCAGCCCCAGGGCAATGGTGAAACGGCTTCCGGTAACGCAGGGTTTGGCGATGCGTTGCTGAATGTCATCTCCACGCTACTGGCGCAGCAGGGGCAGACGCTTCCACGGCCGAACGTCAGCGCGGACGTGACGACGCTGGCAGACAAGGATGACGAGAAAGACGACGCGCAGGCGACGACGCTGCCGTTGAAGGACACCGCGCCACAGCAGCTGCTGGAAGCATTGTTGATGTCCAGCCAGATGCCTGTCAGAACGCCAGCGGAGCCGCTGGTCGCGATGGCAAACAGCGCCCCGACGCTGTCGCTTTCGCCGACCATGCCCACGATGAGTGGCACTGGTCTTGCGTCGACGCTGAATCCTTCACCGACGCCTGCGCCAGCCATCCCCGTTCATGGAGTAACGGGCGGGGAAACGGCCGTTCCGCTGCCGAAAGAGATGCAGCCGGTTGCACCGCAGATGCTTAACACGCTTGCGACCGTCGGCGTTGTCTCACCCGCAACAACCACCGTTTCAGCGACGCCAACGGTGGGGGCTTCTGATGCCGCCACTGGCGTCATGCAGCATGCGCCTGTTCATGTGGATACGGAAGACAGCCGCTGGTCACAGCAGCTGCAAAGCGCGCTTGGCGATCGACTGCAGATTCAGGTGAAAAATCAGATCCAGCACGCGACGATCCGTCTCGACCCACCGGATATGGGCAAGATTGATATCTCGCTGCAGGTCGACAATGGCCGGGTGCAGGTGCAGATCAACGCCAGCCACGCCGAGGTCTACCGGGCGTTGCAGCAGACCAGCAATGACCTGCGCCAGAGCCTGACCGAGCAAAACTTCGTGCAGGTTAACGTCCAGGTTTCCTCGCAGTCGGGCCAGCAGCAGAGTAAAGGCCACGCCTGGGCTGGGGAGCAGGAAGCCGCCATTCTGGCAGGCAATGAACTGCCGTCGGCAGAGCAGGATGCTCAACGATTTAACAACGATCCGGTCTTAATGACCGTTTAACAGACAGAACATCATGAACGCAAAAACAATGCTTTTTGGGGTGATTATCGCCCTGGTCACGGCGGTATGTGCTGCCGCGTTGACGGTTGCCGGAATGCACTATTTCCGCGCCGACGCTACTACGGGCGAAAACGCGATCTCTGGCTTTTTCACCTCCTCAGACTCGCACAAAGTTGAGTTTGTCGAGATCAAAAACGTGGTCATCACGCTGAAAGGAACCAGCGAAAATGAGCGCTACCTGCTGCTGGAAGTCAACCTCGCGACATCCGATCCGAAGAAAACCAAAAGCGTGGAGGATATGACGCCTGCTATTCGCGGCGCGACGGTCAGCCTGCTGTCGGAGATGGATTATCAGGCCGTACGTGAGATGAGCGTGGGCACGCTGCGCGACAAGCTCAAAGCGGCCTACATCGAGAAATTCGCCAGTCTGAAAATTCCCGTCCCGTTTGATGATGTGATCATCAGCAAGATGGTTTTCCAGTAAGACCGCCGTCGTGATGGAAATGATGGATTTTATCGCCAGTGAGGCGATGACCCCGGCAGACGAAGCTCGCTATCTGCAGGCGTACCTGCCGCTGGTGAACAAGGTTGTCCGCCAGTTGGCCTGGCAGGCCAGCAGCGTGATGGACAAAGAGGATATGGAGCAGATAGCCCTGATGGGGCTTCTGACGTCTCTGCGTCGCTATGGCCACCCCGATGAGCAGTTTGGCGCCTTTGCCGCTCAGCGCGTGCGGGGCGCGGTGCTCGATGAACTGCGCCAGCTCGACTGGCGCCCACGCCGCCTGCGACAGAAAACACACAAGCTGAACGATGCCATTCGCGAGCTGGCCCGCAAGCTCGGACGCACGCCAACGTTTGAGGATCTGAAGCAGCATCTTGCCATTACGGCGGAGGAGTACCAGGAGTATTTGCTGCTGGACTGCGCCAGAAGCCTGGAGAGTCTGGATGACCTTCTGGGGAACGATATTTATACCGGTGCGCTGGACAGCCGTCCTCTGGAGGACGAGATGATCGTCAGCCGGACGCTGCGCAGCGCGCTGGCAAGCCTTGACGAGCGTGAACAGTTAATTCTGACGCTCTATTACCAGCACGAGATGAGCCTGAAAGAGATAGCGCTGGTCCTCGACTTAACCGAGGCCCGCGTCTGTCAGCTCAACAAAAAAATCGCGCAGAAAATCCAGTCTTTTTTCGAGAAGTGAAAGCGTTATGCAAAAATTCTTCGGTATTTTTATCATCCTTGCCTGCGTTGTCGGCGGTTTTATTATGTCGGGAGGACGCGTTTCTTCCTTCTGGCAGCCGGGCGAAATCATCATCATCGTCGGCGCAGGTATTGGCGCAATGGTCCTGGCGAACCCACGTCCGGTACTGGCAGAAATGGGACGTCAGTTTCGCGGGATCCTGCGCAAGGACGAGCACACCAACGAGTACCAGCGTCAGCTGCTGATGCTGCTGTATGAGCTGCTGGAGCTGGTGCAGGACGGCGGCCTGAAGGTGCTGGATGAGCATATCGAATCTCCTGACAACAGCCCGCTGTTCCAGAAGTATCCGCTGCTGCTGGGCGACAAGCCGCTGATCACCTTTATTTCGGATAACTTCCGCCTGATGGCGATGGGCAAGATTAACGAGCACGAGCTTGAAGGTATCCTCGAGCAGGAGCTGGTGGCGATGGAAGAGAACCTGCTGCAGCCTTCGCGTTCGCTGCAGCGTACCGCAGAAGCGATGCCGGGCTTCGGCATCTGTGCGGCGGTACTGGGGATCATCATCACCATGCAGTCCATTGACGGTTCTATTGCGGTGATTGGCGTGAAGGTCGCGGCGGCGCTGGTCGGCACCTTCCTCGGCGTATTCTTCTGCTACTGCTTTATGGATCCGGTGGCGAACGCCATGGAACAGCGTACTAAAAAGCAGATTGCGGTACTGGAGTGCGTACGTACCGTGCTGGTTAACCACGTGGCGGGTAAACCGACGCTGCTGGCGGTGGACGCCGGACGCAAAATGCTGCCGATGGACACCAAACCGACGTTTGCCACCCTCGACGGCTGGGTGAATCAGATGACGGGTGACATCTGATGCGTAGCCGCAACAAAGAGCACACCACGATAATCAAACGCTCCGCGCGCAAGGGCCATGAGGCCATGCACGGCGGGGCGTGGAAGGTGGCGTTCGCTGACTTTACCCTCGCGATGATGGCGCTGTTTATGGTGCTGTGGATCATGGGGTCTGTGACGGAAGAAGAGCGCAAAGAGATTGTTTCCAACCTCAACGGCGACAGCCTGTTCGAAGGGCACTCGATTTCACCGATTACCCAGAAAGAAGCGGGCGGTAAAATGGCGACCCTGACGACCGGCGATGCCTTATCAAAAAGAAAGACCGCGGACAAAAGCCCTGCCGATCCGCAGAAGAACGTAGCACAGCAGGTGAAGCACTCCCAAAGCCTCGAAGACGTGAACACCCGATCGCAGCGGGAGATCGAGGACCTGGCGCGGATCATCATGAAGATCACTTCCGCCTATGACGCTCAGTCCAACCTCAAGCTGGAAATTGTACCTCAGGGCCTGCGCATTCTGATCACCGACGATCAGAAGCGCGAAATGTTCCAGCGCAGCAGCGCGATCCTGACGCCGTTCTTTAATCGTCTGCTGAGCGAGTTCGCCCCGGCGTTGAGCACCATTGATAATAAAATCATTATCACCGGCCACACCGATGCGACGCATTTCCGCGACCAGGATCTGTACAACAACTGGAACCTGTCCGGTGAACGTGCGATGCAGGCGCGTAGGGTGCTGACCCGTAACGGTCTGGATCAGAATCAGATCCTGCAGGTGAGCGGCATGGCCGATCAGATGCCGCTCGATCCGCAAAATCCGCTGAGCTCAGCGAACCGCCGCATTGAAATTATGGTGCTGACGCACTCCGCCAGTGAATCCCTGTACCAGTTCTTCGGTCAGCATGGCGAGAAAGTGATCAAGCCGCTGGCTGACAAATTGTCGAAAAATTAATACGCAGATTAACCCGTTGTGATGTCCATTTTTACCTCAGTCCGTTTTGTGCCTGCCCGCTTTGCCTCATGCGCCCAGGCACCTTTTTTTCTTCTTACCCTGGCGCTGCTCTTTCCTGGCGTCAGCGATGCCCGCCCGCAGGAGGTGAAGTCTTCGCTGACGCGAGAAACAAGCCTTGAGGCGGCGAAACGGATGAAAAACCGCGAGCGGCTGATGAGCAAAGTGCGCCAGCGTATCGCCACCGTGCCACTGACGCCCGAGCAAAAGCGCAACGAGGCTGAACAGAAGCGCCTCGACCGTGTTAAGAACCGCGAGATGCTGGCCATGCACGAGCGCTGGCAGCCTGGCCGCTTTGGCGGTTCAGATGCGCTGTGGATGCCGACGCCGGAAGAGCTGGGGCAGGAGAAGCTGTCGCCCAAAGCGGCGGCTTCGCTGCGGGTGGTGATTCAGAGGCTGAAAAACCAACTGGGCAAGCCTTACGTCTGGGGCGGACAGTCGCCGGGCGAAGGCTTCGACTGCAGCGGGCTGGTGTTCTACGCCTGGAATCATGTGCTGAGCCGCAAGCTGCCGCGCACTGCCAATGCCATGTATCAGGACAAGCATCTTAAATCCGTTCGCCAGGAAAAACTGCGACGCGGGGATCTGGTGTTCTTCGATATCAGCGAGCGTCCGGGGGCTGACCACGTTGGCGTCTATCTCGGCGACGGCCAGTTTATTGAAGCGCCGCGTACCGGCCTGAATATCCGCATCAGCCAGCTTTCCGACGATTTCTGGCAAAACCATTACCTCGGCGCGCGTCGCATTCTGACCGACGACGCGGTGCTGTAACCCTGAACCTTAGATTGAGTAATCTCCATGACCGCAACCCGTATGAAATTCGCCATCGATGATGGCTCCACCAACGTTAAAATCAGCTGGATTGAGAACGGCACCCTGAAAACCGTGGTGTCTCCGAACTCGTTCCGTAAAGACTGGAAGAGTGCAGCGCTGCTGCGTGGCCAGGCGGTGTACAACTACACCATCGGCACCACCAAATACACCTACGATGCCACCTCTGATAAAGCGCTTTCCACCACTCATATCGAGTACCAGTACGACGATCTGAACCTGCTGGCGGTACACCATGCGCTGCTGCAGACCGGCCTTACGCCGTGCGATGTTGAAGTGGTGGTGACGCTGCCCATCACCCAGTTCTACAAGCCGGATGACTGCCAGCGCAACGACGAACGTATCGAAGCCAAGCGCCGCAACCTGATGCGCGAGATCTCCCTCAACAAAGGTGAACTGTTCCGCATTGTTGACGTTCAGGTGATGCCGGAAAGCCTGCCTGCGGCGCTGTCGCACCTGCTGAACTCTAACGTCAATGAATTCACTAAATCGCTGGTGATTGACTGCGGCGGCACCACTCTCGATATGGGCGTGATTGTCGGTGAGTTTGATGATGTGTCAGCGATTTACGGCAACAACGAAATCGGCGTGGCGATGGTGACCGACGCGACCCGTAAGCTGCTGGCCGCCGCCGACAGCGACTCCAGCTATCTGGTGGCGAACGAGCTGATCAAGCGCCGTCACGATATGGATTTTGTTAAAAGCGTGATTAACGATGAATCACGTATTGCCGACATCCTTGAGCGCATCGAAACCAAAATTCAGGAACTGGGCGATCAGGTCGCGTATGAAGCGAAGAAATTCGCCAAAAACCCGAACCGCGTGTACGTGGTCGGCGGCGGTGCGCACCTGATTGAGGCCGCGCTGCGTCAGGCCTACGCAACGCTCGGCGATCGCGTGGTGACTATCGACAGCCCGCAAAGCGCGCTCTCCCGGGAAATTTGCCTCTATCACGCAGAGTCCGGCGTAGAGCAGGTTGCCGCACCGCAGATGATTGAGGTGGGTGAGGATGCGTAGCGGGCAGATGCGGCGGGTTAACCTGTCGCTTCATCTCTCTCCGGAGACCTCCCGCGCCGATCAGCGGGCGATGATGCAGCTGAAAACCTGGCACGAGGCGGTACAGCAGACCGGAAGCGGCGTGACCGAGGCCAATATGGAGATCCGCCGCTTTCATCGCCACGTTTATCTGGCGGGCCTGCAGCTGCATTTGCTGAAGCCTCAGCTGTGCAGCCGCATTGCGGAATCACTGGGACGCGAAGCGCTCACTCTGGAAAGCCTGTGCGCTGAGCTACAGCATGACGGTCTGCTGCCGGGTGAAGCACCAGAAACGACGACCGCCGCAGCAACGGACTTCAGCCAGCAGCAGCTGGAGCAGATGCGTACGCTGATGACGCAGATGTTACCGGCCCCTTCCCCGGCAGCGTCAGAGAGCGGTGCCAGCGAAGAAACCGCGATGTTACGCCGGGAAGTGGCGGAGCTGAAGACGCTGCTGGAGCAACAGCATCTGCTTTTACAGCAGCTGCGGGTGAGCGGGCGAAACGCCACCGCGCAGGATTCTCCGCGCAATGCTCAGGCGGAAGAGGTCGATCTCAGCGCCGTCGATGCCCCGACGCAGAAAATGAACAAGGTGCGCCAGAAAGGGATTTTCTGATGTTTCAGCGATGTTAACGACGCCCGATGGCGCTGCGCTTATCGGGCCTACAAACCTACAAAATCAATGGCTTCGTAGGCCCGGCAAGCTTGCGCCGCAGGGCATGTTACCAATGCCGAATTTTCACCTCGCACCGCTCCGGTACTGCACCGTCACCTCGTTCCTCAACATCGTCAGCGGTGGATAAAGCGCGCCGCGGACGGGGGAATAATACTCAAAACGATACGGACCGGCGGGCGGATACCCGGCGGGCAGAGCGAGGTCGCCGGTGAGGCCCGTCAGCGGCAGGCAGCGGCTGCTGCTGCAAATTTTGATGCTAAACCCGACCGGGGTGGGGCCGTCGGGGGTGATTTTCCATGCCAGCCTTGTGGCGACTGATCCGACCGGTAATGGCGATGGGGCCTGCACCATACGGCTTTTTAAGCTCTGCTGACCGCGGGTCAGCGTACCGCCAAAACTCTGGCTGGTCCATGAGCCGTCCGCCGCCCAAACCGCAGGGGAGGCGAACAGCAGGGCGAGCAGGGCGCGGCGCATCATGATTTGCTGCCTATCACCCACGTCATGCGCACGTTGCGCTGGGTGTTGATCTCCTGGCTCGACAGCACCGCCATCTGCGGGAAGATACGGCGCAGATAGCGCGACAGCATCAGACGCAGCGCCGGGTTCACCAGCAGCACCGGCGGCGCGCCGAGCCCTTCCTGGTGCATCAGTGCCTGTTCGGTCTGCTTCATCAGGTTCTCGGCGATACCCGGTTCAATGGCGCTGCCGCTCTGGGTCGCCTGCACCAGCAGCTGTTCAAGCGACAAATCCAGACCAATGACCTGAATATCCTCCTCACCCGGGAACCACTGCTGGGTGATGGCGCGGGCCAGACGTGCGCGCACGCGGGCGGTCAGCTCGTCGGGGTCTGCGTTGCTGGTGGCGAACTCCGCCAGCGTATCAATGATGGTGCGCATATCACGGATTGGCACGCGCTCTGACAGCAGGTTTTGCAGCACTTTGTGCAGCGTGGTCAGGCTGATAACCGCCGGGATCAGATCTTCCACCAGCTTCGGGGAATGTTTGGTGAGCTGATCCAGCAGCTGCTGCGCTTCGTGGCGACCAAACAGTTCATCGGTGTGGGTGGCAATCAGATGGTTCAGGTGCGTTGCCACCACCGAACTTGGATCCACCACCGTGTAGCCCAGGGTCTGCGCCAGTTCGCGATGCACTTCATCAATCCACAGCGCGGGCAGGCCAAAGGTTGGCTCTGCGCACGGCGTACCCGGCACTTCACCCTCGGCACAGCCGGGGTTGATCGCCATCCAGCGATCGGGCTGCAGCTCACCGTGGCCGATCTCCACGCCTTTGAGCAGGATCCGGTAGCGCGTCGGCGGCAGATCGAGATTGTCGCGAATGTGCACCGCCGGAGGCAGGAAGCCCATCTGCTGCGCGAATTTCTTACGGATGCCGCGCACGCGGGTCAGCAACTGCCCCTGCTGCTCCTGATCCACCATCGGGATCAGGCGATAGCCCACTTCGAGGCCAAGCGTGTCTTCCATCTGCACGTCAGACCAGGTGGCTTCGTTGACCTGCGCGGCTTCCGCTTCCGCCATCGCCGGGTCTTCAGAACCAGCACGAGATGAACCCGCCGTTTTCTTCTCCGCCTCTTTCCCTCGCAGCCACCAGGCAATCGCCAGCAGCGTGACGGTGAACAGCAGGAAGACAAAGTTAGGCATGCCGGGGATCAGGCCCAGAAGGCCAATCACGCCTGCTGACAGAACAATCACGCGAGGAGAGGTAAAGAGCTGGCTGACCATCTGCTCGCCCACGTCCTGTTCGTTGACCACGCGCGTCACCACCACGCCTGCGGCGGTGGAGATAACCAGCCCTGGGATCTGAGCCACCAGGCCGTCACCGATCGTCAGCAGGGTGTAGGTTTCACCCGCCATACCCGCCGACATATCGTGCTGCATCACGCCGATGATCAGCCCGCCAATGATGTTGATCGCCATGATCATCAGCCCGGCGATGGCATCGCCGCGCACGAACTTACTGGCACCGTCCATCGAACCGTAGAAATCGGCTTCCTGGGTGACCTCTTTACGGCGGCGTTTCGCTTCCTCTTCGCCGATAAGCCCGGCGTTCAGGTCGGCGTCGATGGCCATTTGTTTGCCCGGCATCCCGTCAAGGGTAAAGCGTGCGCCCACTTCGGCGATACGGCCCGCCCCCTTGGTGATCACCATAAAGTTGATGATGATAAGGATCACGAAGACGATGATACCGATGGCGAAGTTTCCGCCCACCAGGAAGTGGCCGAAGGCTTCAACCACCTGGCCTGCCGCCGCCGAGCCGGTATGCCCGTGCATCAGGATCACACGGGTGGAGGCGACGTTCAGCGCCAGGCGCAGCAGGGTGGAGAACAGCAGCACCGTCGGGAAGGCGGAAAACTCCAGCGTATTCTGGGTAAACATCGCGACCAGCAGGATCATGATCGACAGCACGATGTTAAACGTGAACAGCAGATCCAGGACAAAGGTCGGCAGCGGCAGGATCATCATCGCGAGGATGGTCATGATCAGTACCGGACCCGCCAGCACCTGCCACTGCGTCTCCTTCATGTTCGGTAATCGTAATTTGGTGGCGATATTGGCCATCACTCTCTACTCTCTTGTGCTTGTGCAAAATCCAGCGCCGCCGGCACCGGGAGGTTTTTCGGGGCCTGCGGGCGTAAGCCGTAGCCTTTACGCCAGCGGCGCAGGCCATAAACCCAGGCCAGGACTTCCGCTACGGCGTTATACAATTCGGTTGGTACGGGTGCCCCGGTTTCACAGTGGCGATACAGTGCACGCGCCAGCGGCGGAGCTTCCAGCATCGGCACGCGGTTTTCTTCGGCAAGCTCGCGAATGCGCAGGGCAATCAGGCCGGAGCCTTTCGCGACCACCGTTGGCGCGCCCATGCTGCCTTCCTGATATTTCAGGGCCACCGAGAAATGGGTCGGGTTGTTGACCACCACATCGGCGGTCGGTACGTCGCTCATCATCCGTTGCTGCGCCATCTGGCGCTGCATCTGCCGCACGCGGCCTTTGATCTGCGGGTCGCCTTCCTGATTCTTGAACTCGTCCTTCACTTCCTGACGGCTCATGCGCAGCTTCTTCAGGTTGCTCCAGATTTGATAAATCACGTCGAAGGCCACCATCGGGATCAGCGACAGGATGATCACCAGCATGCAGTTGATCAGCAGGCGGCTGATGTCGCTCAGCGCCATGCCGAGCGGCTCAAACATCAGGCCG
The DNA here is from genome assembly GCF_040750395.1 of Scandinavium sp. UTDF21-P1B. Classification (NCBI taxonomy): domain Bacteria; kingdom Pseudomonadati; phylum Pseudomonadota; class Gammaproteobacteria; order Enterobacterales; family Enterobacteriaceae; genus Scandinavium; species Scandinavium sp. UTDF21-P1B. The sequence continues at coordinate 49,734 of NZ_JBFLVD010000001.1, forward strand.
ATAAACGTGCTTTTATTCAGCAGTAAAAACAGCGTGCCGCCGATACCCGCCAGCAGCACTTTTAAAATTGCTTTCACCATCTCCGATACCATCTGGGCGGAGAACATACGCTTCATCCCGCTGAGCGGATTGAGCTTTTTGCCATTAAATTTGATGGCTTTGCCGCTCAGGTTCAGGCCACCAATCATCAGGGGGGCGCTGATGGCGGTGATAAACAGACCACCGACGAACGGCAAAATTGCCAGGAACGCCATGCCGATAAGCGATGAGGCGTGGTGCAACATCTGCTGCGGGTCGCTGACCAGCAGTCGGTCAAACGACAGGCCGTTGTGCAGCAGATGCAGCAATTTGGTGGTCAGGTAGTCGCCACCTGCGACGATCAGACCCCAGCCAACCAGCAGCATCGCAAGCGTGGTAAGTTCACGGGATCGCGGAACCTGCCCCTCCTCTCGCGCCTTCTGTTTTCGGTGCGGTGTGGGGTCTTCCGTTTTTTCGTTATCGCTTTCCTGAGACATGGTGTGCGCCTGGCTTCATCAGAAGCCGAGGGACTCCAGCAGGTCGTCGACCTGTTCCTGAGAAGCCACAATGCCTTCTACGGTGGTGTTGATCTGCGGGCCGTTTTTCAGATTTGGATCGGTCTCTTCCACGCCGATATCGCGCTCGCGCATGTTCTCCACCAGCACGCTGATAAGCTCTTTCTCGACGGTTTCAATCACCAGCATCAGGCTTTGCAGCACCTGGCCGGTCAGATCCTGAAAGTCCTGCGCCATCATGATTTCGGTGAGCTGGCGGTTGGTCTGCTGGGTGACGTCCGGCACCTGTTGCAGGTAAGCGCGGGTGGATTTCACCAGTTCGCGCGCGTCGTCCAGCGGCTGCGGATCGGCAAACCAGGCATCCCAGCGGCTGCTGAGTGCTGTGGCCCCTTCACTCAGGGCGTCCTGCAAAGGGCGTGCGGCTTCAACGCTGGTCAGGGCACGATCCGCCGCCTGGGACGTTTTGCCGACCACGTAGTTCAGGCGGTCGCGGGTATTCGGGAACGCGTCGGCCACTTCCATGATCGCTTGTTCGAGGCCGAGGTTGGCCATGCTGTTACGCAGCAGACGGGTCAGCTGTCCGATGCGTAAAAAGAGGTCTTTCGTGTTTTCCGCAGATTGCAGGTTGTTGTGCGTCGTCATGACCTTCACCCCAGTTTTTCGAATATTTTGCCGAGCTTCTCTTCGAGCGTTGCGGCGGTGAAAGGCTTAACGATGTAGCCATTGGCTCCGGCCTGTGCGGCGGCAATGATATTTTCGCGCTTGGCTTCAGCGGTCACCATCAGCACCGGCATTTTCGCCATATCCGGATCGAGGCGGATGGTTTTCAGCAGCTCCAGGCCGTCGATGTTCGGCATGTTCCAGTCGCTGACCACGAAATCAAATTCGTCCGCGCGCAGCTTGTTCAGCGCATCCTGGCCATCTTCCGCTTCTTCGATGTGCTTATAGCCCAGGTCCTGAAGCAGGTTACGTACGATGCGTCGCATGGTGGCGAAATCGTCTACCACCAGAAAACGCAAATTTTTATCCGACATGGGGTTTTTCTCCTGAGCGTCGTGAGTCGGTTTTGTCTCGTTTTTTATTACTGTTAAAACTGTCCAGCAGACGCTGGCTGATATCGTCCAGGTCTACCACCTGGTGCGCGGCGCCGAGCGCAATCGCCTCGCGTGGCATACCGAACACTACGCAGGTGGCCTCGCTTTGCGCCAGGGTGTACGCCCCGGCGTTACGCAGCTGTAAAAGCCCGCGTGCGCCGTCGCTGCCCATGCCGGTCAGAATGGCGGCGCTGGCGTGTCGGCCCGCCTGCTGGGCCACCGAGTCAAACAGCACATCCACCGACGGGCGGTGGCGGTTCACCGGCGGGGCATCGCTGAGTTTGACGATGTAACCCTTACCGTGACGGACGAGGTGCATATGCCGATCGCCAGGGGCGATAAGCGCCGTCCCCGGTTCGACCGGTTCGCCGTCCTGACCTTCCCTCACGGCGATGTCACACAGCGAATCGAGACGCTGGGCGAACGAGCGGGTAAAGCCCGATGGCATATGCTGAGCAATCACAATCCCCGGGCAGCTCAATGGCAGCGGCATCAGTACCCGGCGCAGCGCTTCGGTGCCGCCAGTGGAGGCACCGATCGCAATAATGCTCTCCTGACGGACGTGAACCCCACGCAGCGGTGGCCTCTGCGGTATCGCCGCGTGGCGGCGGTTGAGCGAGGCGTTGGCGGCGGCGCGAATTTTCTCCGCCACCAGTACACTCCAGTTATCCAGGTCACCCGCCACCTGCTGGTCGGGCTTCGGCAGAAAATCCACAGCGCCCTGTTCCAGCGCCATTAGTGTGGCCTTCGAGCCGCGGGTGGTCATCGACGAAATCATCACCACTGGCATCGGGCGCAGGCGCATCAGGCGAGCGAGAAATTCCAGCCCGTCCATTCGCGGCATATCGATATCCAGCGTCAGCACGTCCGGATTCAGCTTTTTAATCAGCTCACGGGCGATCAGCGGGTCGGGCGCGGTGCCGACCATTTCCATTTCAGGCTGTTGGTTGATGACCGCACTGAGCAAGTTGCGCATCAGCGCCGAGTCATCGACCGCCAGCACCCGTATCCGTTTCAACGCGCGCTCTCCGTCAGTTCATACACCGACTGCCCGCGCAGGCGCAGCGGCAGATGCGAGTGGCTGAAGTGCTCCGAATGGCCGACAAACAGCAGGCCACCCGGCTTCAGCAGGCGGGCAAAACGCTCCAGCAGACGAACCTGGGTCGGCGCATCGAAATAGATCATCACGTTGCGACAAAAAATCGCGTCGAACGGCCCCGGTACCGACCAGTTCGCGTCCAGCAGGTTAAGCTGCTGGTAGTGAATGCTTGCCAGCAGTTCGCGTTTGACCTTCACCAGCTCGCTGTTTTCGCCGGAACCGCGCAGAAAATAGTGACGCTTTTGTACCAGCGTCAGCGACTGCAAATCGCTCAGGCGATAGACGCCCGCTTCGGCTTTGGTCAGTACATCAGTATCAATGTCCGACGCCCAGACCCGCGGCCCGGCCACGCTGGTGCCCAGGCACTCATCGAGCGTCATGGCGATGGAGCAAGGCTCCTCGCCTGTTGACGCCGCCGTACACCACACCCGATAGCCCGAGGCGCGCTGACGGGCGTGCTCTGCGAGCACCGGAAAGTGGTACGACTCGCGGAAAAACGAGGTCAGGTTGGTGGTCAGTGCATTGATAAACGTCTGCCACTCCGGGTGCTCGGGTTGGGATTCGAGGATCCCGATGTAGTCGCTGAAGCTGTTCAGCGCCAGATCTCGCACCCGGCGCGAAAGGCGATTAAAAATCATCTCCCGCTTCTGGGCGTTAACCACAATCCCCGCCCGTCGATAAATTAATTTTGCGGTCCGCTGTAATTCGCTGTCTGTCAGGATCAAGTTATTGCGCGATATACGCGCAGAGGTGACGTTAATTTCACTCATAGAATAACGTGGCACCTTATACCGGAGTATTCATGATTTCCTGATAAGCGCTCAGCATTTTATTGCGCGCTTGCATTCCGAAGCTGAAGGAAATAGACGATTTCTGCATAGAGAGCATCACGTCATTCAGACCAATATCGCTGCTGCCGGACATCCACTGCTGAGTGGTATTTTTGGCGTCGAGCTGAGTTTTATTTATTTCGTTAATGGTGTTAAATAAAACGTCAGAAAACGACGGCGTCTTTCCCGCCGCTGCCGGAGCGCTACGCGAGACGCCGGAAAGCTGCTGGGCCTGGGATTGGATCTGATCGAGAACCCCACGCATTAATGTTGCTGACATTATTCACATCCTGCATTAATAAGGAAAAAACTGCATTTCGTTGCACATCTTTTAAACGCCGACAGCTTACCATGTGGGTAAATACGGGAGAAAATGCGATAAGCGGACAGAACTTTGAGCTTATTTATCCTTAAAAAAATTGGCTTCCGGTCGATAATGCCCACCTGAAAATTTCCCATAAATTTCTACTCATCGATATCGGCTCTCGGTAATACGTGAGTCGACACGCGTATTACTGTGCGTGCTATTTCTTACAGGATGACGGCATGAGTGCCACATTAAATGGTTTAACGAATAATCCGACAGAGCGAATGAAATCCGCGATGTCATGGCTACGCGGCAGCCCCAAGCTGCTGCTGGTCATTTGCGCGGCGGCAGCACTCTCGGTGCTGATTGCGCTGATGTTCTGGGCGAAAGAGCCATCTTACCGGGTGCTGTTCAGCAATATCACCGATGAAGACGGCGGGGCGATTGTCGCGCAGCTGACGCAGATGAACGTGCCGTACCGCATTGACACGCCGGGAGGCGTGATTATGGTGCCTGAATCGCAGGTGCATGAGGCACGGATGAAGCTGGCCCAGCAGGGGCTGCCGAAGGGCGGCTCGGTGGGCTTTGAGCTGCTGGACCAGGAGAAGTTTGGTATCAGCCAGTTCAGCGAACAGGTGAACTTCCAGCGTGCGCTGGAGGGGGAGCTGTCGCGCACCATCGAAAATCTGGGGCCGATTCAGAGCGCCCGCGTGCATCTGGCGGTGCCGAAACCGTCGATGTTTGTTCGTGAGCAGAAGCTGCCGACCGCCTCGGTGACCGTCAATCTGATTCAGGGCCGTACTCTGGATGAAGGCCAGGTGGTGGCTATCACCCATCTGATCTCCAGCGCGGTCACCGGACTGCCCGCGGAGAACGTCACTATCGTCGATCAGCGCGGCAATCTGCTGACCCAGAGCGGCGTGCGCGGGCTGCAAACCTCGCAGTTGAAATACACCAGCGAACTTGAAAGCGATTACCAGCAGCGCATTCAGCGCATTCTTGCGCCGCTGGTGGGCGACAGCAATATCCGCGCCCAGGTCACCGCGCAGGTCGATTTCACCCAGCAGGAGCAGACCCAGGAGCAGTATCAGCCGAATTCTGACCCGCAGAAAATGGCGATCCGCAGCCGTCAGGCCAGCCTGTCAGAGCAGGGCAACGGCCGTAACGTCGGTGGGGTGCCGGGTGCGCTGAGCAATCAGCCTCCTTCTCCCGCCACCGCGCCGGTGACGCAGCCGCTGAATACCCCTGCGCCCGCCGCCGGGGCCGCAGGGGCAGCAGCAGGTGACGCGCGACGCGCCGCGACCAATGCCGGGGGCCGGGAAACCGCGCAGCCGTACAACAACCGCAGCGATGAGACCACCAACTTTGAGGTCGACCGCACCCTTACTCACACCAAATCGAACGCGGGCCGAATTGAACGCCTGTCGGTGGCGGTGGTGATTAACCATCTGCCGCAGGGTGAAGAGGGCAAAACCGGGCCAATGAACGACGCGGAGCTGGCACGAATCAACGCGCTGGTCAAAGAGGCGATCGGCTACAGCGAACAGCGTGGCGACAGCGTCAACATCATGAACTCGCCGTTTAACGGCGTGGTGGAAGAGCCGCTGCCGCCGTTCTGGAAGCAGGAGAGCTTCTATGCCCTGCTGATGTCGATTGCCCGCTATCTGGTGATTGCGATTATCGCCTGGGTGATGTGGCGCAAGCTGGTGCAACCGGCCTGGCAGCGCCATCAGGAAACGGCTCTGCGCCGCATGGAAATGGAAAAAGAAGCGCGCCAGGAACAGATGGCCGAGAAGAAACGCGCGTCGGAAAAAGAGGCTCGCGAACGTGCCCAGCAGCGCGTGGACACCGAACTCAATACCCAGCAGCTGCGTGAGCTGGCTGAGCAGGAGCCACGGGTGATCGCCCTGGTTATCCGCCAGTGGATGAATAAGGATCTCAAATCATGAATGCCGCCGAAAAAAGCGCCATCGTCATGCTGACGCTGGGCGATGAGCTGGCCGCCGAGGTGTTCAAGCACCTCAACGCCCACGAGGTGAAACAGATCAGTAGCTCAATGGTCAACATGGCGGGGTTCACCCATGACCAGATGGCCGACGTGTTGCAGGAGTTTAAAAATGACTCCAACGAATATGCGGCCCTGAGCCTCAACACCAATGACTACCTGCGCAGCGTTCTGGTCAAGGCGCTGGGCGAAGAGCGCGCCTCGTCGCTGCTGGAAGATTTGCTCGATACCCATCAGGGTACCAACGGCATCGAAACGCTCAACTTTATGGAGCCGCAGTCGGTGTTTGATCTGATCCGCGAAGAGCATCCGCAGATCATCGCCACCATCCTGGTCCATCTGAAGCGTAACCAGGCGGCGGACGTGCTCGGCAAATTCGATGATAAGGAACGTAACGACATCATGCTGCGTATCGCCACCTTCGGTGGCGTACAGCCCGCGGCGTTGCAGGAGCTCACCGAAGTACTCAACAATCTGCTGCACGGTCAGAATCTCAAGCGCAGCAAAATGGGCGGTGTCCGTCCGGCGGCGGAGATCCTCAACCTGATGAAATCGCAGCAGGAAGAGTCCGCTATCGAAGCGGTTCGCGATTTCGACGGCGAGCTGGCGCAGAAGATCATCGACGAGATGTTCCTGTTCGAAAACCTGGTCGACGTCGAAGATCGTTCTATCCAGCGTCTGTTGCAGGAAGTGGAGAGCGAGACGCTGATTATTGCCCTGAAGGGGGCCGATCAGGCGCTGCGCGACAAGTTCTTCCGCAATATGTCGCGCCGCCAGTCGGATCTGATGACCGAAGATCTGGCGTCGCGTGGCCCGGTACGTCTGTCGCAGGTGGAAGCCGAGCAGAAGACGATCCTCAATGTGGTGCGTCGCCTGGCCGAGTCGGGCGAAATCCTGATTGGAGGCAGCGACGATGCCTACGTTTGATGATAACCCGCAGCCGCAGTGGCGCAGCTGGCAGCCAGAAAATCTGCTTAATGAGACCCCCGATTCGCCGCTGCCGAAGCTCGACAACGCGCAGTCCGATGAACAGCTGAAGGCCGAGCTGGCGCGTTTACGCCAGCAGGCAGAGAAGCAGGGCCATGCCCAGGGGCTGAGCCGCGGTCAGGAAGAGGGCCGCCAGCAGGGTTATGAAGCCGGTGTGCGCGAAGGCCGCGAAGCCGGGCTGGCGCAGGGCATAGCCCAGGCGAAACAGGATCAGCAGGCGCTGCTTAGTCAGGCCCAGGACTGGGTGAATAATTTTCAGCAGACCCTGGAGAACCTCGACAGCCTGATCCCTGGCCGTCTGGTGCAATTGGCCCTGACCGCCGTACAGCAGCTGTATGGCTCGGTTAGCATGGTGGATAACTCCGCGCTGGTGAAACAAATTCGCACCCTCATGAAGCAGGACGCGCTGCTGCACGGCACTATTCAACTGCACGTCCACCCGGATGAGCGTGCGCAGGTGGCGGCGGCGTTAGGTGAAACGCTGGCGTCGGTGGGCTGGGAGCTGCATACCGATTCGCAGCTGGCTCCGGGTGGCTGCCGTCTGGTATCCCCGGACGTGGAGTTTGATGCCAGCCTGGAAACCCGCTGGCAGACGCTGTGCCAGCTGGCGCGTGAGGAGCTGTCGCAATGAGCCAACGGCTAAAAAGCTGGCTGTCGGCGCTCGACCGCGTTGAAGAACGTTTCGCAGAGATGCCTGATTTTCGCCAGTACGGCAAGCTGACCCGCGCCACCGGTCTGGTGATGGAGGCCGTCGGCCTGAAGCTACCGATTGGTTCGCTTTGCATCGTCGAGCGTCAGACCAGCCAGGGGATCACCGCGGTGGAAAGCGAAGTGGTCGGCTTTAACGGCCAGACTCTGTACCTGATGCCGCTCGAACAGGTGGACGGCATTCTCCCCGGCGCACGGGTGTATGCCCCGGAAGCGGACAGCGCCGATGGCAAACAGCTGCCGGTCGGGCCGCATCTGCTGGGCCGCGTGCTCGATGCGCAGGGGCGACCGCTCGACGGGCGTCCGGCCCCGGGCAAGCCGGTAGCCGGGCTGTTTACTCCGACCCTTAACCCGCTCCACCGTGATCCGATCAAAACGGTGCTCGATGTCGGCGTGCGGGCGATCAACGGCTTACTGACGGTGGGGCGTGGTCAACGTATGGGCCTGTTCGCCGGTTCCGGCGTCGGCAAAAGCGTGCTGCTCGGCATGATGGCCCGCTTTACCACTGCGGATGTGATCGTGGTGGGGCTGATTGGCGAACGTGGGCGCGAAGTTAAAGACTTTATTGAAAACATTCTCGGCAGCGAAGGGCGCGAGCGCGCGGTGGTGGTGGCGGCCCCGGCGGACGTGTCGCCGATCCTGCGTATGCAGGGTGCGGTGTACGCCACCCGCATCGCCGAAGATTTTCGCGATCGCGGGCTGAACGTCCTGCTGATCATGGATTCTCTCACCCGTTATGCGATGGCGCAGCGTGAAGTGGCGCTGGCCATTGGCGAACCGCCGGCCACCAAAGGCTATCCGCCGTCGGTATTTGCCCGCCTGCCCGCGCTGGTGGAGCGGACCGGAAACGGGATGCCGGGCGGCGGGTCGATCACTGCCTTTTATACCGTGCTGACCGAGGGCGACGATCAGCAGGATCCGATCGCCGATTCGGCGAGGGCGATCCTCGACGGGCACATCGTGCTGTCGCGACGGCTGGCGGAGGCCGGGCACTATCCGGCGATCGACATCGAAGCTTCGATCAGCCGTGCGATGACCGAGCTTATTCCCCACGAACAGTACCGCAAGGTGCAGCGCTTTAAACAGTTGCTATCGACCTATCAGCGCAACCGCGACCTGGTCAGCGTCGGGGCCTATGTGAAGGGCAGCGATCCGCTACTCGACCAGGCAATCCTCGACTATCCGGCGCTGGAGGCGTTTCTGCATCAGGCCATTCACGAGCGCAGTCGCTATGAAGATGCGATTGCGGGGCTGTCGGGCCTGTTCCCGGCGATGAGCGAATAAGGGGCCGCCAATGAAGGTCAAAAACCCGATGGTGATGCTGCGCGAAATGGCGGAAGAAAAGCTGACGGAAACCACCCGGACGCTTGGCACCGTGCAGCAAAGTTTGCAGGACGCGGTTGCCCAGCACCAACAGTTGCAGCACTACGAGCGTGAGTACCAGCAGTCGCTGCGTCAGGGCATGATGAGCCGTGGCATGTCGGTGGCGGACCTGGTCAATCACCAGTCCTTTATCGTGTCACTCAATCAGGTGGTGAAGCAGCACGAAGGTCACGTCAACAGCTGTGAAAAAGCGGTGGATCGGGCGAAAGCGAGCTGGATCTCAGACAAGCAGCGCCTGAATGCCTTCGAAACCCTGATTGTTCGCCGCGAGACGGCCCAGGCGCGGGTGGAAAGCCGCCACGAACAGAAACTGATGGACGAGTTCGCCCAGCGTGCCGGACAAAAAAGAGAGAGATTATGAACCTAGACCTGACCCGGCTGTTGTCCGGCGGCAAGGACGCACTGCCGCTGAACGGCGAGCTGACCAGTGCGCTGAGCATGGAAGACTTCGGCCTCAAGCTTGACGAAAAGCTGGCGGAGATCGGATTAGCGACCCTGCCCTTTGCCGCCGAACTGTTGGCGCAACTGCCGCAGCTGCCGCAGCTGCCCGCCCAGGCGCTGGATGCAGCGCCTGACGCCGACGGTGAAATCAGCCTTGAGGGCATCAGCCTGACGGAAGCGGCGCTCCCGGAAGACGTGCTGGCGGCGCTGGTTGCGGAAAGCGGTGAGGAGACGCCGCAGTGGCAGCTCCAGCAGCTGGTACTGCGAAATGCGACCGGCAAGAGCGACGCGGTTCGCCCTGACGTTGCGAACCCCGGTGTTCGCCCGAGCGCGGCGGATGTCATGTCAGCGGTGGCCGGTAAAATGGCGAAAGAAGATAAACCGCTGCCCGCCACAACGGCTCGCACTGAAACTACCCCGGTGGTGGTTCCGGCCAGCGCCCCGGTAATGAACGGAGTTGAAATGCCGGACTCTGCGCCCGCGCAGACGGTCAGCGTCAGTCCGCTGACGCTACCGACGGTTGCCCGTCCGGTGACCCACGCCGCGCCGCTGCCGGTGGCGACGGTCAGCTATCCGCCGGAAGCGCCAGAATGGAAACCTGCGGTCAGCCAGCAGATTGTGATGTTCGCCCGCAACGGCGTCCAGAACGCGGAAATCCGCCTGAATCCTGAGGAACTGGGGTCGCTGCACATTACGCTGCGACTGCGTCAGGATCAGGCCCAGGTCCACGTTGTCAGCGAACATGCGCAGGTTCGCCACGTCATGGAGCAGGCGCTGCCGCAGCTGCGCTCGGCGATGGCGGACTCCGGTATCCAGCTGGGGCAGGCGAGCGTGGGCGCGGATAATCCGTATGCCAGCGCGGACGGGCAAGGCGAGCAGGGCGCGGGAGATCAACAGGCTCAGCAAACTGACGATGAAAAGGTGTCTGATGAGCAAATTGTTCCGCAGCTGTTAACGACTACACCGGGTAATGTTTACGGAATTAATACCTTTGCCTGATGTGCTGAATTAGCGACAGGAATGAAATTTTATCCCCTGATTATGCAGCTCATTAAATGGACTACAATACCCGCCTATTAAATCGGGAGGGCCGATAGTGGCCCTCTCTTATTACAGAGTTTAACTGTCGATGAGTAACAAAAATAAAAAGGCCGCCTCCGGTGGAGGGTCGCGCTCGCTTCTGACAACCCTGATGTTTCTGATTGCCGTCACCGCTTGTGGATTTGCCGGTTATATGTTCTGGGAGCTGAAATTTGCCCAGCCTGCCGTCGCCGCGAAGGAAGAGTCGCAGGAGGCGAAGCCCGCGCCGGTTAACGTCGAGCCGCTCTATTTCTCTCTGAGCTCGTTCACCGTCAGCCTGAAGCCGACGGCCAATGAATCTGACCGGGTGCTGTATCTGGGTATTTCGGTACGCCTGACGGACCGTGACTCGTTATCCATTCTGGAAAAATATTTACCGGAATACCGCAGTCGTCTTTTTATGCTGCTGACGCATCAAACCTACGAAGTCTTATCGACCGATGAGGGCAAAACTCAGCTCATTGCCAGTATTAAGAATGAACTGAGTAAACCGCTGACGCATAACCAGGCGGTACAGCCCACCGACGTTTTAATTAATGAATTTATTCTGCGGTAAATATTATGGCTGACAGCTTCTTATCACAGGATGAGATCGACCGCCTGCTCAATGCCGATAATGAGAGCAGCGACGATCGCCACGGCGGCAGTGCGGATGGAGGGATCAAACCCTACGATCCGCATACCCAGCGCCGGGTGATCCGCGAACGTCTTCATTCGCTGGAAATTATTAACGAACGTTTTGCCCGCCAGTTTCGGATGGGGCTGTTTAACCTTCTTCGCCGTAGCCCGGATATCACGGCGGGTAATATTAAAATTCAACCGTATCACGAGTTTGCCCGTAATTTACCGGTGCCAACCAACCTGAACTTGCTGCACCTGAATCCGCTGCGCGGCACCTCGCTGATGGCATTTTCGCCGGGGCTGGTGTTCATGGCGGTGGATAACCTGTTTGGCGGCGACGGACGTTTCCCGACCAAAGCGGACGGGCGTGAATTTACCCCGACCGAGCAGCGCGTTATTCACCGCATGCTGAGTATGGCGCGGGAAGCCTATGAGTTTGCCTGGAGCTCGATTTACAAAATCAAAACGGAATATATCCGTTCTGAAATTCAGGTGAAATTTACCAATATTACCTCGTCGCCAAACGACGTGGTGGTGACCACGCCTTTTTCGGTGGAAATTGGCTCGCATCGTGGGGAGTTCAATATCTGTATTCCCTTCAGCACCATTGAGCCGCTGCGCGAACTGCTGAGCAACCCGCCGATGGATAACTCGCGCCACGAGGATTCTCACTGGCGCGGGATGCTCGCCAGCCAGATGCGGGAAACCGAACTGGAACTGGTGGCGCGATTCGCTGATATCAGTACCCGACTTTCAAACGTGATGCGGATGAAAAAAGGTGACGTTATCGGCTTAGACAAACAGGAGTTTATTGCAGCGAGTGTCGGCGGGGTGCCGGTATTCACGGCGAAATATGGCTCTGTAAACAATCAATATGCTCTGAAGGTCGAGCAGATGATTCAACCTGCAATACACTCATTAAACAAGGAGTAATTTCCCCATGAGCGATATGAATACCTCGTCGGGCCCGGAAGAGCAGTCCATTGATAATCTTTGGGGTGATGCACTGAGCGAACAACACGCGGCGGGAATTACCGATAGCATGGCTGTCCCACAATTTTCTGAAGAGATGAACCTGATTCTGGATATTCCGGTCAAAATGACCGTGGAATTAGGCCGCACCAAAATGACGATTAAAGAGCTGCTGCGCTTAAGCCAGGGGTCCGTGGTTTCCCTCGACGGTCTGGCCGGTGAGCCGCTCGATATTCTGATCAACGGCTACTTAATTGCTCAGGGCGAAGTGGTGGTGGTGTCGGATAAATTCGGCATCCGTATTACCGATATTATTACGCCGTCCGAGCGTATGCATCGTCTGAGCCGCTAATGAACCGTACAACGCCTCTCCCTGACGTCCAGAAGACGGCCGACGCTATGGCGTCGGACTCCGTGCTGATGACGGTCATGGGCGCGCTGGCGCTGGTGGTGGTGCTGATGGTGGCGCTGGCGTGGGTTTTCCGTCGCAGCGGCCTGTCGCGCCGTCTGAACGACGGCAGCGGCGCCATGACCCTGGTCGCCAGCAAATCCCTCGGTGCGCGTGAGCGCCTGGTGCTGGTGGACGTGGGCGATCAGCGTCTGGTACTGGGCGTGACTGCCAGCCAGATAACCTGTCTCACCGCGCAGCCGCGGCCTGCCGCCGAAACGGCAACCTCCGCCGCTGCGCCGCTGACATTCCCCGCGCTGCTGGAAAAGCTGCGCCATAAATACCGCCAGGATCCAGACTCATGATTTCCCGTCGTCAACTGTGGCGCTGGCTGCTGGGCGCCGGGCTGCTGCTGCCTGCGTTCGGCGTGCTCGCCGCCAATAGCGATATCACCCTTGCCAAACCGATGGGCGAGGCGGGCTGGTCGCTGCCGGTGCAGACCCTGGTTCTGCTCAGCGGCTTTACCTTTATTCCCGGCGTACTGCTGATGATGACCGGGTTTACCCGCATCGTTATCGTGCTCGGCCTGCTGCGTAATGCGCTGGGCACGCCGACCGCGCCGCCGAACCAGGTGCTGGTCGGGCTGGCGCTGTTTCTCACCTTTTATGTGATGTCGCCAGTGTTCAGCCAGATTTATGACAAAGCCTGGCTGCCGTTGCAGGAAGACAAAATCACCATGGAAGTGGCGCTGGCGGAAGGGGTGAAACCGCTGCGCGGCTTTATGCTCGACCAGACGCGCGAAAGTGACCTCGCGATGTTCGCCCGGATTGCCAAAGCCGAGGATATCGCCGGGCCGGAAGCGGTGCCGCTGAGCATTCTGGTGCCCGCGTTCGTCACCAGCGAGCTGAAAACCGCCTTCCAGATTGGCTTCACGATTTTCATCCCGTTCCTGATTATCGATCTGGTGGTTGCCAGCATTCTGATGGCGCTGGGGATGATGATGGTACCGCCGACCACCATTGCCCTGCCGTTCAAGCTGATGCTGTTTGTGCTGGTTGATGGCTGGCAGTTGCTGATGGGCTCGCTGGCCCAAAGCTTTTACAGCTAAGGAGCGCACGATGACCCCTGAAAGCGTGATGATGATAGGTATGCAGGCGATCAAAGTTGGGCTGATGGTCGCCGGGCCGCTGCTGCTGGTCGCATTGGCGACCGGCCTGATTATCAGTATCTTGCAGGCTGCGACCCAGATTAACGAAATGACCATGACCTTCATCCCCAAGATCCTGATGATTGTCGGGGTGGCGGTGGTGCTCGGCCCGTGGATGATGAAAATCTTCATCGAATACACCCGCACGCTGCTGCTCAACATTCCCTTTGCGATCGGCTGATGGCGTTCGGTCTTCCCCTTGAGCAGTTCTATGCGCAGATAAGCCACACCTTTTTTATTATGGTGCGCATCGGCGCGCTGTTGCTGGTCGCGCCGGTGTTTAGCGAGCGCAGCGTCAGCGCGAGGCTGAGGGCCGGGCTGGCGCTGATGACCGCGCTGCTGGTGAGCGGCAGCGTGCCGGATGCCGGAGTCGGGCTCTATTCGTGGACCGGCGTATGGGTGCTGGCTAAACAGGTGGTCATTGGCGCCGCACTCGGGGTCACGCTCCAGCTGATGTTTGCCGCCGTACGCCTGGCAGGGGAAATCATCGGTATGCAGATGGGGCTGTCGTTCGCCACCTTCTTCGATCCCGGCGTGGGTAACAGCCCGGTGATTTCCCGTTTTTTGAATCTGCTGGTGACGCTGCTGTTTCTGGTTTTCAACGGCCATCTGTGGATGCTGGCGCTTATTGCTGAAACCTTTCATGCCCTGCCGATTAATGCCGCACCCCTGCACGCGGGCGGGTTTTTATATCTGGTGAGTCATGCCGGATTAATATTCAACCAGGGACTGATGCTCGGGCTGCCGATAATTGCGCTGCTGCTGTGCATTAATTTCACCCTCGGCCTGTTAAACCGTTTAACGCCTCAGCTCTCTATATTCGTGGTGGGCTTCCCTCTCACGCTCACCGTGGGAATGGTGGCGCTGTTTCTGCTGGCGCAAACTCTTGCCCCGTTCTTCGAACATTTGATGTCACGCGTTTTTGATCATTTCTCGGGCCTGGTGATGTCACTTTCCTGACGCTTTTTATGCAGCATAAGTTTGTGCAAATGGTCTGAATAATCCCCCTTACTGTAATAAGGAAATCTCCTCTGTGGCAGCCAGTCTTTCGCTGGCGTTTATTTCCAGGCCATCGGCCTGGGCCGCATGCAATGATTCCACTCCACCACCGGCCAGACGGTCACCTGTTCACCCACCGCGCATCTGGCTATCGCTATCAGCCACACTAACGATCCTGACAGCCAGCACCGGGAAGATTACGCCGGTACTCCGGGCCTGAGAGTGAACTGCCAGGTTTCCCCCGGTGCGATACCGGGGGCGTAAGGTCAGTTGATGCAGGCGAAGCGGGGCACAGTTTCAGTACCGGTCGCCAACACTTTGCCGTCAAGCAGATAGAGCGAGGTGGTGCCGGTATCGTGGTTTTTGATCTCCGGGAAAATATAGGCCCTGACATCGCTGTCACCGCTCTGATCGCCGAGACGACGATGGTGGCCGGTCACCGTCGTCGACATCACGTTGCCGGAGAAGCTGACATCGAACATCACTTCACGCTGTACCGGCGTCGGCTTGCCTGACAGCTTGCCATCCTCATATCGGGAAATGCTGCCGATAAAGGTCACGCGCCCTTTGTTGAATCCGGCGCGAAATGTGCGGTAGACGCCACGGGTCAGCACCGTATTGTTATCATCGCTAATCGAGTACAGCGACACCGGCATGACGCACTGTGATTTCATCGGCACGGAGTAAATTGAGTACGCCAGATACCCGCCAAACGCCGCGATAAAGCCGCTGAAAAACACCAGCACCCACGGTGATTTAATCAAACCGAAAATAGAACGATTCACAGTCATTGTTTGAATCCTGAAACGGTTGTTCGCAGGCGATAAGCCCCAAATGCTTCTTGATGCGGGGATCCCCGAGCGTGACGTACAACACCTGGGGAGGATTTTCATCCGTCCGCTTAATGAGCGAATGTTGCGTGTAAGCACGCAGTGTGGCTTCTATCAACTCCAGCTGGTTCTCTTTGCCCCTCGGCACCATCACCTGAGTATTGGCAGGCACGCCCGGCCCGTCCCAGCGCACAAAATTGATACGTTCCGGGGTCACGATAAACAAATAGTGCAGCAGTATCGCCACACCTAGCCCGGCGAGAATGCCGCACAGTCCGGTAATCAGGTATTTGCGCGGGTTGCTCCGTTTAACGGGAGGAGGGGGACGCCTGACAGGCTGAGACGCAGGAGGAGCACTCTGAGGATGGAGCGGTGAAGGTGAGGGGGGAGATGCGTCGGTGAGCGGCCCGGTGAGCTCAGCCGTACCGTCGTCTCGAACAATGAGCCGATAGCCGCTGCGGGTCACGGCCAGCAGGGTGACGCTGTCCTGAAGCCCGAGCGAGTTCAGGGCGCGGCGCAGTTTGTTGATCATCACGCGCACGCTATTTTCGGTCACTTCCACACCGGCGCTGCGCCAGCCGATATCCATCAGCTGTTCCTGAGACAACACTTCTCCGTGCGCATCCACCAGGGCCTGTAAGCACAGGCAGGCCGAGGCGGGCAAGGTGACGCTTTCCCCATCAAGCGTCCGGGTGAGTGTCCGGGTATGAAGATCCAGCGTCACCGACGATCCAATCGCAATGTTGTTGAGCATAGTTATTGATTCTTCTAATTAAAATATTGGGTGTTCCGTTAACGATTGATTTTATTAATGGTGGTTAGGTGTCCTTGTTAAAGAGGCGAATACGCGCCAGATTTCTATGTCTTACATCGTCTTTTTTCAAGCATCGCAAAAGGGTAGTAGCAACATTATTAAGGTTATTAATTTTTGTGGTTGAGCGTTTTGTTTACCCCTGGACGGCAGTTGGTTGCGTTAATAAAGTTAACACTGGCGATGCGCGATGTACAACGAGCCCCTTCTCCTCGTCTTTTTCGTTAAATAACCCCATGGTTATTACGATAATAACTATAGCTGACATCAACTTAGTCTGCCGGGGCAGACGCTACGCTATTTACCCATTTGGCGCGCCGCCCGCAAGCGGAGTCGCCTTCCCGATGAAAAAAAATCTTCAGCAGGCCATGGGAAATAGTCGGCACGCAGTTCACCTTGTTAATATTAATTAATAAGTACCGCTTTAATATTTAGGGTTATTCCTGAAGTGAAAAGCCGCACCAAAAAAAATAAAAAACCGCCAGAAACTATTGCACAAGGAAACAATCATATTTTCTTAAGTATGCTTGCTGTTTTTCGACCTGCTTTTTTCGCCACATCGTGGCAAAAGTGCGCGGTTATCGCCCGTTCAACGACCGCCATTCCGCGCCCCGACATAATAAAATACGCGCTGAGTGGCGGCGTGGTGCTGCCGTGGTTTTTACAGGCGTTTATTAATGTTACTCACAGTTATCGTGGTTTTCGTATGCATCCTGCTGCTGGTGGTTGTTCAGTACTATGTGATGCCGCACTTCATCAAATCCGAGGGCGACAGAATTCGTCATCAGGTGGATTCGCTGGCCACCCAGCTTCGCGAACAGCTGGATCGGGTGGAAGCGCAGCAGCGCTCCATGACCGAAAATGTTGTGACCCTTAAAAGCTATGCGCTGGATAAATCGCTGCCCGGTGGCGGGGACGTGGACGCGCAGAGCGGACAGGCACGCAACTTCTTTAATTCACTGGTAAAAGAGCTGGGTGACCGGCTCGGCGGTCGGGTGTGGATTGTTGACGTTGACGGACGCATCGTCGGTGAAGCGGCGGGGGCGGCAAGCCTGCAATCGCTGAACGACGCCGACCTGCCGATGGCGGTGCCGTTGCGCACGCTGCTGGCGCAGAGCGGGGAAGGCCTGCGCCAGACCCGCTTTCGCACCGCCAGCGGCGAGCACACGCTGATCGTCCAGCCACTGCACGACACCACGTGGCTGCTGGCGGTGGATATTCCGACCCGCCATCTGGGCGAACGCCCGACGCTGATCCTGCACAAGCCCTGGCCGCTGGCGACGCTGGTGCTGGTTTCGACATTGACCCTGCTGCGCAGTTTGAATCAGCATCTGGCCCGCCTGAATGAAGAGCTACCCTCGCAGCTGAGAAGCGAGGTTGCCGCGGTGCGCGAGAAGCAGGCGCATCTGCCGCCGCTGATGAACGAGATTGGCGAGCAGGTGCGCACCATCGCCAGCGCCGCCTGCATGATTGCGCAGAAAAACGAGCTGCTGCTTCAGCGTCCGGAAGAGAACGCTAACCGCGTGGCGATGCTGGTCGAAAGCGTGATGAGCGTGGTGCAGTCGATGCATGCGCTGCATCAGGCGGCGTTACAGATTGCCGACGGTGCAGGTGCTCTGGTTCAGCTTTCCAGCCGAGCCTACAGCTATTCATTGAATGGCGACGAAGGCGTGTTTGCGGTTGAAGCGCGCAATCTGGCGCAGCGCTGCGCCCGGTCGTCGAAGGACCTGCGTGCGCTGGTCACCGACGCGGCGATGCAGGCGCAGGACGGCAGCCCGGCAGGAGCGCAGAGTCATAATGTGTTGATTGAAGAGGTCTATACCGTGGCCAATGCGTTGACCCAGCGCAGCAACGGGTAAGCGTATTGGCACGATCGCCCGGCGGCGCAGGCTTGCCGGGCCTACAGCCCCAATCCCAATCCCAATCCCAATCCCAATCCCAAAATTGAAATTGACATTGACATTGACATTGTAGGCCCGATAAGCGTAGCGCCATCGGGCAAAAACATTGGGCACAATCCGGGCAAAAAAAAGCCCTCCGCATGGGAGGGCAAAAGGACAAGCTAAACGACAGGAAAGAATTAACGCAGCAGGCTCAGCACGTTCTGCGGCACCTGGTTTGCCTGAGACAGCACGGAGATACCGGCCTGTTGCAGGATGTTTGAACGGCTCATTGCCGACACTTCCACGGAGAAGTCAGCATCCTGAATACGGGAACGCGCTTCGGTGGTGTTAATCACGGTGGTGTT
This sequence comes from Scandinavium sp. UTDF21-P1B, assembly GCF_040750395.1. Taxonomy (NCBI): domain Bacteria; kingdom Pseudomonadati; phylum Pseudomonadota; class Gammaproteobacteria; order Enterobacterales; family Enterobacteriaceae; genus Scandinavium; species Scandinavium sp. UTDF21-P1B. Next base: position 68,277 of record NZ_JBFLVD010000001.1, read on the forward strand.
CAGGTTGGCAATGATCGAGCTGAGGCGGTTCTGAATCGACGCGCGGTCGTCGTTGGAATTAGTGCCGTTTTTCGCCTGCACGGTCAGCTCGCGGATACGCTGTAAGTTCTCGGTCACTTCTTCCAGTGCACCTTCGGTGGTCTGCGCCAGGGAGATACCGTCGTTGGCATTACGCGCCGCCTGGGTCAGGCCACGAATGGAAGAGGTGAAGCGGTTAGAGATGGCCAGACCGTCGGCATCGTCCTTCGCGCTGTTGATGCGCATACCGGAACAGAGGCGCTCGATGGCGGTGCCCAGAGAGGTCCGGGATTTGTTCAGGTTGTTCTGAGCCATCAGGCTCAGTGCGTTGGTATTGATGAGCTGGGCCATATTCATATCCTTTTAAGGTGGGAATATAACCGGACGACACTATCCGGAATACGCGAAAGGGAGTGCGCATACTGTATTTATCGGTGCTAATCGAAATGGCTAAAAAATTTCTTCGGAATTTTAATGGGGTGAATTGGTGTTATTAATGGCACTATTTTGATGGTTGTTTTTCAGGCGGCAGAAATAAAAAAGCCCTCCGGGACGAGAGGGCAAAACGGGGCACGGATGGAGGCCCCGGAAATGAGGTGGTAAAACGTTTTTTATTATTAGCGCAGCAGGGACAGCACGTTCTGCGGAACCTGGTTAGCCTGGGCCAGTACGGACACGCCTGCCTGCTGCAGGATGTTCGCGCGGCTCATGGCGGACACTTCTACGGAGAAGTCGGCGTCCTGAATACGGGAGCGCGCTTCGGTGGTGTTGATGATGTTGGTGTTCAGGTTCGCAATGATGGAGCTGAAACGGTTCTGAACGGCACCCAGGTCGGCACGGAAATCGGCAATCTGAGTGATTGCATTATCCAGTTTTGCCAGCAGGTCACCAGCGATGACACCATTCACCTCTTCCAGAATGGCTGCTTCATCCATTGCACGGGCATCAGCTGCTGTGGCGTTAGTAGCGTCGTCATCCGGGAACTCAATTTCCTGTACAACCATATTGCCACCGGCATCTTTGCCATAAGCGAAGAATTTATCAACGCCAGCATCAGTGGCTTTGAAGAGCTTCATCCCTGAAGCCGCTACATCACTGCCAAATGCTGTATTGGAAATTTCATCAAGTGCAGCGGCGTCCAGGGTAAGTGTGTTGCCATCCAGGGCCTCAATGGTATCACCGGCTTTAAGGGCTGCAATGCCCGTCAGCGCTGAAGGTCCGTTCAGCAGCATATCCTTGTCGAATTTGTCAGTGACTTCTGTAAGGTTGCCAGCAACAACGGTGGCAATCTTGGCATTGGCACCGCCATCATCTGCGAATGTCATGGCAGCAGTGTCAAGCTTATAAATCTTGCCGTCAGCATCGTTTAAAACGAAAGCTTCTTTCGTGGCCTCGTGGACCACGACTTTCATGTTAGCGTCTGTTGCACCACCACCAATAGCCGTTGCGAGCAGCGCAGCATCACCGGCATCCACCTTCCATGTTTTACCTGCTACATTTGTGCCGATTTCGGTATCGACACCAACGCCTTTTGCCACCGCTTTTTCGGTATACTGGACTGCATTTGTACCCGCGCCGTTTACCGTGATACCGATGTCTGCGAAATCAGCCATAAATGTATCCAGACCCAGCGTTTCCATGTCCAGTTTGTTCAGGGTGATATCGATGGTATCGGCATCTTTATCACCAATCTGAATAGTGATCTTATCTTTCGAACCATCAAACACCTTCACGCCGTTAAAGTTGGTGACTTCAGCCACGCGGCTAATTTCTTCCAGACGGGTACCGATTTCTTTCTTGATGGAGTCCAGGTCGCTGGCAGAGTTGGTGCCGTTTTTCGCCTGCACGGTCAGCTCGCGGATACGCTGCATGTTCTCGGTCACTTCTTCCAGTGCGCCTTCGGTGGTCTGCGCCAGGGAGATACCGTCGTTGGCATTACGCGCTGCCTGGGTCATGCCGCGGATAGAAGAGGTGAAGCGGTTAGAAATCGCCAGGCCTGCCGCATCGTCTTTTGCGCTGTTAATACGCATACCGGAAGAGAGGCGCTGAATCGCGGTGCCCAGGGAAGTCTGGGATTTGTTCAGGTTGTTCTGAGCCATCAGGCTCAATGCGTTGGTATTAATGACCTGTGCCATTTTTATATCCTTTTAGGTAATTACGACTGTATGGGATATGCGTTCGTTGATGCGCATACTTACTTCATCGGAGGGAATAAAAATGACTTAATTATTTTTTTAATTTTTTTCAATCGTGGGAAATGGCTGCAAAATTGACACTAATTATTTGGGTTGGTGCGGGGAATAGACCAATAAGACAGCATAATTGTATTCTGCAACAATTAGCATTGTTGGCAGATAAATGAAAAATTAAACTCTCTTCTCTATTGTCCGATAGGAATAGTGTCAGGCTAACCTATTTCAAAAGGAACGTTTATTATGGCTTCAACGAATTTTTTAGGCATAGGCTCCGGGCTGCCGTTTGACCAGTGGCTGGCGGATGAGCGCAAGGGGATCACGCAAAAGCTCAATCCTTATTTGCAAAAGCAGAGTAGCTATAAAGGGCAAATCTCTGCCTGGGGCTCAATTTCCAGTGCACTCAGCACGATGAAGGATAATCTTGGTAAGCTTCAGGATGAGGGATTTAACGGCGTTAGCGTGAGCGACAACAAAACCTTTAAGGCGACGGCGGGCAGTGGTGCCATTCCCAACAGCTATTCCATTGCCGTAAAAAAGCTGGCGAAGGCACACCAGCTTGGGGTTACGCATAACTCACGTGAAACACCGCTTGGTCGCAATAGTGCGACCGTAAAAATCACTATGGAGGGTAGCGATAAGCCGCTTGAGGTGAAGCTGGAACCCGCGGACACCTCCCTCAATAAGATTGCCGAAAAGATCAACGTTCAGAATGGCGATGTGGTGGCGGAAGTGGTGACGATCGATGGGAATGAGCACAAGCTGGTTTTAACCTCTAAAAAAACCGGCGAGGCCGGTGAAATGAGCATTGAGGTGACCGGCGATGCCACTGTTAAGAGTAAGCTGGAAAGTGCCAGCCTCGAAGCAGCACCGCAAGATGCGGAGATCACGCTAAACGGTAAAGATATCAAGCGCAGCTCGAACACCATCACAGATCTGATCACCGGCGTGACGCTTGAGCTGCGAGAAATCTCGGAAGAGCTGTCTGGTGGAGGATATAAAGAGGAATCCCTTACTATCACCGAAGATACCTCAAAGGTGAAAACGCTTATTGAGGAGTTTGTTAAGAACTACAACAGCTACCTCAGCACCGTCGCCAGTGCCACCAAATATACGGCCCCCGATCGCGACAGTAATTCGGATGCTATTGCTCAGCCCGATCCCACCAACGGTGCGCTGTTTAGTGATGGCTCTTTGCGTCGCCTGACAAGCGAGTTAAAAGCCACTGTTGGTGGTGACTATTCTGACGTTGATGATGTCATTAAGTCGCTGGGCAGTCTCGGTATTACCGTCACCTTCGACGGCAAAACTGGCGATGAACGTACCGGCACGCTGGGAACGCTTACCATCGATAATAAAAAGCTTGATGCCGCGCTTAAGGATAACCTTAATGCGGTCGAGGCGCTTTTCCTTGGTAAAGAGGGAAAAGAAGGTATTAAAGATCGAATGGAAGGAATATTTAAAACCTACCTCGGTGATAAAGATTCGATTCAGAAGGAGGATGGGGTAATTGAAACTACCCTGGAATCTATACGTGAACAAGAAAAGCGTATTGGCAAGCAAATCTCGGCGGTTGAAAGACGCATTGAAGAGACCATGGCGCGCAGAGAAAAAGAGTATCAACGCCTCGATAAAGTGATGAGTGAAATGAACAACATGAGCTCACAGTTGATGGGCGCGTTGGCTGGGTTAGTTTAATCTTCACAGAACCGGGCAAATGCCTGCCCGGCAGGATTTAAAGATGTATAGCAAAACGGGCAATAGCGCCTACTCCTCCGTTTCTCTCGACAGCCAGATCGCCGGGGCAACGCCCCATCAGCTGATTGTTATGCTGTTTGATGGTGCAATTAACGCCATGCGTCGGGCGGAAATCTACTTCCAGTCCGGCAATATCGCCCGTCGTGGCGAGATGATCTCCCGGGCCATTAATATTATCGATAACGGCCTGCGCGCCGGGCTTAATCATGAGATTGGCGGCAAGATTACCGAAGATCTCGAAAGCCTGTATGAGTACGTCTCGCGCAATTTGCTGGAGGCCAATATCAACAAGTCCGGCGAGAAGTTGCCGCACCTGATCTCGCTGATGGTCGATTTGTCCGAGACCTGGAAGGCTATTGAACCGAACAGGCAGGCTCAGCATGGATAACTCAGTGGTCAAAGATCTGGAGCAGCTGCTGGAGCGTAACCGCGCGCTGTACGCGCTGGTTGAACAAGAGGCCTGGGAAACCTTTACCGGTGACGTCGAGGACTACACGGTGCGCCTCAACCGGCTCTCCAGCGTCGATTTCAACGGCCTGGCAGACACCGAACGGGAAATGGCCATTCAGTGTCTGGAAACGCTGCTGATGCATGACGCTCAGCTGATGCAGTGCATTCAGGCCCGCCTGAATACCCTCAGCGGGGAGATGAGCGCCCTGCGCAAATCCCGCAGCTCGGCCCACGCCTATACCGCCGTTTAACGGTGGTTTTTTTGCCGGGCGGCACTTCGTTTGCGCGGGCCTACAACACCATCCACGCTCGCCCATAACCCGTAGGCCCGGCAAGCGCAGCGCCGCCGGGCGTTACCGCTGAACGCAGCGCAAAAAAAACTCGCCACATGGGCGAGCAAAAATGTTGAGGCAACAACGAAAGAATAGGTCAAATACTGATGTTGTACTTACGACCGGTCGGGGCGAGGTTCGATTCACCGGCCGGGCCGTACAGGGTATTCGCGTGACCCACCTGATCGACCACTTTCTGCATGTGCTGATTTTTATGCATATGATTTTGCAGCAGTGATTCCACTTTTTGATTCAGCGCGCGGGTCTCGCGCACTTTCTCACTGATTTGCTGCCAGCAGGTGGCGAGCCGGTTCTGCGCGTGATACGGCGCTTCGATGACCGAGACCTGCTCCTGCTGGCGACGCATCTCATCGTAATACTGGATGGTCGACAGCAGCTGGCTTTTATTGTCAGTCAGCACCTGTAAGGAGACCGGATTGATCTGCGCCCGGTTGAGCTGATTGACCTCTTCAATCATGATCGCCTCCAGTTCATCGAGAGACGTTTTCATCTGCGTGAGTATCGGGTACAGCTTATCCATAACTAAAAAAAGTCCTGCGGTTAGTGAAACTGAAACATATCCTGCACCAGTGCCTGGGCGATTTTTTCCGGCTCAAGCGGAAGCTCTCCGGCGGCCAGGGCGGCACGAATTTCGGCGACGCGGGCGTGATTCACATCGCCGCTGTCGTCGGTCTGGATCTGGCGCGTCAGCGCGCTTAAGGTCACCGCAGTTTTGCTTTCGTCCGCAGAAGGGCCGGACGCCGGGGTGTTCTCTTGTGTCGCCGTACGGGCGCGCATCTCGGTAGAGGAAGGGATTCCGCTAACCGGAGTGGTCGGTTGGGTGCTGTCAATGCTCATCGTGGTCCTCGCCTGTAACATCATTTTTCAACGGTCTATACACTTCTCATCGGTGCTTCACGAAAAAACTAAAATTATTGTCGGAAAAAAATCATCACCTGACCGTCGGCGGCCACTTTTCCGCTGACGATCTGCCCGTTGGCGGTCTGTACTTTCAGCGTATCGTTGACCGTGGCGTTGCCGAGCGCCTTGCCCTGGCCGCGAATGCGAAAGCCGTCGCCGCTGGTCACCAGGTCCACCGTCTGCCCGGCGCGCAGCCGCCACTGCTGGCGCAGCTGGTTTTGCAGCACCGGCTTCCCGGCGGTGATGGCGCGGGTCAGGCGCTGGCCGATAATCTCATCCGGGCTGAATACCAGCCCGGCAGGCTGCCCATCCAGGCTGCCGGTATGCGGCTCAATATCGCCGTGCTGGACAATCGCCCCGCCTGGCAGGCTTTGGCTGGCAACCCACCAGGTGCCCTGGGCGCTGACGCGTACCGGCAGGTAGAATTTGCGCTTGCCGCAGCGGGCCGCCACCGTGCGTTTACCGGTCAGGCGGCTATCGTTGCCGGTGAGGCTCAGCTCCGGGGCATCACAGAGTGCGGCAACCTGCTGCGGGGTGGCGAGCAGTTCCACGGTGCGCGCGATAGTGTCCTGATTGTCCGACGGCTGAAACAGCGCGTTCAGCTTCAGCAGCAGCCGCTGTTCTGCGCTCTGTGCCGACGGCACGCTGGCCTGCGCCGGGGTGGTGATTGCCAGCGCCAGCGCGGTGAGAGCGAAAAAGGTAATTCTCATCTTGTTGCCTTATTTAAATAAGCGTAAAGTCAGATCGCTTAATATTCATGGTCAAATTATATACGTGTTGCCAATGCTTTTATTGGGCCAAATGCGCGCACTTTTGTCGGCATTTAAATTCATCACATTTTCCCCATCAAAATATTTTCTTCGAATACGTTAAAAGCGCTTATTTCTGTCGGGTCTTCGCAGTGTGATATTTCACCAGCGCTGTCTACACTATCGCACTCTGGATAAAGCGAGGCAGGAGCCGCTATTTATGATCAATAAACTTGATGATGCGTTTCGCTTTCAACAGCAAGCGTTAAGTCTGCTCACGCGCCGTCAGGACGTGCTGGCATCGAATATTGCCAACGCGGATACACCGGGCTACCTGGCGCGCGATCTTGATTTTACTCAACAGTTAAAAAGCGCCATGGATAACACCTCCATGGCGAAATCACCGGTCTCTCTCTCATTAACGGCAAACCGGCATATTCCTGCAAAGGCGATGCCTTTTGATGACCCGCAGTTGTTATATCGGGTGCCCGATCAGCCCAGCGCTGACGGTAATACCGTGGACATGGACAGAGAACGAATCAATTTCGCGGATAACGCCGTGAAATATCAATCCGGACTGACGTTCCTCGGTGCGGATATTAAGAAAATGATGACCGTACTCAGTCAGGGATAATCGTCATGTCGTTATTTAGTATTTTTGATATATCGGGTTCGGCGATGGCCGCCCAGTCCCGCCGTCTCAACGTCAGCGCCAGCAACATGGCTAACGCCGACAGCGTGGCGGGGCCTGACGGGCAGCCGTACCGCGCCCGTCAGGTGAAGTTTGAAGTTGACGCTGCCGCAGGCGATGCCATAGGCGGCGTGAGGGTCAGCGAAGTGGTGGAAAGCACCGCCCCGGACCGGATGGTGTATGAGCCAGGCAACCCGCTGGCGGATGAGCAGGGCTACGTGCGTATGCCCAACGTCAACGTGGTGAACGAAATGGTGAACACCATTTCCGCTTCCCGCAGCTATCAGGCCAACGTCGAAGTGATGAGCTCCGCCAAGACCCTGATGCTGAAAACCCTGACCCTTGGTCAATAAGGATAAGAAATGGCAGTTTCTTCCGTTAACAACAGCGGTAGCGGCAGCGGTTACGGTGATGGCACCAGCGCCGGTGACCTTAGCGACAGCTTTATGAAGATGCTGGTGGCGCAGATGAAAAACCAGGATCCGACCAACCCGATGGATAACAACCAGCTCACCGCCCAGCTGGCGCAGTTCAACACCGCCGCGGGCGTCGAGAAGCTGAACTCTTCTGTCGCCAACGTTCAGGCGATGATGGCCCAGCTTGGCAGCATGAGTGCCGCCTCCTGGGTGGGTCGTTCGGTGCTGATAGAAGGCGATCCGAAAGTCACCACCGGATCGGGCATCGGTATTACGCAGGACGGCGAGAATGCAGCGGACAGCTTCAGCTTCCTGTTGGGCGGCGATGCGGACACGGTGACCGTCACCCTGACCGCCGAAGATGGCACGGCCTACACCGCGGACCTCAAAAACGTGAAGTCCGGGGTCAAGACCTTCAGCCTCGACGATTTGCAGAACTTCCAGCCGGATCCTGGCCCAGCACCGGATACCGAGTACACCGTCACCTTTGATGCGAAAAACGCAGAAGGTGAGAAGCCGGAGGTGTCGGGTCTGATGCAGGCGCTGGTCGAAGGGGTAACCATGACCCCGGGTGGCGCGGTGCTGCACCTTCTTAACCACGATCCAATCGGCATGGCTGACGTGGTCGTTATCCAAAAATAACTCACTTTTACTCTCAGGAATTTCACTATGGGTTTTTCACAAGGTCTGAGCGGCCTCAGCGCGGCGGCGAAAGCGCTCGACGTGGTCGGCAACAACATCGCCAACTCCCAGACGGTTGGTTTTAAATCCGGCGCGATTGCTTTCTCTGACGTGTTTGCTGGCACGATGGGGCTGGGCGTCCAGGTGGCAGGCGTTACCCAGAACTTTAACGATGGTAACCTGCTGGGCACCGGGCGTAACCTTGACGTCGGCCTGCAAGGGCGCGGTTTCTTCCGCATGGTCAACGAAGGCGGTGGCGTGTTTTACGGTCGCAACGGCCAGTTCGAACAGGACGTTAACGGCAATATCTACAACAAAACCAACGGCCTGTTTTTGACCGGCTATCAGGCCACCGGTACGCCACCGGTGATTTCGCCGGGGGCGCCAATTGGCCCGATTCAGATCCCGACCGACGATATGCCGCCTGTCGCCTCAACCGCAGGCTCGATTGCCGGCAACCTGAAGGCGAAAACGGAAGATTTTATTACCGAAGATTTCGATTATGAGGATGATAAGACCTACGACTACGTAAGCCAGGTCGAAGCCACCGACAGCCTCGGCAACAAGCACACCGTCAAGCTCTACTTTGTGCAGACTGGCAAAGGGGAATGGACAGTGCACGCCCGCGATGAAAGCTCGCCAACAGCTGCTAATGATGGGGTGACGTCGGCAAATATCAAATTCGATGAAGATGGGAAGCTGACCGGGGCAATTGATTCCATTCTCGTGGGCGGGGATCCGCTTAATGGTTCCCGTGCGCTGGCCCTTAATCTGGACCTGTCCTCCATCACCCAGATTGCCGGGGATAACACCATCAAGACCGACAAAATGGACGGACGGGCACCGGGCAAATACCAGACCTTCCAGATTGGTGATAACGGCGAAGTGGTTGCGACCTACAGCAACGGCGAACGCCTGACCGTAGCGCAGATCGTGCTGGCCGATTTCGCCAACAGCGGTGGTCTGTCGCCGCAGGGCAACAACGTCTGGAGCGAAACCCCGCAGTCCGGCCAGCCATTCTTTGGTGAAGCAGGCAGCGGCAGCTTCGGTTCGATGAAGGGCGGGATGCTTGAGCAGTCCAACGTCGAACTGGGCGATGAGATGGTCAACATGATCGTTTATCAGCGTAACTACCAGTCGAACTCCCAGACCATCAAAACCCAGTCGGAGCTTCTCCAGACGCTGGTGAACCTGCGTTAAGGATAGCCGACGATGGATCGCGCAATTTATACCGCCATGAGCGCCGCCAATGCGGCGCTCAACCGCCAGGCGGTGACCTCAAACAATCTGGCGAACAGCTCCACCGCCGGTTTTCGCGCCCAGATGTCCGCGCATCGCGCGGTGCCCATCGAAGGGGAAACCCTGCGCACCCGTGCGCTGGTGGCCGAATCCACGCCGTTTCATGACAACACCATGGGCCCGGTGACCCACACCGGACGTAGCCTCGACGTGGCCCTGCCGCAAAACGGCTGGCTGGCGGTGGTGTTAGCGGACGGCAGCGAAGGCTACACCCGCAACGGCGGCATTGAAGTGGACAACGAAGGCGCGCTGAGCGTCAACGGCAAGCCGCTAATGGGCGACGGCGCACCGCTGACCGTGCCGCCGCAGAGCGAAGTGACCATTGCCGCCGACGGCACCATCTCGGCGCTTGGCGCAGGCGATGACCCGACGGCGGTTGCGCCGGTCGGGCGTCTGAAAATGGTGTCCGCCACTCAGAGTCAGCTGATGCATGGCGACGACGGCGTGTTTCGGGCCTACGCCGGGACCCTGGCCCAGGACGAAACGCTGCGTCTGAGCCCGGAAGCGCTGGAAGGCAGCAACGTCAGCCCGGTGAAAGCGATGACCGAGATGATCGCCATCTCACGCGGTTTCGAGATGAACATGAAGGTTATCCGTACCGCCGATGAGAACGCCCAGAAGGCCAATCAGCTATTAAGCGTGAGCTAATCGCCCACCGAGGAGTCATACATGATCCGTTCTTTATGGATTGCAAAAACCGGGCTGGAAGCACAGCAGCTCAATATGGACGTTATCTCCAACAACCTGGCGAACGTCAACACCAACGGATTTAAGCGCCAGCGGGCGGTATTCCAGGACCTGCTGTATCAGACCATGCGCCAGCCAGGGGCTCAGGCCTCCGAGCAGACGTCGCTGCCAAGCGGCCTGCAGTTAGGTACCGGCGTGCGTCCGGTCTCTACCCAGCGGGTGCATACCCAGGGCGGCTTCAACCCGACCGGCAACGAGCTGGACGTGGCAATTGAAGGCAAAGGCTTCTTCCCGGTGCAGATGCCGGACGGCAGCACCGCCTACACCCGTGACGGCCATTTCGACAAAAACGAAAACGGCCAGCTGGTGAACGCCGACGGGCATCCGATTCAGCCGGGGATCACCGTACCGGCAGATGCCAAAAAGCTGGAAATCAGCCCTGACGGCATCGTCAGCGCCACCGTGCCGGGCCAGGCGGAGCCGCAGCAAATCGGTCAGCTGACCCTGGCGACCTTCGTCAACGAAGCGGGCCTCGAAAGCATTGGCGGCAACCTGTATCGCGAAACCCAGGCCTCCGGCGCGCCGAACGAGCTGAACCCGGGCCTCGAAGATGCGGGCACCCTGAAGCAGAGCTACGTCGAAACCTCCAACGTCAACGTGGCGGAAGAGCTGGTGAGCATGATTCAGGTGCAGCGCGCCTATGAGATCAACAGCAAAGCGGTTTCAGCGTCCGACCAGATGCTGCAACGGCTCTCCCAGCTGTAATGTCCTCTCTCTGGCCGCCGCGATGTTTAGCGGCGGTCAGACTTTTATCGACACTGACATGAAAACACTTTTGATTTCCTCTCTGTTCCGCACGCCGCGCTCGCTGCTGCTGGTCAGTACGCTACTGCTGAGCGGCTGTGCGCATATTTTACAAAAACCTCTGGTGGATGGACCGACCTCCGCAGAGCCATTACCGATGGCACCGGTTGCGACCGGCGGCTCGCTGTTTATGGCCGGTCAGGGCATGAACTACGGCTATCAGCCGATGTTCGAAGACCGCCGTCCGCGCAACGTTGGCGATACGCTGACTATCCTGTTGCAGGAGAACGTTAGCGCCAGCAAGAGCTCCTCCTCCAGTGCCAACCGTAATGGATCGGCCGGAATGGGGCTGATTGCCGTACCGACCAAGCTCGACAGCTGGCTGGGCGATGGCAAAGCCGATTTCGAAGCCGAAGGTAAAAACGATTTTGCGGGCAAAGGCGGCGCGGCGGCGCGTAACACCTTCACCGGCACCATCACCGTGACGGTCAATCAGCTGCTGCCCAATGGCAACCTGCGCGTAGTGGGCGAGAAGCAAATCGCCATCAACCAGGGTACCGAGTTCATCCGCTTTTCCGGGGTGGTTAACCCCCGCACGATCAGCGGCAGCAATACCGTGCCGTCCACTCAGGTGGCAGATGCGCGCATCGAATATGTCGGCAACGGCTATATCAACGAAGCGCAGACTATGGGCTGGCTGCAACGCCTGTTCCTGAACATTTCACCTTTCTGATATCGCCATGAAAAAAGAATTTGTCCTGTTTTTTATCAGCATGATGCTCTACGGCATGATGCTCACCGTGCCAAAAGTGGCGCAGGCGGAGCGTATTCGCGACCTGGTGACCGTGCAGGGTGTGCGCTCCAACTCGCTGATGGGCTACGGCCTGGTGGTCGGGCTTGACGGCACCGGCGACCAGACCATGCAGGCGCCGTTTACCGGCCAGAGCCTCAACAATATGCTCTCGCAGCTCGGCATTACCGTGCCGCCGGGCACCAACATGCAGCTGAAAAACATCGCTGCGGTAATGGTCACCGCCGAACTGCCGCCGTTCGCCCGCTCGGGCGACAAAATTGACATCGTGGTTTCGTCACTCGGCAACGCCAAAAGCCTGCGCGGCGGCACGCTGTTGATGACCCCGCTGAAGGCGGCGGATAACCAGATTTACGCCATGGCGCAGGGTAACGTGCTGATTTCCGGCGCAGGCGCGCAGGCGGGCGGCAGCCGCGTGCAGGTGAACCAGCTCAACGGCGGGCGCATCAGCGGCGGCGCAACGGTCGAGCGTGAAGTGCCGAACGACTTCGCCGCCCAGAGCGTGGTGCGTTTGCAGCTCAATGAGTCCGATTTCTCCCTGGCCCAGCTTATCAGCGATGAGATCAACCGTCGCTACAGCGGCGGCGCGGCTATCCCGGAAGATGCGCGTACGGTGCGGCTGTTTGCCCCGGCCGATGGCCCGTCGCGGGTGCGATTCCTTGCCAATATCCAGGATATTCCCGTGAAGGTCAGCGTGCAGGATGCGAAGGTCATTATCAATTCGCGCACCGGCTCGGTGGTGATGAACCGCCATGTGACGCTCGACACCTGCGCCGTGGCGCACGGCTCGCTGACGGTAGAAGTGACGCAGAACAACGTGGTCAGCCAGCCGGATACGCCGTTTGGCGGCGGTGAAACGGTGGTGGTGCCGCAGACCGATATCTCGGTGCGCGATCGCGGGGGCGCGTTGCAGAACGTGCGCAGCAGTACCGATCTCAACAACGTCATCCGGGCGCTGAACAACCTGGGCGCCACGCCGAACGAGCTGATGTCGATTTTGCAGGCGATGAAAAACGCCGGTTGCCTGAGGGCGAAACTGGAGACCAACTGATGAAGGAACTCGACCGTTTTGACCGCCCGGCCTTTGACGTGCGCTCGCTGGATGTGCTTAAGCGTGAGGCCGGGCGTGCAGCGCCCGGCGCGCTGAAGGCGGCGGCGCAGCAGATGGAAGGCGTCTTCGTGCAGATGATGATGAAAAGCATGCGCGATGCCACCATCAAGGGCGATTTGATGAGCAGCCAGTCCTCGGAGATGTTCACCGCGATGCACGATCAGCAGGTGGCGCAAAACATCGCCGGGAGCGGCCAGCTCGGCTTTGCCAACCTGATTGTCCGCCAGCTTGGCGGCGAGGGTGAAGCCGTCACCGCAACGCCTGGCCGCGACCCGCTCGCGCTGCCGGGCGCATCGCTTTCTGAGGCCCGTCCTGCCACCGGGCCGATGCGTTTACCTGCCCCGGTCTCCTTTGCCCAGCCTGCGGAAGGCGCGCATCCGTTTATCGCCCGTTTGATGCGCCCGGCCCAGGTGGCGGCGCAGCAAAGTGGCCTGCACCCGCAGCTGATCCTCGCCCAGGCGGCGCTGGAATCCGGCTGGGGGCGGCGGGAAATTCCGGCGGCGGACGGCAAGCCGAGCCACAACCTGTTTGGTATTAAGGCCACCGGCGGCTGGGAGGGTAAAACCACCGAAATCACCACCACAGAATACATCAATGGCGTGAAGCGCAAGGTGAAAGCGGCGTTCCGCGTCTACGACTCCTACGAACACGCGCTGGCCGACTACGCGAAGCTGCTGACCAAAAATCCTCGCTACAGCAACGTGGTGCAATCGAGCACGCCGGAGCAGGGCGCGAAGGCGCTGCAGGCGGGCGGCTACGCCACCGATCCGGCGTATGCGAAAAAGCTGATTACCATCATTCAGAAGGTAAAAGGCGATATTCAGCAAGGGGTTGCCGCCTACCAGAACGATTTATCGAAACTTTTTTAGCAAAGTCGTTTTAGAGAATGCCGCAATCACCGATGAAATAAACAGAACACTGATTTTTTTGACCGGCAGAGTCCCCCGGTCATCAACCACGAAACCTGTTGGATTGTTATGAATAATCTCTTTAGTTTAGCGAGAAGCGGCCTGAGTACGGCCCAGGCGGCAATCAGCGTGGTCGGCAGCAACCTGACCAACGGCATGTCCCCGACCTACAGCCGTCGCGATATTATTATCGCGGAATCCGGCGGCCTGGCGACCCCCAACGGCTTTTACGGCTACGGCGCGAAGGTCAATGGCGTGCAGCGTGCGTACGATGCGTTTGCCAACAACCAGCTGCGCGGCTCCATCTCAAACTGGTCGGCGCTTCAGGGCCGCCATGAACAGCTCTCCGATATCGACGATATGCTCGGCAACGAGTCGGATAACGTCTCGGTATCGCTGAACAACCTGTTCAAAGCGATGGCGACCCTGGAAGGCAACGCCAGCGATGGCCCGTCCCGCTCGGCGGTATTTAACTCCCTCGGGGCGCTGACCCAGCGTTTTAACGAAAGCGGTAAACGCCTGTCGGGTCTGGAAAAAAGCACCAATACCCATATTGAGCAGACCGCGAAAGACATCAACAGCTACACGGAACAGCTGGCGGAAATCAACACTCAACTGGAGCGTATTCAGGGGCAGAACGGCACGCCGCCAGCCGATTTGCTGGACCAGCGTGATGCGCTGCTGGAAAAGCTGAGCGAGCAGATTGGTATTGATGTAGCCGAAAACAAAATTACCGGTCGCGTTGACGTCACTCTTGCCGACGGTCGTCCGCTGGTCTCCGGCGGGACGTCTTACAAGCTGGAAACCTCACCGTCCGCCAGCGATCCGAACAAAACCATCGTCTCCTACGTGGGCAGTGACGGCAAGGCTTCGCCGATTAACGAAAGCAGCATTACCCAGGGCCGTCTCGCCGGGCTGTTTAAGTTCCGCAATGAAGACCTGACCGTTGCCCGCAATGAGCTGAACCAGATTGCCTTCCAGATGGCGACCCGCTTCAACGAGCAGCATACGCAAGGTTTCGATCGGAATGGGGACCCGGGTGAACCGCTGTTCTCGCTGCCGGACATCAAGGCCCGTGCCAGCAACGGCAATGCCGGCACTGGCAAGATGGACAGCATTCGGGTGACGGACCCGTCGAGGGTCAGGGCAGACGATTACATCATCAGCTTTGAGGGCGGAAGCTGGACGGTGACCACCGCAGACGGCAGAACTGTTGAGGCGGAAGTCATGCCAGGTATGCAGCCAACCCTGACCTTTGAAGGTGTGCAGATTGATCTTCCGGCGGGCGTTGCCGACGGTGACAGCTTCACGCTGAACCCAATGGCGGGAATGGCGGAAGGCATTGGCCGGGCAATTGACAGCGCGGACAAACTTGCCGCGGCGGGCGATGAAGAGGGTGGCCCGGGCGATCACGACAACCTGACCCTGCTGCTGAAAATTCAGGATGAGAAGCTGGTCGGCGGTGACACCCTGACCGGGGCTTATACCAAGCTGGTCGGCACCATCGGGGCTAACGCCCGTGCGGTGCAGTCGGGGCTGACCTCTGCGGAAATCGATCTTGATACCAAGTACAACACCAAGCAGGCGTTGACCGGGGTGGATATGAACGAAGAGAACGTCAACCTGGCGATGTTTTACCAGTATTACCAGGCGAACTCGCAAATTCTGCAAACCGCGACCTCACTGTTTGACACGCTGCTTTCGATTAGATAAGGGAATACAGGATGCGATTAAGTACGCTTTATATGTTTAAACAAAGCGCTGAGAGCATGTCGAAGCGCGTCAGTGATAACAACGACGTCTATCTGCGTCTCACCGCCGGTAAATCGCTGCTGCGCGCGTCGGACGACCCGAAAGGGGCGACGGATGCGGTGAAATATCAGGACGCGCTGGCGAAGCTCGAAATGTACCGCAGCGCACGCGGCGATGCCCGCAGCGCCATGGAGCATGAAGATCATATCTTAAGCTCGGTCGGCAACCTGCTGACCACCAGCCTGACCGAAAAAATCGTCTCGGCCCAAAACGGGACCTGGAACGAGGATGATTTGCACTCATTCGGCAAAGAGATTGCCGGTATCCGTGCCAACCTGATGGATTTAGCCAATAGCCGCGACGGCAACGGGCGCTATATTTTCTCCGGTTTCAAGACCGATGCTCCGGCGTTCAGCGACGATGGCACCTATATGGGTGGCGGTGCGGTGCGTAAGCAAACTATCACCGATAACACCGAAATGCAGGTCAGCCATCTTGGCAGTGAGGTGTTCGGCGATATCTTTGGTGACCTTGATGGCGCAATAGAGGAATTGTTGCGTGAGCCTATCGATGAAGACGCGCTGAAGGCCGCGCTGAGCGTCGCAAGCGAGGCCGTGCGCGGCGGCATTGAACGGCTGGGCAAGGCGCAGGCGGAGCTCGGGACCAATATGCAGCAGCTTGATGCGCTCGATCTGACCGGCGACAACCTGATTAACGACACCATCATCAAAGTGCAAAACGCCATTGGTTCCGACTACGGCACCATGACGTCGCTGATTATGGATTCAAAAATGTCGGAATACGCGCTGAACGCATCGATGCTGGTGTTCCAGTCGATGCAGAAAATGAATTTGTTTAATAAGTAACGCGCTTTCTCTCTTCTCTTCACTATATAGGTGCTTGCGGCACACGGCCGGTGCTGTCTGTCGCGAGCGATAACGGTCATGTTAAATAAGCTCAAAATTTATACCGCCATCAGCCTGATTATCGGTCTGTTTGCGATTACTCTTTTCGGAGTGACGGCCTTCTCGGTCTCTAACTCTATGTCGAATAACAACAATTTCAAACGTATTCTGGTCGCCTCGGAAAATAACGATCAGATGCGCGATGCGGCCTACAATATCAGCGCCGCGCTGGCGAACATCAATGGCCTGATGCTGCTTTCCTCACACGGCGATGCGCTGCCGGGCAAGCTGGTGGAAAATACTCAGGGGATCCTCAAATCCGCGCAGGAAAAAATGGACGCGTTCATGTCGTCTCCGTTTAATACCCCGCAGGAAGAGAAAGCGGCTGCAGACGTAAAGCTCGCCTTTGAAACAGTTTATGCGGTCGCGTTAGCGCGCATGGACTATCTGCACCGTCCGCAGGAGTACAGCGGTTCGCTGGAAAGTGAAATGGGGCTGCGTACCATGCTGCGTGAGAAAATCGATCGCTATAAAACCGAAACGACCCGTCACAGCCAGAGCTATATCGATGAGGCTGAAAGCGATTATCACCGGATGATTAGCGTCGGTATTGCCGTGGTGATTATGGCCATTGCCATGCTGTTAGCGGTGCGTTACTGGCTGCGTCAGACCCTGGTGCGCCGCATGGAATCGACCGTCGCGGTGCTGAGAAAAGTGGCCTCAGGCGATCTGAGCAACGCGGTGGAAACCGGCAGCGACAATGAAATAGGCAAAATGCTCAACGAGCTGGAGCTGATGCGGACCTCACTGACCGGCACCATTCTCGGCATTCGCCAGAGCGTGCAGCACATTCACAGCAGCGCGCAGGAAATTTCCCACGGCAATAACGACCTCTCTTCGCGTACCGAAGAGCAGGCGGCGGCATTGCAGGAAACCGCGGCCAGCATGGAACAGATCAAAACCACCGTACGTCAGAATGCCGATAACGCCCATGCGGCGCGTCAGCTGGCTGAAAGTGCGAGCAACAACGCCGAGCACGGCGGCGAAGCGATGAAGAGTCTGGAAAGCATCATGGTGCAAATCACCAACAGCTCGCGTCAGATTGCCGACATCATCAGCGTTATCGACAGCATTGCGAACCAGACCAATATCCTGGCGCTGAACGCCGCGGTCGAGGCTGCGCGTGCCGGTGAGCAGGGGCGCGGTTTTGCAGTGGTGGCAGAAGAGGTGCGTAACCTCGCCAAACGCAGCGCCGATGCGGCGAAAGAGATTAATCAGCTGATCAACGTCTGCGTCAATAATATGGACACCGGTTCGCGTCAGGTGACACAGGCCAGCGCCGTGATGCAGGAGATTGTCAGCTCCGTGGCGCAGGTGACGCAGATTATGGGCGAAATCACCTCGGCTTCCGATGAGCAGAGCGCGGGCATCAATCAGATTTCTCAGGCGGTCAATGAGATGGATCTGGTGACCCAGCAGAACGCCGCGATGGTGGAAGAAGCTGCCCTTGCCGCAGGTGAGCTGGAAGTGCAGTCCGATTCGCTGGAACAGCTGGTGGCACAGTTTGTGCTGAGCAGCGAAGGTGTAGTGGCGAAAAAACAGCCGCCGGAAGGGAGCACCGCTTCGCGTCATACGGTGACTATCGATAAAGAGAACGCGCAGTGGGAAACGTTCTGATAAGGACTTTACGTATATAAATATCGGCAGTTCTCGTGGTTATTCTGAACATAGAAAATCATCGTGTCTGAAGGAACAGATTGGGCATTTTTATAAAAGCTTATCGCACTATTTGAATGCCCATTTTCACCGGATAATTCTCGCTGAGAATATAGGGTGGAAGGGAACGTGGACGGCATATATACGGCTGAAGGGCTGGAAGACAAAACGGCATTATGGTCGAAATACCATGGCTTAGTACGGCAGGAAGCATTGCGTTTGCAAAAGCGCCTGCCCGCTAGCGTCGAGCTGGATGATCTTATTCAGGCCGGGGCCATGGGTTTTTTAGGGGCGATTGAAAATTTCGATCCTAAAAAAGGCGTGACGCTCAGTGCCTGGATTACACAACGTGTACGTTGGTCATTGCTGGATGAATTACGAGAGCGTGACTGGGTGCCGCGACGGGTGCGAACGCACTCGCGGGAAATTAGCGCCATCATTAAGCAAATTGAACAGGAAAAAGGGGGCGAGGCCACCGAAGTCGATATTGCTGAACGGATGGGCGTGTCGCTAAAAGAGTTTCATCAGATGCTGGCGGATAATAACAGCAGCCAGATGTACTCGATGGATGAACTCCAGGAAAATTTTGCTGATACGTGGGAGAACTGCGGGGATGAACATGCCGCATTAAATCCGGTGAACGATGCGATACAGCAAAATTTGATTGAGAATATCGCCGAGCATATTCGGGTGATCCCGGAACGAGAACAGCGCATTCTGCAATTGTACTATCAGCAGGATTTGAACATGAAAGAGATAGGACTGGTACTGGATATTACCGAGACGCGGGTCAGCCAATTGCACAGCCTGGCGATAAAACGGTTACGAAGTCGTATGGATCATGAAGCAAAGTAATAACATCAGGATAACATTAACATTGTTAATCACCTTTAACCTGAATGATTTATGTTAACATTCTGACAATTAAGAAGGTTTAACATCTCTATTTTGTCAATTTAATCAGTTGGTTGTGTGGTTAACGTGCCTGTAGGGCTTTTCTGGGCCGTTGTACGGAAATTTCTTAGTGGATATGATTTTCTCAGTTTCACGGTGCAGCCATCCTTTGGCATTGAATTGAAAATTTGATAATTGACTGAGTTATTCCTTCGTGGGGCTCAGACATCTCAATGCCAAAAGATCCTCTGCATCAGTCCGGTAATCTTAATTACCATTGTTGACTCTGCCAGCGTATGGCTGATGAATATTGAGGCGTTTTCTGTGTCTAACTTTGATGAGTACTTACAACATATCCACGATATCAATTTGTCTTACCTGCTGCTCGCTCAGCAGTTAATTCGCCAGGATAAATTTGCCGCCGGTTTTCGCCTGGGGCTGGCGGAAGGAACGATTGATAATTTGAAAGAGCTGTCTCTGCCACAATTAATGAAGCTGGCGGCGACCAATCAATTGATTTGTCGTTTACGCGTTGACGATGAAGTGGTGATTGAAAATCTGACCAAAGATTCACGTATTGAAGCGCTGCAGCAAATTCATACCGGGATTATTTTATCGACCAATTTGCTTAATTCTCTGAGCGAAGATCCGGTTGTCGCAGAGCGAGGTGGCTGGAATGTGTGAGAAAAGCCTGCTGCAAGAAATTGAAGATGTAAATATCGCGATGGGATTAATTTCGCTGGGCGCACGGATGCAGGTTCTGGAATCTGAAACGTCGTTAAGCCGTCGTCGTCTTTTACGTCTGTATAAAGAATTGCGTGGCTGTCCGCCGCCAAAAGGCATGCTGCCTTTTTCCGAGGACTGGTTTATGTCCTGGGAACAAAATATTCATTCGTCGATGTTTTATAACATTTACCTCTATTTGAAACAGACGACAAAGGCGCGTCCGATTGAGACGCTGATGAAAACGTACCGCTTATATCTGGAGCAGTGCAGCACCTCGGCGGATGAGAAGCCGGTATTGGGTCTGACCCGCGCCTGGACATTATTACGTTTTATTGATTGCGGCATTATTTCCCACAAAGCCTGCAACGTTTGCCAGGGCAACTTTGTGGTCACGACGGAGTTCATCAAAAACCCGTTTACCTGCAGCCTGTGCAGCCCACCGTCGCGTGCGTTTAAGAAATCGCAGGTGAGTCACAGCGAACGGCCAAACCCGTTTGCGGTGCCTCCGCAGATGGCGGTCACGGCCTGATCCAATGACAGGTTGCGGGACACAGGATGGCATTTAGATGATGCGGCTTCAGGCTGCATCAGAGAGGAAATAAAAAGGAGCAGTTGTGTTAGTTATCATTGGCTATCTTGTTGTTATTGTGACCGTTTTTGGTGGTTTTATGCTGGCGGGTGGCCAAATGGCGGCCCTGTTCCAGCCGGTGGAGCTGCTGATTATCGGCGGCGCTGGCGTGGGGGCGTTTATCGTTGGCAATAACGTCAAATCACTCAAGGCTACCGGCCGCGCGGTGGTGAAGCTGTTTGTCGGCCGCCGCTATAACAAAGCCGTGTATATGGATCTGATGGCGCTGCTGTTTTTGCTGCTCTCCAAAAGCCGCGTGCAGGGCCTGATGTCGCTGGAAAAGGATATCGAAAATCCACAAGAGAGCGATATTTTCAGTGCCTACCCACGCCTGCTGAGCGACCCGATGCTCAGTAACTTCGTCCTCGATTACTTCCGCCTGATGATCGGCGGTAGCATGAACTCGCATGAAATTGAAGCGCTGATGGACGAAGAGATTGAAACCTGCGAAGAAGAGCTGGAAGTCCCGGCACACAGCCTGAACACGGTCGGCGACGCCTTCCCGGCGTTCGGCATCGTGGCGGCGGTCATGGGCGTGGTGAACGCCCTCGGCGCGGCGGACCGACCGGCGGCGGAACTCGGGATGCTGATTGCCCACGCGATGGTCGGTACCTTCCTCGGTATTCTTATCGCCTACGGCTTCGTCCTGCCGCTGGCCACTCTGCTGCGCCAGAAGAGCACCGATCAGGTCAAAATCCTGCAATGTATTAAGGTCACGCTGCTCTCCAGCCTCAACGGCTATGCGCCGCAGATAGCGGTAGAGTTTGGCCGTAAAACCATTTTCACCAGCGAGCGCCCGTCGTTTGAAGAGCTGGAAGATCATGTGCGTGAAGTAAAATCCAACGCCACCATCAAAGCCAAAGCCACGGATGCTGCCGCATGAAAAATGGATCCCCGGTGATCATTGCGCGCAAGCGCAAAAAGAAGAAACGCGAGCATCACGGCGGCACCTGGAAAATTGCCTACGCCGATTTTATGACCGCGATGATGGCATTCTTCCTGGTGATGTGGCTGCTTTCCCAGTCAACCGATATGCAGCGGGAGCTGATCGCCGACTACTTCCGAATGCCGCTCAAGCCGTCAATGGCCAACGGCGATAAGACCAGCCTCAGCGATAGCGTGATCCCCGGTGGGGGTGATGACCCTATCAAGCAGAAAGGCGAAGTGTATAAGGGCAAGCTCGACAGTATGGAGCGGCAAAAGCGCGTGCAGAGCCTGCGCCAGGCCAAAGAGAAGCTACAGGCGATGATCGAAACCGATCCGCGGCTCAATAATTTTAAATCCAACATCCTGCTGACGCTGACCAACGATGGCCTGCTTATCCAGATTACGGACACCGAAGACCGCCCGATGTTTAAGGTGGGCAGCGAGCGCCCGGAGCAGTATATGAACGGGATTTTGCAGGCGCTGGTGCCGCTGCTCAACGAGCTGCCGAACAAGCTGAGCCTGACCGGGCACACCGATTCTCTGCCCTACGCGGGCGGCGACGGCGGCTACAGCAACTGGGAACTCTCCTCCGGACGTGCTAATGCCGCACGCCGGGTTCTGGTCAGCGCCGGGCTGAGCGACGAGCGCTTTTTACGCGTGATCGGCACCGCCAGCCGGATGCCGCTGGAGGATGTCGCCCCGGATAATCCGAAGAACCGTCGAATCAGCATTCTGGTGCTCAGCAAGCCGAAAGAGCAGGAGATCCTGATGGAAAATACACCGTCGCAAAATACATCGGTAAAACCGGTGCAGGGTTATACCGATGGACATGAATGATTTTTCACAGATTTTCTTTACTGAGGCGGAAGAACTGCTGGCCGAAATGGAACAGCAACTGCTTCAGCTCGATTTAATCTCGCCGGACAAAGAGCAGCTTAACGCCATCTTCCGCGCCGCCCACTCATTAAAAGGCGGTGCCGGGACTTTCGGTTTTGTTGCGTTGCAGGAGACGACTCACCTGCTGGAGAACCTGCTCGATCAGGCGCGCAGCGATGAGCTTCAGCTTACCCGGTCGATCATTAACTTATTTCTGGAAAGTAAGGACATTATGCAAGCGCAGCTGGAAGCCTATCAGGCGTCGCAGGAACCCGATGAGGCGAGTTTCCGCTATATCTGTGAAGCCCTGAGAGAAATTGCGTTGCAGGAGCAGGGCGCTGCTGTCGAACCGGTGCTCACCCCCCAAGCCGCACCCGTCGTCAGCGCCGGGGAAACCATGCTGTGCGTGACTCTAAGCCGGGTTGAAAGTGAGGAGCAGGCGCTGCTGCGCGAAGAGCTGGCCCATTTGGGCGAAATTCTTCAGGCCGAAACCACCGCCAGCAGCATGACGGTGACGCTGTCGACCAACGCCTCGGCCGACGACATCACCGCCGTGCTGTGCTTTGTGCTGGATGCCTCGCAGATTGCGATTGCGCCTGTCTGCGCCGCCGAAGCCGCAGCGCCTGCACCTGCTGTCAGCGTGCCGCAAACGGTAGCGGAGGCCGTCCCCGTGGCGGCACCGGCCCGCCCGGCAAGCGCACCGCGGGCGGCGAATCAGGAGTCGGGCAGTATTCGCGTGGCGGTCAGCAAGGTTGACCAAATCATCAACCAGGTCGGCGAGTTGATTATCACCCAGGCGATGCTCTCCCAACTGACCAACACGCTGGAGCCTGCCAGCCACGACCTTCTGTTGAGCTGCGTGGCGCAGATGGAGCGCAACACCCGCGAGCTGCAGGAGTCGGTGATGTCTATCCGCATGATGCCGATGGATTACGTGTTCAGTCGCTTCCCGCGGCTGGTTCACGATCTGGGCAGCAGGCTGAATAAAGAGATCGAATTGACGCTGAACGGCGGGTCGGCGGAGCTTGATAAGAGCCTGATTGAACAGATTATCGATCCCCTGACTCATCTGGTGCGCAACAGCCTCGATCACGGGATTGAAGCGAAAGAGGCCCGCGTGGCGAAGGGGAAATCGCCGGTCGGCAATTTGACGCTCTCCGCTGAACATCACGGCGGCAATATCGTCATTGAAGTGAGCGACGACGGCGCGGGGCTTAACCGGGAGAAGATCCTCGCCAAAGCCCGCTCGCAGGGTATGAGCGTCAGCGATACGCTCAGTGATGACGAGGTCTGGATGCTGATCTTTGCCGCCGGATTCTCGACGGCGGAGAGCGTGACGGATGTTTCCGGGCGCGGGGTCGGCATGGACGTGGTCCGACGCAACATTCTGGCGATGGGCGGGCACGTAGATGTGCTCTCAAAGCCTGATGAAGGCACGACCGTGCGTATTATTCTGCCGCTGACGCTGGCTATCCTTGACGGCATGCTGGTGAAGACCGGAGAAGAGATTTACGTCCTGCCGCTTAGCGCAGTGATGGAATCGCTGCGACCAAAAGAAGAAATGCTCTGCCGCTTCGTTGGTGAACAGCGTCTGCTGCAGGTGCGCGGCGAATATTTGCCGCTGGTCAATCTTCGTGAGCGTTTCTCCATTGCCGGAGAGAGCGCCACAGAAGAAGGCATTGTGGTGATTGTGCAAAGTGCAGGCTGCCGCTACGCGCTGTGGGTCGACCAGCTAATCGGCCAGCAGCAGGTGGTGGTGAAGAACCTTGAGCAAAACTACCGAAAAGTACCGGGCGTGTCTGCCGCCACAATTCTCGGGGACGGCAGCGTGGCGCTGATCCTCGACGTGGTGGAAATGATGACGCTCACCCATCGACACAGAAACAGCGACCGGTTGACGTCCGGCGTGGAAGGAGTAACAGCATGACGCCAGCCATGAACAACAAATTTGACGGTCCCGATGCCCTGGCGCAGGAGTATCTGGTCTTTCGTCTCGGTGCGGAGGAGTACGGCATTGAGATCCTGAAAGTACAGGAAATTCGCGGCTGCGATCGTGTGACGCGGATCCCGAACTCACCTGACTTTATCTCCGGCGTTACCAACCTGCGGGGCGTGATCGTGCCTATCGTCGATCTTCGCGTGCGCTTCCAGCTGCCGTTTACGGAAGATGACGATAGCACGGTGGTGATCGTCCTGAACCTTAACGATCGCGTGGTAGGCATTGTCGTGGACGGCGTGGCGGATGTGCTGTCGATGAATGCCGATCAGATCAAACCGACCCCGGATGTGGCGTCTGTGCTTTCCAGCCGCTATCTGCTCGGCCTTGGGGTGCTGGAAAGCCGGATGATCGTGCTGGTGAATATCGAGAAGCTGCTGAGCAGGGAAGAGCTCGCGCTGATGGATGAAATGGCAGAAGCCCTGGCCGGGTAAGAGATTTAGCGTCAGTTTGTCTCCGGCAGGCCCGTTGCGGGTCTGCTATTCTGACCCCTCTGAATCGTGCTGAGGGATAAAACACTATGCTGACCGGCCTGAATCATTTGACGCTTGCGGTAACCAATATCGACCAAAGTATTGTCTTCTATCAACAGCTTCCCGGTATGAAGCTCCATGCGCGCTGGGAGCAGGGAGCCTATTTTAGCTGTGGCGACTTATGGCTTTGTTTGTCGCAGGACGCCGCAGTGACGGATAAGCGGGATTATACCCATTATGCTTTTTCACTCTCTGCGGAGGATTTCCCGAACGTGGTGAAGCAACTTGAAACGTTTGGTGCGGTGGTATGGAAACAGAACCGAAGTGAAGGCGCATCGCACTATTTTCTCGATCCCGACGGCCATCGTCTGGAACTTCACGTCGGCAATCTTGCACAGCGCCTGGCGGCATGCCGTGCAAAACCGTATGCCGGTATGGTCTTTTTCGACTGACGAACCCGCTTACTCCATAGCCTTATGAATGGCTTCGCCGAGTTTCTCCATCACGCAGCGGTGCGTTTCCGTGGTCGGCAATGCGCAGTTGATGCGTAAGCAGTTACGGTATTTGCCCGACGCGGAAAACAGCGAGCCCGGTGCGACCTGGATTTTCATCTCGCACAGCTGTTTTGCGACGCAGACCATATCGACGATTTCCGGTAGCTCAACCCACAGCATGTAGCCGCCCTGCGGGCGCGTCACGCAGATATCGCAGGGGAAATACTGGCGGATCCAGCAGGTATAGGTTTCCATGTTGCTGTGATAAATCTGCCGCATCCGGCGAACGTGGCGATGGTAATGGCCGTCGCGGATAAATGCTGCCACCGCCAGCTGAGTGACCGGAACGTTGGTCGCGCTGGTGGCGTATTTCATATGCAGCACCCTGTCGTAATAGCGGCCCGGCACAATCCAGCCGACGCGCAGCCCCGGCGCGACCGTTTTGGTGAAGGAGCTGCACAGTAGCACCCGGCCGTCGATATCCCAGGACTTGATCGTGCGCGGGCGCGGATAGTCATTCGCCAGCTCGCCGTAGATATCATCTTCAAAAATCACGATGTCGTGGCGCTGCGCCAGAGCCAGGATTTGCCGCTTGCGGGCATCGGGCATGATAAAGCCGAGCGGATTGTTGCAGTTCGGCACGAGGATCACGCCCTTCACCGGCCACTGCTCGAGGGCCAGCTCCAGCGCTTCAATGCTGATCCCGGTTTGCGGATCGGTTGGGATCTCAATCGTTTTGATGCCAAACCCGCGCAGCAGCTGCATGGTGCCGTAATAACAGGGCGATTCCACGGCGACGATATCACCCGGCACGCACACTGCTAACAGCGCAATGGACAACGCCGCGTGGCAGCCGTTGGTGATAACGATATCTTCAGAAGTGGCTACGGTGCCGCCATCCAGCATCAGACGGGCGATTTGTTCGCGCAGCTCGCGGCGGCCCGGCAGGGTGTCATAGCTGAAAATATCGCTGGTGCTGTGCTGAACGGCGCGGGTCATGTCGCGCCACAGCGGTTTCAGGCTGGGCTGCGTGACGTCCGGGGAACCGCCACCGAAGGCGGTAATGGATTTGTCACCGCGGGCACTCAATAAATCCAGCACCTGATCCCACTGGGTAATATCCACCGGGCGCTGGACCGGGCGCGTCATTGCCGGGACGGGAGGCTGGGCTTTGCGTGGAGTAATAAAATAACCGGATCGGGGCTGCGGCGTGATGAGCTGCTGCGTCTCCAGCGTCTGATAGGCCTGCTGCACGGTGCTGATACTGACGCCGTGCTCCTGGCTCAGCGCACGTACCGAGGGCAGTTTCTCCCCCTGCCGATAGAGCCCTTGCTCAATGCGTTCGGCGAGCAGATTCGCCAGATGCTGGTAGCGTGTCATCACTGTATCCCCTTTATTCACCATACAGATGCCTGAACCCATACAGATGGACGTAAAAAGCACCGTGCAGATTCCGTTTTAGCGAATCTGTATGTTAAATAAAAGTACATTTTGCATCTGTATTGTAAAGCCTGCGCCCGGCGATGATAGGCCATCGACAGCGAGAGGAGGTGCAGGATGGAATTTTATGAAAACCGGGCGAAAGCACCGTTCCATATTTTTGTTTTGGCTGGACGCTGGGCGCGGCAAACCTGGCGCGCATGGCGGACGCGTCAGGTGCTGGACAGGCTCAGCGACGAGCAGCTTAAAGATGTCGGGCTGCGGCGTGATGACTATTGCTAACCTTTTTTACCCGATGGTGATTGCCCGGTGGCGGCTGCGTTTTACCGGCCCACGCGGCGTGGGTTCGTAGGCCCGGTAAGCGCAGCGCCACCGGGCATTCCCTTTTCACATTCCATGCGCTTTCCTGTCTGTGTTTCTTGATGCTTATCATGGTAAGTATTAGTCTGATCCCCTGTTACTGAGGGGATCGCTATGACCGAAGATGAGTTGTTTGCCCGCCGCCCGATGGGAATGCGTATGGCGATGGTGGTGCGTCAGTGGCGCGCGATTATCGATCACGCCATCACCGATACCGGCCTGACGCAGTCCAGCTGGACCACGCTGATGCAGCTTAAAGAGCTGGGCGACAATGTCTCCGTCAGCGAGCTGGCAGAAGTGCAGGGCATTGAGCTGCCCCCACTGATGCGCACCCTCGTCCAGCTTGAAGAGCAGGGCTATTTGCTGCGTACGATATCGCCGTACGACAAGCGCTGCCGCCTGCTGACGCTGACGCCGAAAGGCCGGGAAGTTCTTGAACGCCTGACAACTGTCGTCGAAACTTGTCAACAGCGCGTCACCGAAACGATTCCTGCCGAAGTCATGGACGCCTTCAGCAATACGCTCAACCAACTCGCCTGCAACATGCGGAACATCCGCGACGAAATCAATAAGACCTGAAAAATGATGAGCCCCGAACAAAAATTTGCCCGCTGGGTAAGGGTGAGTATTGCCTCTTTCCTGCTGATGTTTGTCTACTTTATTGTCGCCGATATCTGGATCCCGCTGACGCCGGACTCCACGGTGATGCGCGTTGTTACGCCCGTGTCCGCACGCGTTTCCGGATACGTTTCGCACGTCTACGTGCACAACAACAGCCAGGTGAAAAAGGGCGACCTGCTTTATGAGCTGGATGCGACACCGTTTATCAACAAGCTGGAGGCGGCGCAGATTGCGCTGGAGCAGGCGAAGCTCAGCAATCAGCAGCTGGATGCCCAAATCGCCGCGCAGCTCGCCAACCTGAAGACCGCACAAATCACCGCCCGCAATAATCAGGCAACTTTTGGCCGCTACCAGCGGCTGGCAACGATGCAGAACGTGTCGCAGCAGGATCTGGATAACGTACGCACCGCGTGGCAGAACAGCCAGCAGTCGGTGAGTTCGCTTAATGCGGGCATTGATAATCTGCGGATCCAGCGCGGGGAGCGTAACGACGATCGTAATGTGACGCTGCAAAAATACCGCAATGCGCTGGAGGAAGCGCAGCTGGCGCTCGGCTGGACGAAGATCCGTGCCGAAGCGGATGGAACGGTGAGCAACTTACAGTTAAGCCCTGGGCTGTATACCAGCGCGGGTACGGCGCTGCTGGCGCTGGTGAACGATAACACCGATATCGTGGCGGACTTCCGTGAAAAAAGTCTGCGTCATACCCGGGTGGGCACCGCTGCCGCCGTGGTGTTTGATGCTCTGCCGGGCCAGGTGTTTCACGCGCAGGTCACCAGCAGCGATGCCGGGATCCTCGCCGGACAGCAGGCGGTGAACGGGCAGCTTTCGCAGCCGGAAGAGTCGAATCGCTGGGTGCGCGACGCCCAGCGGATGCGCATTCACGTCACGCTGAACGAACCCCTCGATAAAACGCTGCCTGCGGGGGCCCGCGCCACTGTCCAGCTTTATAACAGCGAAGGCCCGCTGGCGCGCTTTTTCTCCGGGCTGCAAATCCGCCTCGTCAGCTGGCTGCATTATGTCTATTAACACTCTGGCGCGGGTTTTTACGCCGCACGACAACATCGTCTATAGCGCCAATGATTTTCGTCAGACGCTGCGGATAGTCTTTGCCGGGATGCTGGCGCTCAGCATTTCAACGTTCTACAACGTGCAGTACGGCGTGTTCTTTGTTGTCTATCCGGTGATGCTGTTGTCGCTGGTGCCGGTGTTTAACCGTCATGTCGCCAAACAGTTCGTGTTCAGTTCTGCCATGAACTGCATCGAAATGGTGATGATCATCGGCTATCTGTCACAGTGGCCGGTTATCATGACGTTGGTGGTGTTTGCGCTTTACGTGATGCGCTTTCGCTTTATGAGCCAGGGGCCGCTGTTCCTGTTTGGCTCGATGGGCGTGGTGTGCCAGAGCGTGATGCTCAACTTTATGAGCTACCCCACCAGCAACTGGCACACGCTGATGTTCTCGAATATGGAGGCGAGCGTGATGGCCGTGGCGTTGAGCGCGCTGATGCATTTTCTGCTACCTGACGTCGAACCTCGCCTGCCGCCACCGCGTATTGAAAAAGATGCCGCCCGCGTACGGCATGAATCTTTGCTTTCCGGCACGGTGGCAACGGCTATTTTTGTGATTTTCCAGGCGTGCGATCTGAGCGATTCGCTGTCGGCGCAGATGGCGGGGATCCTGATCCTTTTCCCGATGCATTATCGCGGCGCGGTGCTCAGTTCGCTCTGGCGCGTGGTGGGGGTAGTGCTGGCCTGTCTCTATATTCTGGTGGTGCAGCTTATCCTCTACGATCACAGCAGCCATATGTTGTTGATGATGCCATTGATTGGCCTGGGGCTGGCGTTCAGCGCGCGTTTACACGTAATGGAAAAGGTGGGCGCGGGCGTCGGGTTTGCGAGTATTACCACCATCGGCATCATGTTCGGGCAGAACCTGCATCCGGAACAGGATTTGGTGTTCAGCGATCTCTACCGCGTCGTTTCCGTGACGGTATCGCTGCTGGCCACGCTAACGATGGTGTTCCTGGTGCACAAGATCCTCAATTGTTTCACCGCCACGCGATTTGTGGTCAGCAACCCGAATGCGTGATTCGCCAGGTGACAGGTACAAAAAAGCCGCTTCAACGAGCGGCTTTTTTGTCATGCTAACAGGTTAGCGGCCTGTACATCCCGGTTTAAGCCTGGATGTGCATGTGTTCTGGCAATCAACTTCCACGGGAAAGAGTTTAGCGCTTTGAACGTTCGTTGCAACTGACTTTCATCTTCAAATGTGAAGCTCCTTCCTGAAATAGTCGTTCTTTTTGCAGGGTTACAGTGCAAAATATCAACGTGGAACGAGAACCAGTCCTGCAGGTGAGTGAGGCTGCTTTTTACCCGGCATGCGTTCCCTGAATGCGCATGGCGGGTGAGGGCATACTTACCATGGACCTTTCAGCGGGGTAGCTCCCGCCGGGTATGAAAGCCTGTCAACCGAGCCGGCTCTGGCAGTCAACTTCCACAACTTGATTGCGTCCACGGTGAAGGCCCGGATTAGTTGTGGTAGGGCATGGCTCCGCAAGGAGGCAGGATAGTGAAAATATCACCCCGTGATGTGCTCATTATCGTCGTCGTAACCGCACTTCTTCTGTTTGGACGCGTGAGTTTTGAGGCAAAAAATCTCAAGTTTGATCGCTTCGAGGCTCAGCATCTTGAGCTGCTGTTGAAAGGCGTGTTGCGACGGGCTCAGCAGTAAAGTAACCGACGGGGTGCTTCACCCCGTCACCTTGTTACTTCAGTGAATCAGCGGCATCACCAGCGCGGGCAGCTGTGAAAGCAGCCATAAAATCAGGCCAATGGTGCCGCCGACCAGCGTGCCGTTGATGCGGATAAACTGCAGGTCTTTGCCGATGTTCAGCTCAATCTGCCGCGACATATCCCGCGCGTCCCAGCTCTTAACCGTATCGCTGATATGGCGGGTCAGAAAGGTGGCGAAATCGGGCGCAACGCGGCGAGCGGCCTGCTCCATGTGGCCATTGAGAGACGCCCGCAGGGCGTTGTCCGCAACCAGCGTTTCACCGAACCACTGCCCGGCTTCGGAGAAGCGTTGAAGTACGCGTGAATTATCGGCGGTCATGTCATCCTTCAGCCACTGGCGCAGATCGCCCCACATTTCGCTGAGATAACGGTTAAACGCCTCGTCATTTTTGAGGTAGCGTTTGATGTTGTCTGCCTTCTCCGCCATCTCCGGATCGGCCTTCAGGTTATCAATGAGTTTTGCCACCGCGCGGTCAAAGGCGTGACGTACCTGATGTGCGCTGTCCTGGCTGACGTCATCCAGCAGCGTGTTCACCGCTTCTGTCACCATCTCCGCGCTGTGTTCACCGAGCCATTCGGTTGGCAGCACTTTGGCCTTTAGCGGATGCTCTTTTTTCAGCCAGTGAATGATTTGCCGGGCGATAAATTCGCGGCTGCTCTCACGCTGAAGCAGGGCGATCAGCTGCGTAATCATCGCATCCAGCAGCTTCTGGTGACGGTTATTTTTGGTCATGCTCTCCAGCATCAGCGCGCTGGTGCCGGTTAAATCCACTTTATCAATCGCTTTGTGCACGGCGCGTTTGAGTAAGTTCTGAATGCGTGAATCGTCGGTCAGCTCCAGAAAACCGCTCATCACCTGAATTAAGTGCTGCCCCACGCGCCGCGAGTTTTCGGGCTGGCTGAACCAGGTTCCAAGCATCAGCGCGGGTTCGTGTTTGTGGATCAGATTGACCAGCGACTGGGTGTCGAGAAATTTTTCCTGCACAAAGTGGCCGAGATTGTCGCCAATTCGGTCCTTATTGCGGGGAATGATCGCCGTATGGCGGGAAATAAACGGCAGCGGCACGCGGCGAAAGAGCGCCACCACCGCAAACCAGTCTGCAAGGGCGCCAACCATCGCCGCTTCCGAAATCGCCTTCAGCGCGCTCACCCACCGCGTCGGCGGCAGAAACAGCGTGGTGACAAAAATGGCGGCCGCAACCAGTAGCAGCGAGAGCGCCAGCAGCTTGGCGCGTTTAAGTTCAGCTAATTTTTCCATACCCTAAGCATAGAGCGGGACGGCAGCAGAGTGCAAAGCCTGTGCGTCAGATAGCCACGCGGCGGCTGATTTCCACCACCTGATCGCCAGGAAGATGGTAATAGTGCGTCGCGTGCGTGCAGTTGCGGGCCATGAACGCAAAGCATCGGCGCTGCCAGGTGGCGATTCCTTCGCCATCTTCACGGCCGACGATGGTTTCGTGGCCGAGATAATAGGTGGCATCAGCCAGCTCAAACGGGCAGTTTCGCTTGCTGATTTCACGCTGGAGCGCCGGAATATTCGGGCGTTCCATAAAGCCGTAATAGGCCACTGCACGCCAGTAGTTGGGCGCGGCCCGGCGGATAACCAGCCGGTTCACGTTGGCGATGCGCGGGACATTCAAAACGGTGACGGTCAGGGCCAGGACATTCTCCTGAAGTGCCCGATTACGCATCACATGCCAGCGCATCACCGGCGGAATACCGCCCTGCGAGCGGGTCAAAAACACCGCCGAGCCAGGGCCGCGAGGGATGTTGTTCGCTTCCAGCTTGTCGAAAAAGGTCTCAACGTCCATGCCGATATCGTTCAGCGAACGCAGCGTGGCGGCGCGCCCGCGATGCCAGACTATCATCACCGTACAAATCACCGCGGCGAGCAGCAGCGGAATGTAGCCGCCTTCCAGCACCTTGATAAGGTTGGCTATCAGAAAACAGGTGTCGATAGCCAGGAACAACAGGGCGACCAGCCCGCTGGCGGTGCGGTTCCAGTGCCAGATGCGGCGCATCGCCGCGTACAGCAGACCGGAAGTCATCAGCATGGTCAGCGACACGGCAATGCCATACGCGGCGGCGAGGTTATCGGAGGATTTGAAGAACACGGCGAGAAACACCGTGGCGATCATCAGCAGCCAGTTGACGATGCCGATGTAAATCTGGCCGTAGTTGTCCTCTGCCGTCTGCTTCACCAACAACCTCGGCAGCCAGCCGAGCTGGATGGTCTGGCGGGTCATGGAAAATGCACCGGTAATAATGGCCTGGCTTGCGATGATGGTGGCGAGCGTCGCCAGGATAACTAACGGAATTTGCAGCGTCGGTGGGCAGAGGCGAAAGAAAATATTGTGGGTGATATCCGCCCCGGAAAGCAGCAGCGCTGACTGCCCGGCGTAGTTCAGCAGCAGGCTCGGGAATACCAGGCCAAACCACGCCATCCAGACCGGTTTCTTACCGAAATGCCCCATGTCGGCATACAGTGCCTCGGCTCCGGTCACGCACAGAAAGACCCCGCCCAGCACCAGAAAGCTCACCAGCCCGTTCGACAGCAAAAAATGCACGCCGTAATAAGGGTTTATCGCCATCAACACGGCCGGATGCTGGGCGATGCCCCAGATGCCGAGCCCGGCAATCACCACAAACCACAGCGTCATGATGGGGCCAAACACGATGCCGATTTTGGCCGTGCCAAACGGCTGAATGGCAAACAATGCCACCAGAATGGCCACCGTGCCCGGCAGGATCAGGTGCTGCCCTTCCGGGAAGACGATCTTTAATCCTTCCAGCGCCGACAGCACGGAAATTGCCGGGGTGATTGCCCCGTCGCCGTAGATCAGCGCCGCGCCCAGCAGCCCGGCAAAGATGATGAGCCTGCGGCCTTTGCCGTTGTGCTGTAACAGCGACATGAGCGCCATGATCCCGCCTTCGCCCCGGTTGTCGAAGCGCATCGCGAAGAGGGCATATTTTATTGAGGTGACGAGGATAAGCGTCCAGACGATCAGCGATAGCAGGCCGAGAATGATGGCGGGCGTCGGGCTGCCGCCGGAAAGCAGAATAACCGTTTTCAGGGTATACAGCGGGCTGGTGCCGATATCGCCGAACACCACGCCGAGGGCGCTGCCCGCCAGCCATATAGAGTTGGGAGATTTTTGTGTAGTGGAGTTGTCTGATGCCAGTGCCATCTGGTTCATACAAACATCCTTGCGTCAAAGTGGTCTTTTTACACTATAGCCCCGAATGTTCGCCTGCAGGGCAGGGTGACAATTATCTTCAGTACTGAAGGGATGGCAAATATTGCGCTAAAGCAGGCGTAAAACGCCCGCAAGGTAGAATAATGCGGCAGCCAGGGCTAATACCACTGCGGTGACTTTACCTTTCTTCCTTTTTTCCAAAGTGAACCACAGGAGCTGCAGGGCCAGGATAAACACGAACGTTATCGTCGCCAGAGGATAGCCGTTAGCGGTGTCGTTATTAATTGCCTCCGGTGATAGCGAAGTGTCTATTCCCCGCATCCTGCACGTGGTTCCATAAAATAGTCACTGCTATCATACACGAAGAATAAATGGTTTTTTTGGAAAATAGGTAAGTTCAGTCATCTGATCTACTTGAATACCGAGGGCAATTTATTTGTACAGGGTGTTCTGCATATGCCCAATCACTTTCAGTTCGCTGGAAAATAAAATATTATTGTTTCACAACATAATCAGTAAAGAGGAAAATATACTGTATTTCAGGCTGATTTGTATAAGTATATTTAAGTTAAGGTCGTTATTTTTTTTCGCCCACGAACTATTCAGCCCGTAGTATTGCTTACGTTATTGACACAGAATGCATCCGTTTAAACCAGAGCAATGTTTCAGGAACTGAACGATAAAGAAAGCACCATTCTGTGTCGAATGTTAACAGAGCATTCGCTATATGAGCTGCTTGCCGATACAGAATGCTTCGTGAAAACCATTGGCTTTTACAAACGGTGAACTATGCACAAACTGACCACACGTGCGATATCCGGGATACTGAATGCTCTCTACCATCCTCACGTGAAGGTCAGTGGCAGAGCGTATCAGCCCGGTCGTGCTAGCCTTCCCCGATGAGATCCTGGTGTGAAGCCACGGACACAGACTACCCGGTTGAAAAAAGACAATTTTTTGCGGGTTGCTATATACCTTACCTATACTCACGCTGAATAAACACTCCGCAGGAACATCAGGTATATCGGATATGAACCAAAATGATTTGTTGGCAGAAATTTTCCGCATCAACCACCAGGTGGATTTTGATCCGGAACATAATACTCTCACCCATCTCAGCACCGGGCATACCTGCGCGTTGTTTATTCCGGCTTCCCGTTGTCTGCTGCTGCTGCTGGAGCATCAGAACTCGGTAGTCAGTCAGAAAGAGCTCATTCGCTACGGCTGGGGAGAGCACGGCGTGAATATTACCTCCAATGCCTTTTATCAGCACATCGCCAATATCCGCCGTGCTTTCAGGGAATTGCTTCCGGGGCAGGAGATTGTGGTCACCATCAAGCGGGCAGGGCTCCTTATTCCGGAGGAAGTGCATGTCACCCGCCATCATCGCCCCCCGGAAGGATCGGTGGATGTACCTGAGCCCACAGTCACGAAAAAAACGGTCAGACGGACTGAGCTGGCTGATCTCATCCTGACTGGTGCCG
The DNA here is from genome assembly GCF_040750395.1 of Scandinavium sp. UTDF21-P1B. Lineage (NCBI taxonomy): Bacteria > Pseudomonadati > Pseudomonadota > Gammaproteobacteria > Enterobacterales > Enterobacteriaceae > Scandinavium > Scandinavium sp. UTDF21-P1B. The sequence continues at coordinate 103,390 of NZ_JBFLVD010000001.1, forward strand.
TTCTCCTCAGCATCGTTATTCTGGGGCTGAGTGGTGAGCGCTACCATCAGCTGACCGAGGATAATAATTACTTTTACCGGAACTATATCCGGTACAACATCACCGTAGCCAACTGTACCCTCTATATCAACAAGGATGGTGACCGAACTGTCAGTCCGCGCTTGCTCACAGCCATCAAAGAAAAGGGATGTGATGAATACAATCAGATTTACATCACATCATGGACTGACTGGCCACGGCATTCGGTACTGTACTGCACAACCCCAGAGCTGTTTACGCGAGAACGGGAGTGCGTGACCTTTTTTTATGGGGATCACTATTTATGAACCGGAAAGTCTTTCTTTCATTCCTCATCCTGGCACCGGCCCTGGTGGCCGGTATGGCTGTATGGCTCTTTTCCCGGCATGCCAGCATGCGCGAAACACTTCCGGAGTGCCGTGCCATTACCGTGTTTCATAACTATCAGTACCGTAGCCGGATCATCTTCAATTTTTGGGTTCACGGAGACACTGGCCGCCTTTTTTTTGAAGGGCCCGTATTTGAGGGTGAGAAGCAGATTGGTATGCTGCATCGTAAGATTGACTTCCGACTGAATCGCATGCCGGAAGGTAAAGGTATGCACGGAGCCATCCTTTACAAGAGCTACAATATGACGGTATACCCGAAGGATAACCTTTCTCAGGAGGTCGTTGGTCGCTTTCTTCCCCCCTTTTTCATTGCCAGTAACCATGAGATTTATTTTGATCTCACCGATACCAGCGCCGGGCTCTTTCTGGTAAAGGATAATGTACCGATGCTGTTTTGTCGTCATAACTAAAGGGTGGCGGCAGCCATGAACGGAAGAACGCCCAGGTGCTCTATCGGGGTCTGTTTCTTCGCTGTAGTCTGTCCTTCAGAACTCTTCCTGAAAGGGCTGATAACCCGGCGCTCTGGCCAGAGATAACCTTCTGGCCTACACCCTCATTTATTTCAGCGCATGCTGCGTGCTATTCAGCTTTTCCCTTAGGCTGAACGGTGGCAACAGATCCATGCTCTATTACACCAGCTTCTTACTGACTCCGGCCACTGAAAATTCAGGCACAGATGTCTGAGCAGAAGGTCACCCGATGGTATTTCTCTAGTTTAAGCGCTTGGTAGCTTTCTTCTCTGACGGATCAGCCCGGTCGGTAAAAATGCCGCATCTGGTCAGCAGGATGAGCGCATCTTTCCAGACAATAGTCTGATATCTCGATACTGCTTTTATTAATCGTATAGATCTCGACCAGAGTATCTACGGGCATAGTGTAGAAAAGAGAGCGAGTTTTTATTGTTCCAGCAAACATCTAGTGATTTATATAATAATGATAGTAAAAATTCATCAGCGAAAAATTTTATCATTAACATTAAATGTATAAACTAAACAAAGGAGTCGCGATACGAATCGTTAACTACACAAAAAACAGGGAAGGCTTACAAGCACTTTGATGATCTCGATAGCGCAGGGCACAAAAAATTTCCCTACCAGGCCAGATGATTTCTGTCGTAACAGCGTTGCTTACGAAACCATCAAGTTAATAGTAGTTGCATTATTCATGCTCTCGAAAGGTATTTAAGATAGCACTTAAGTTAAGTAAATTGCATCATTAAGTTAAGTAAATGAAACTTTATTATTGTTTTAATTCCTTTTTTATCAATGACTTATGTGTGGTTGGCTAAATAAATAAACAAAACAGCCTAGAGTTTTCATGTGATATATAACAACAACCTCTATTGATGTACTTAAGCTTAAATTAATTTCAAATATGCATTTTAATATGAATCCAGAATGACTTAGTAAAAACAAAGTTTAATTCAAGGGTGGCATTAAAATGAGGTTTGAATCATAATGGAAAACGTAAGCGTTGGTGAGTGTAAACGGTTGGTTTATATTATAACAAAAAATAACTTTGCCGTAGATGGAATATTTCGGATCGCTAATAGCGATCCATTTATAAAAAAAGAATTGCTCATATTCCATATCAGGGAAGATTTTATCAATATCGATGAGTTAATCTTTCGGATTGGAAACGATAAATATGACAGCAAAGCATCTGAAGTACTCGTTATTGCAGATAGAATACCGTTTAGTAGTTTATTTCTTGGCGGAGAAGAATTTCACAACATATTACTGCCTATGAACATGAAGTTTGAAAATATTTTAGCCTTTTTAAAAAAAGGCATGGCTTCCTCCGCTGAAAGAATAAACAGAGTATTAGAACAAAAAGAAGAAGTAATTCTTTCTCGTATTTTAGCAGGGCGTTCACAATGCCAAATAGCGGAAGAAAGAGATTGTTCAATAAAAACTATTAGTTTTTACAAAAGGAGGGCTATGGATAAGTTGAATATAAAATCATTGGCAGAAATATACCAGCGATTGTATAGCCTCAGTATCACTGCATGATGACACGAGCAGCGTAACTACTTTATCAGCAATGTTTTTGCTGGCCATAATTATTCTGCTGAAATCGTATTTTTACCAGGGGATATTAATACTCAATAATTAAGTATCAAGCTGCAGTTTTCTATTGTGTCTTCAAAACAATGATGGCGAAGTGTATGGACAAGCTAATAACGAAGCTATGTCGCGACAATGCTGAAATATTGAGAATTACTTTTGTTTAATTTTAGATTAGATATTTATTGTGTACTTAGCTTATAATCTCTGTAAAAAATGAACCTGCTGACACATTGCATATGAGCCAGAATAATTCCATCTCAGAAGTTTTCAGGATTAACGACTTGGTCGAATTTAATCCGATGAACCATACGTTAAAAAAATTGAGTACAGGGAAGGTATGCACTCTCTTTACGCCCGCTTCCCGCTGTTTATCGCTGCTAATAGATCATCACAACAGCGTCGTCACCCAAAAGGAGCTAATGAGCTTTGGTTGGGGAGACTATGAAGCTAACATTACCCCTAACGCTTTCTATCAAAACATAGCGAACATCCGCCGTGCATTTGAAGAGTTTCTCCCTGGTATTGAAATAGTTGTTACGGTAAAGCGGGTAGGCCTAATAATTCCTGGCAAAATAAATATCATCCGGGCTCAGCCTGAAGAACGTAGTTCGATTCTCAAAGAGTCTTCCACATTATCTGTAGTGAAGAAAAAAAATAGAATAATTTTTCCAAAAAATATGTTACTGATGAGTTCTATCCTTATGACTACAGTTGTTATATGGGGAAGCTTCTATGTCTACTTTAATTCATACGTAGATAATACAGTATTTTCAAAGAATTATGTTCCCTATAATAATATAGGGAATTGTTTTATTTTCATTAATAAAGATGGAGAGGGAAAACCAGATGAAAAATTGCTAAAAACCATAAACAATGAAGAATGTAGCCATTATAAATATATATACATTACAACATGGTATGGATGGCCGAGAAGTTCAGTACTATACTGTACTGAGTCAATTTTTACCTCAAAAGAGCGCTCTTGTGTTACGTTCTTCTATGGTGATCATTTTTATGAATTTTAAAATAATTATTGCAATTTTCCTAGTGCTTTTTTTTGCCCTGCCAGGCATTGCGATATTGGTATTACATTTGAATTATAACTCTGCTGAATCTATACCAGAGTGTAGGGCTATAACCATATACAACAACTATAACTACCGGGCCAGACTTATTATTAATTTTCGCGTACATAATACTGAGGGGCGAATTTTTTATGAAGGTATGGTTTATGAGGATAACAAAAAGATTGGCTTGCTTCATAGACAAATCAATTTTCGTATAACCCGCATGCCGGGTACAAAAGGTATGAGGGGCTCAGTTCACTATAAAGGCTATGCTATGAAGGCATTTCCTAATGATAATGTTAGTCACGAGGTTGCCAGGAAGTTTCTTCCACCATTTTTTCTTTCTGAAGACGGTGAGATTTATTTTGATTTAATCAACACTAATAAAGGTCTTTACCTTGTGAAAGATAATGTTCCTATGTTTTTTTGTAACCCACGATGATATATAAAATGTAATTTATATTCGTATGTTTTAAGTGGGGTTATACACACAATTTGTATATTACAGCATTAATTAATTTTGTCAGTAAGCGTCATCATAGTCATTCAGACCGATAAAGGTACACCCGCAAAAAACATTCTGTAATACCCATATACAACTCCACATCTGTCCCTGGCTAGTCGCTCGCCTTGTTCCTAATTCTATGATAAACATAAGAAATTTTCATATCCTTTTATTTTATTATGGACAATCATAAGGTTATAATTCTAAATTTTAAAATAAGACAATCGCGATGTCTGCCATATGGTTGCTATCCTGTTCTGGCAAGCTCACTCCATATAGATAGATGTTGTGAAATGATAATTGCGGGAACTTTAAGTAAAAATCTGTAATTACACCCATTCATTATCTCTCTTGACAGAGCTCCTTCGGGTATTAATCTCCAGCGATGTTTATCGTCACTCAGACTGATAGCAATCTCATAACAGACGTAAAGTTTGACTATAATATATCATGCACCAGATGACTTCTGTAAGAAGAACTCTGCAGAAATAACAAAGCCCTCTAAGAATAATTGCTACTTATATTGCCATTTGAAACTAATAATTCACATTTGGATTGTTATTTTCACATATATCTACATTGTAGTCAGACTATTCTATAATCAGCAATTATGTACGTGGATATACTAAGCAAAAATTTTATTTGGGCAAAAAAAACCAAAAGCATCGAATTTATCATCACATTTTAGCACATAATTCTAAAATGGGTACTAATCAGCCTTGCCATGCTACAAAAGAACTTTTATGTGGCTTTATCAGCTAATAGAATAGCTCATATTAGATATTGAATCTGAGCGCTTTGAACTCTTAACAAATACAGGTAACTGGTAAAGAGGCTTAACGCAGGCAAGCATTCTCGGTAATCCCCTTACTGTGAGGTGGATAAATTTTAACTGCCAGATAACGCTTACGTTATTTTATGCAGAAAATGCTGAATGCGATTTTTTACATCACATATCCCTGACGCATGTGTCAAATAAAAGATCGAGGTTTTAATTGAGTAATAATAAAAAAGTTTTCTTAGTATCCAGCTTGTTGCTGGGTACGGTAATCCTTTTTCCTTTAATTTCTTACGCAACCGGCATGGTTCCGGAGACTTCCGTCGTTATTGTTGAAGGTGATGACGGTGAAGCCACCATGAACGTCAGCAACACCGATAACTACCCGATGCTGCTGACGACCACTATTCAGGATATTGCTCAGGATAAAGAGAAACTGCTGCTGGTCTCTCCTCCTGCCATCCGCGTGGACGGCGGCAAAACGCAGAAGGTGCGTTTTATGCTGATAAGCAAAGAGCCACTGAAAACGGAACGCCTGCGCCGCGTCATTTTTAACGGCATCCCGCCACAGAATAAGGGAAAGAATGAAGTGCGTATGAGCGTCAGCCAGAATCTGCCGGTGCTGATTCGTCCGGCAGGGCTGGCCCGCGATGAAGCACCATGGAAACGCCTGAGCTGGAAGGTCGCCGGTAACAAGCTGCTGGTCAGCAATGATTCCCCTTATGTGGTGCGTCTGGCGCAGGGTGTGAAAACGCTCCCGGGGAATGTGACCCTGAGCCTGCCTCAGAGCTACATCCTGCCGGGACAGCATCTTTCTTTACAGGCACCGGAAGGAAAAGCGCTGTCCGGTACGAAGCAGGTGCGTATTTCGCCAGCGACCACATGGGGATATTCGGTAAATACCTTTGATGCACCACTCGCGCAGTAACCTGCATGACGGTCAGTAAGGTGTCTGCCTGAGAAGGAAGCCTGGTCTGCGGGTTTGGCTTCCGGTATGGAAAGCACCGGCCTGGAGCCGGTTTACAGTCATAAAAAGGAAAGCAGAATGAAAACAACAACTATCAGTAAAACCTTACTGGCCACGCTCCTGGCCGCCGTAGCAGGCCAGGCCATGGCCGAAGGCGACAGCGTTGACGTTAAGGTTCGCGGGCAGTTCGTCCCGGCGGCCTGCACCACAACCGTCAGCGGCGGCGGTACCGTGGACTACGGCACCATCAAAGCGGAAACCATTGCGAAGGATGATTTCACCATGCTGGCGGTGAAAAACCTGAACCTGAGCATTGCCTGCGAGGCGCCGATGAAGATTGCGCTCTATGGCAAAGATTTGCGGGCAGATAGCAGAGTTTTGATTTCGGGTAAAAGCTGGAATGTTAAAGCTGGCTCTGTAACCACTGATATTGACTATGGCTCTTTTGGTTTAGGTAAATCAGACAATAAGCCTATTGGAGCCTGGGCTATGTGGATGGAACCAGAAACTGTAAAAGCTGATGGAAATATAGTTGATACTATTAGAGCAACTCAGTTTGGGGATACTCCATCCCAATTAGATTGGGAAACATCCCCAACAAGCGGTGTTATTTGGCCTGCGAGGAATGGGACTGTTTTTTCATGGGCAGCTCCAGGCACAATGACCCCGATTGCGCTGACCACTCTGAACGGCACCCTGTCCGTGCAGGCGGGTATCAATAAAGGTTCAGAGCTTGATCTGACCAAAACCGTAACCCTCGATGGCATGGCTACCATCCAGGTGTTCTACCTCTGATTATTTGCTTCTGAAAATACAAAGGTGGAATACCGATAATGAATAAATTAACCAAACTGGCGGCCGCTACGCTGCTGGCTGCCGTTGCCGGTCAGGCAATGGCGGTTGACGACAACGTTGACGTTAAGGTCACGGGGCAGATCGTGCCGCCAGCCTGTATTCCAGCTATGAGCGGCGGGGCCGTCTTTGATTATGGCGGAATTAAAGCAGCCTCGTTGAATAGCGATGATTTTAACGTGCTGGGTGAGAAAACGCTTAATTTCTCGGTAGCCTGTGAATCACCGACAAAAATGGCCTTTAAAGTAACCGATGCCCGCAAAGGAACTGCCGTATTACCGGTCGGGAAACGTATGCAGCAGCGCACCATCGCGACGGATACGGCTTTGTCTGGTCTGGGAACGGAAGATGGTAAAAATATCGGTGCTTATTCGCTGAATATTGCGAAATTGACCATCGACAAAGGCGATGGCTCCCCGGTGATCGCGCTTAATAGTCTGGACAGCATCCGCTCCGAGGATAACGGGCAGACCTGGACGAAGCTTACCACTGATACATATACCCGTGTTTATCTCGATGACGATGGCCGGCTGTTTTCGCTGGCAGAAAAAGGCTCGCTTGAACCGCTTTCGGTTAAAGTTATGAACGGGACAATGTGGGCACAGGTCGCAATTAATAAAGGGTCAGAACTAAATCTGACAAAAATAAATAACCTGGATGGCCAGTCAAATATCCAGATTATATATCTCTGACTGATTCTTTTTATTGTGAAGGGTATGGGTTTGTAGTCTGTTTATTTTTATAAACGGACGGGCAACCCGATTTACCTTGTAAAGGAAAACACTATGAAAGCAGTAATGCGTAAAACTCTTCTGGCTGCCGTGCTGGCTGCGACCGCAGGACAGGCTCTGGCCGCCGGTGAGAGCATTGACGTAAAAGTTATCGGACAGATTGTCCCGGCGGCCTGCACAGCGAACGTGACCGGTGGCGCGACCGTTGATTACGGCACCATGAAAACCAGTACTCTGGCAACGGATGACTTCACCATGCTGGATGTTAAGACGCTTGAGCTGAGCATCGCCTGCGAAGCACCGGTCAAGCTCGCCCTGAAAACCCAGGACATGCGTTCTGACAGCGTGGTTGACATAAAGGGCAAGCAATGGGGAGTTAAAGCAACATCAGTTCCAACGGATCGCTCGCAAGTGGCATCTTTAGGGTTGGGGCTAAGTAATGGTAAAAAAATTGGTGCGTGGGGGATTTGGATGGAACCTGACACTATTAAAGCTGATGGTAATGCCGTTGATGGGATTAGCTTAAACAGCAAACCAACTGAGAATACTAAATGGTCTAAGTCCCAATTTATAGCAACATGGTTGGCAAAAAATGGGGTTTATCGCTCTTGGGCGGCCACCGGTACCGTCACACCGGTTGCTCTGACTACCCTGACCGGCACGCTGTCCGTACAGGCGGGTATCAACAAAGCCTCTGAGCTGGATCTGACCAGACCGGTCACGCTCGATGGCCTGGCCACCCTGCAGGTTTACTATCTCTGATAATGAACCGGGTCAGCTAACTGGCCCGGCTATCTATAATTCCTGGAGACAATGGAATGAAATATTCAGTTAAATTAATTGCGGCAATGGTACTTGCTCTGGCAGCAGGCAATGCCATGGCGGTAAACGATAAAGCAGATGTGAAGGTTACGGGGAAAATTGTGCCGCCTGCCTGTGTGCCTGTCGTAACGGGGGGGGCCGTATTTGATTTTGGTACGACTAAAGCCGCTTCACTGAAGCAGGATGCTTTAAATTATCTGGGTGAAAAAGGACTTAAGTTCTCAATAACATGTGATTCTCCGACAAAGATTGCTTTCAGAACAACAGATTTAAGAAATGGATCGGCCATCAGTGTGTCAGATATGAAGTTGCTGTCGAGACCGACCACGTCTGATATGAAACTATATGGACTAGGCACCGAGGGCGGTAAAAAAATAGGGTCTTTCGCCATGGTTATTGGGGGGTCAGAAAGGAAAATTGATACAGGTGATGGTGTGTTAATCACTGCACTCGACGGCATTCGATCCATGGATAATGGTAAAACCTGGGGCCTATTTTCTGACAATGGGAAAAAGGGGGATATCTACCTTGATAATAATAATAGCCTCACTTCATTTTCTGCATCAGGGACGCTGGAACCGCTTAGCGTAAAAACAATTTCCGCTTCCCTTTGGATAGGGGTTGCACTTAACAAAGGCTCAGAACTTGATCTAACTAAAGCCAACCATCTTGATGGCATGGCCAGTATTCAGGTCGTTTACCTCTAATCATGCGGTAGCCTATCACCTGTTCGTACAGGCGGATATTCACAAGGCTTACTGAGCTGAATCCGGCAAGGCAGATACCTTGGTTGCTGGTTACAACCTGTAATCCAGCACGAGTGAGCGGCACTTCATAAAGATGGCTATAAGGAAGATACATGAGTGGAATGATGAAACTGAGCATTGCTGTACTGCTTGCCATGGTGGCAGGTCATGTAATGGCAGTAGAAGATAGTGTAGATGTGAAGGTCACTGGGAAAATTGTACCACCGGCCTGCGTACCGGTAGTCAGCGGCGGGGCGGTATTTGACTATGGCACTATCAAGGCAGCGAGCCTTAAACCGGATAATTATACCGTATTGAATATAAAGTCGTTGAACTTCACGGTTAAATGTGATGCCCCAATGAAAATAGCATTTAAAACTACGGATGTCAGAAAGGACTCCGGTTTTCCTGCTCCATCAGGAATTAAATTTCTGGGGGCGCCTATTGATGGCGAACCATTAAGTGGGTTGGGAATGGTTAATGATATTAGCGTTGGAGGATATGCATTGGGATTAGTTGGTTCTAGCTATCTCGCTGACGGTTCAACAGTTACTGCTATACACTCAAATGATAATGGAGTTTCATGGAAAAAAGGCGGCGGTTGGTTACTGGATGATAACAAATTAAATTCAGTAGCTTCTTCGCAGAATTTGGCCATGCCAATTCCATTAACAACATTAACAGCAACTATTTCCGCTCAGGCAATCCTCAACAAAGGATCTGAGCTTGATTTAACCAAAACCATTAATTTAGACGGTATGTCGACGATTCAGGTTCTTTATCTCTGATTAGTGAGTTCATAACAAAACTCTATCTCTATAAAGTTAGCGGAGATCCTGTCTTCGTCATTATCAATGAGTAATAAGGAAGTTATATGAAAGCAGTAATGCGTAAAACTCTCTTGGCCACCATGCTCGCTGCTACTGCAGGCCAGGCTATGGCGGCGGGCGACAGCGTTGATGTGAAAGTTCGCGGGCAGTTCGTCCCGGCGGCCTGCACCACAACCGTCAGCGGCGGCGGTACCGTAGACTACGGCACCATCAAAGCGGAAACCATTGCGAAGGATGATTTCACCATGCTGGCGGTGAAAAACCTGAACCTGAGCATTGCCTGTGAGGCGCCAATGAAGATTGCGCTTCATACCACGGATATGCGCGCGGACAGTACCGTCACGCTGACGGGTAAGAGCTGGAACGTTAAGGCTCAGGGCGGGGCGTATTCCTCCAATACATCTCTGGGTCTTGGTAAGAGTGGCGATAAAAATATTGGTTCGTGGGCAATGTGGATGGAGCCGGATTCAATTAAGGCTGATGGCAACGCTGTGGATGTGATTGCGATAAGTGGCCTGCCAACCGCCACAACTGATTCGTGGTCTAAACCTGGATCAGGCACTACCTGGCTGGCGCAGACTGGGGATTCATATAAGTCATGGGCAGCTACCGGCACCACTACTCCGATTGCGCTGACCACTCTGAACGGCACCCTGTCCGTGCAGGCGGGTATCAATAAAGGTTCAGAGCTTGATCTGACCAAAACAGTAACCCTCGATGGTATGGCCACACTCCAGGTGTTCTATCTCTGATTAACCGATTCTCTTATCTAAGTTTGTAGTCCGCTTATTTTTATAAACGGACGGGCAATACGATTTACCTTGTAAAGGAAAACACTATGAAAGCAGTAATGCGTAAAACTCTTCTGGCAGCCTTACTGGCTGCGACCGCAGGACAGGCTCTGGCCGCCGGTGAGAGCATTGACGTAAAAGTTATCGGACAGATTGTCCCGGCGGCCTGCACAGCGAACGTGACCGGTGGCGCGACCGTTGATTACGGCACCATGAAAACCAGCACTCTGGCAACGGATGACTTCACCATGCTGGATGTTAAGACGCTTGAGCTGAGCATCGCCTGCGAAGCACCGGTCAAGCTCGCCCTGAAAACCCAGGACATGCGCTCTGACAGCGTTGTGGCTCTGACCGGTAAAAACTGGGATATGAAAGCCAGCACCGTAGCAGCCAACGGAAAAGAGTTGGGCCTGGGCAGTGCGGATGGCAAGAACATTGGTGCATGGGCAATGTGGATGGAGCCGGCGTCTGTTAAGGCGGACGGTAATGCGGTTGATGCGCTGGATACGACGGGTACCCCTAATGCCAGCTCCACCTGGACCAAAGCCGCGGGCGGCGCAGCCTGGCTGGCAACTACTGGTGCCTATAAGTCCTGGGGCGCAACCGGCACTGTCACACCAGTTGCTCTGACTACCCTGACCGGCACTCTGTCCGTACAGGCGGGTATCAACAAGGCATCTGAGCTGGATCTGACCAAACCGGTAACGCTCGATGGCCTGGCTACCCTGCAGGTTTACTATCTCTGATAATGAACCGGGTCAGCTAACTGGCCCGGCTATCTATAATTCCTGGGAACAATGGAATGAAATATTCAGTTAAATTAATTGCGGCAATGGTACTTGCTCTGGCAGCAGGCAATGCCATGGCGGTAAACGATAAAGCAGATGTGAAGGTTACGGGGAAAATTGTGCCACCGGCCTGTGTACCGGCCGTTGCGGGCGGGGCCGTCTTTGATTATGGCGTCATTAAAGCAGCCACTCTGAAGAAGGATGATTATACAAAGCTTGCAGCAAAAAATCTTTCCTTTACCGTCACATGTGATTCATCTATGAAGGTCGGGTTTAAAACATTGGATGGGCGGGCCGGTACAGGCATCGTCAATTCCGATGGGGCCGTGATGTTGGGTCTTGGTACGTTTGAAGGGAAAACTGTTGGTGGTTATGACTTAGTTATGTATACAGGGGGAAATATTTCTGTTGATGGGGACTCAAATATAGCTGGCGTAAAATCATATGACGATGGCCAGACTTGGGAACAAAGCGGCATCTGGAATAAACTGTATTTTGATCCTCGGGATAATTTTATATCCTCAGTTGGTGTGCACGATGGCTCAGGTGTTCCTATTGCATTTAAGAGTTTGGCTGGAAAGTTAAGTATATATCCGGTGATTAATAAAGGTAGCGAGTTGGAGCTTACCCGGGTTATTCCGTTAGATGGCCAGGTGACAATACAGTTGGTCTATCTATGATCTTTTATCATTATTAAAATAATTACAGGTGCCCTTGCTGGGGCGCCTTTTATGGACTGTTTTTATTTTTATTCCGGAGTACTCGTGTCAGACGCACGTCCCGTTATTTTATTCAGGCTAATTTTTGGCGCTGTTTTTAATTATAAACCGTCGGCTCTGGCATTATTTGTTCGCACAACGCTGACTGTTTTTCCTGCTCTGCTGGCAATGCCTGCGGCCCATGCCGACGATATTATTTTTGATACCGGGGCGCTAAAAACTCAGGGGCTGGATACGTCCCTGGCCACACAATTTCAGCGTGGTGATGCGTTTCCGCCGGGCGTTAACCGGGTTTCACTGAAGGTGAACGGTGCCGATCGGGGGCGTCATCCGGCATATTTTGACAAAGCTGGGCGCTTTTGCCCGGATGCGACGCTCCTGCGCAATGCCGGGTTGAAGGTGCCGGCAGGCATAGCGGAAAGACAGGGGGAAGAAGGGGAGATGAAGGAAACCTGCCCTGACCTGACAGCCGTCTGGCCACAGTTTACGGTGGAAGCCGATCCGGGCGAAGGGACATTGGCCCTGATTGTGCCCCAGGACGCGCTGGACCCGGATGCGGATACGACGCAGTGGCAGCACAATGGCGCGGCCGCGCTGCTGAACTACAGCGCCCAGTATATGGGGAGCCAGGCAAGTGCCACCCGCATGAACTACTGGCAGGTGCAGACTGAAGCCGGGTTCAACGCGGGAGACTGGGTGGTGCGCAGCAATCAGAGCCTGTACCGCTTTGACGATACGATGGAAACGGATTACCAGAACGCATATGCCCAGCGCACCTTTGCACGTCTGAAGAGCACGCTTCAGGTTGGGCAGGTTCCGCTCTCCGGCGGCCTGTTCGGTATCGGGCAGGTGATCGGCTTCCAGATGACGCCTGAGCAGGCGCTGTATGCGGGTCGTGGAGCGGCCGTTGTAACAGGAATCGCCGACGGCCCGTCAGTCGTGGAAGTGCGCCAGCTTGGGATTCCGGTTTATCACACTACCGTCCCGGCCGGGCCGTTCAGCCTGAGCGGATTTTCTCTGCTGAATACCCGAACCGACCTGACGGTAACGGTGAGCGGCACGGATGGCAGCCAGCGCAGCTTTATCGTTCCTGCCTCCGCTTATGCCCGCGATGGGGCCACCATCACGCCCGGCGTGTCGTGGGGAATGGGGCGTTATGACCAGAAGGGGGCGGATAAAAAGCCCCTTGTGGCCATGGCCTCAAAAGGCTTTCAGCTGACGGAGAGAACGGCCCTTCAGGCTGGCGTTGTGTGGTCTGATGATTATCAGGCGGTGAGTTCGGCGCTGAACAGTACTTTCCTGTGGCGCACGGGCTTAACCCTGCAAAATACGCTGGCCCGCGCCTCTTCTTCCGATAAAAAAGGATCGCTGACCTCCCTGTCTCTCAGCCAGCCGCTGGGGGAGATGTTTTCCCTCAATCTTAGCGGTACGCACCAGGACGAGGGCTACCGTGAGTTCAGCGAGTCCCTGAGTCGGGAGCAGGAAAATGCTTCCCGCAATAAAAACCAGTATGGGGGTGGGGTAACCTGGTCACAGGAGTGGCTGGGTAGCCTGAGCCTTTCTGCGGGGCGTAGTACCCAGACGCGTGGAGATGCAACAACCTGGACCCAGCTCGGCTGGGGCCGGCAGTTTGGCCGCGCTACGCTGAATGTCAATGCTTCACGTAATCAGAGCGGAGGTGGCTATGGGCGCGATGACCGGCTTTACATCTCACTACAGTTCCCTCTGGGAGAACAAACAACGCTTAATACTACGGCGAGCCACAGCCGGGATGGCTGGCGTTATGGTAGCCGGATTGACCAGCGTCTCAGCCAGGATCGTAACTGGAGCCTTTCCGTGGACAGGGATGAAGGCCGCAGGCAGAACTCCGCCACAGGCACTTTTAGCGCCGTTAGCCGCTGGAGCGATCTGACAGGCAGCTTGTCCGCAGACTCTGACCATTCACGTAGCCTGAGCCTACAGGCCACCGGCAGTGCGGTAGCTCATCGGCACGGTTTTACCCTTGCGCCGTATCAGGTACAGGACACGTTTGGCATTGCGAAAGTGGGGAAGAAGGCTGGCGTAAGGCTGGAAACCCCGGCGGGTCCTGTATGGACAGATGGAAATGGCTATGCGGTGATTCCATCACTAACCAGCTGGACCCGTTCCGGAGTGGAAGTCGACACCCGCAGCCTGGGCAAACGTGCCGATGTGCTTAACGGTATGCAGGAAGTCTCGCCGGCTCGTGGCTCGGTCAGCCAGGTGCGTTTTGACACTGTCTCTACCCGGCGAGTGCTGGTCAGCGTACAGAACGTAGACGGTGGCCGCCTGCCGCCGGGGGCCGCCGTCTATGACGACCAGGATAACTTCGTCACCGTGGTGGATGACGACGGTAATATTTTCCTGCCGGATACAAAGCCCGGCAGCGTATTTAGCGTGGACATGAAATCCCGTGAGTGTCGCATCACCATGGATAATTTGCCGGAAGAGCCTGACGAAAATGCAGGCCTTTACGAAAGCGTGAACGGCGTATGCCAGTAAAGGGAGAGAAACTGATGAAGAAGAGTAATGAGGCATCCCGGCAGGGCCAGAATTCAAAGCTGCGCTCGCGCAGATGCGCGTGTTCAGGAGTGTTTATTGTACAGATATTATCGGTTGTTTTGCTGATATTTCTGGTCCTCAGCGGCAGGCTTCATGCTGCGCCGAATTTTAACCAGCCTATGCAACTGATCCTGCCGGAATGTACGGTAACGGCGGGGGCGGGCGTAGTGGACTTTGGCAGCCGCAGCCGGGGGCAGCTTGGGAATATAAACGGCGGAATGACCCCGGGAACCCGGACGCTTCTGGTCAGCGCCTCCTGTACGCTGCCGCAAGTAATGAAGCTTCGCCTTGATGGCATGGCAAGGGGCGGTTCCTTCAACTGGGGAGGTGCTGACAGTATTTTGCGTGTGCGCGCTCTGCGGGCTCAGCTTGATGGCGAGGGCGTACAGCTTCAGAGGTTAAACAATGCGGGAGTCCCGGAGGGGCAGCCCTCGGCGTCGCTATTTATAACGCCAGGAGACGGCCTGATGGCCGTCCATAATGGCCTGCCAGTTCATGGCAAACAGCTGAGTGTGACCCTGGAGATTGTCCCGGTGCTGGGCGAGAAGGACAGTCGTCCGGTACAGCGGGCTTACCCAGAGGCTTCACTCAGCATCACTCTGGTGCGCTGAGCTAAGCGGAGAAAACCCCTCAGTCCTGGATTGCGCTGCTGCTGCGGGGCTTTAC
This sequence comes from Scandinavium sp. UTDF21-P1B, assembly GCF_040750395.1. Taxonomy (NCBI): domain Bacteria; kingdom Pseudomonadati; phylum Pseudomonadota; class Gammaproteobacteria; order Enterobacterales; family Enterobacteriaceae; genus Scandinavium; species Scandinavium sp. UTDF21-P1B. The sequence continues at coordinate 118,708 of NZ_JBFLVD010000001.1, forward strand.
GAATTATCGTGCAACCCAGTTGTACTGAGATGCATGACCATCAGTGTTTTGTTACTCAAAGGATGAGATTATGTCTGAAACCCCGACTGGCGGGCGCCCGCGCCTTTCCTGCCTCAGTATCGCCATCATACTTGCCCTTGGCTCCGTCAGTGGCAGCGTTTTTGCTGCATCGTCCGTGAATGCTGGCAGCGGCGAAAGCAAAATTATCACTGGCAATATTGCTGCAACGGCGATGGGCGATGTAGCCCTTAATGCTCATGACGGTGGTGTTATTACGGGCAAGAAAGCAACGCTTTCGAGTCAGTTTAATGCCCTTATTCGCGCCACGGGCGGCAGCCGTATTGAGCTTGATGGCGTGACCATGGGCTCTTCGTTTGGCCCGCAGGCATATATTGAGGACGGCGCACGCGTCATGCTGTCCGATGTCACTTTTACCAGCGGAGACGTGCTGTATGTTGCCGGCGCAGGCAGCCAGCTTATTCTGGAAAATTCTCTGTCGCCGCCTTCCCGGGCAACCTTTGATATCCGCGATGGCGGCAGCATGGCGCTGGATAACGTCACGCTGGAAGGGGAGCCCTCTGGCAGCGGTGCAGCGATGATTCGAGCCTCGGGCGGGAGCACTGCCGTTGCCATAACCAACGGTAGTAATCTGCTGTCGCACGATAATACCGTACTTAAGCTAAGCAATGGCGCTTCAGCCATCCTGCGGGACAGCACGCTGTCCACTTCGCCGCTGCAACCTGAAAATATCGGCTACTATCCGGTTATTCGGCTGAATCCGGGAACCGCCCTGGATGCGGATAACGTGCAGCTGACGTTTAATGCGGAAGGGAGCGCCATTTCGCTGGATGATAGTGCTGTTGTGGATATCCGTAACAGCCACATTACCGGCACAATGATTAAGGACGCAGGTGCTGCTGTGGATGCTTTCGGTGTTGGTAGTAAGGCCAGGCTGGTTAATACGGATGTCCTTATCAGCGGCAATATGTCTGACGCTCCGGGACAATTTATGGGCGTTTATGCTGGACATAGCGCAAACCTGAATATCCAGGGCGGAAGTATTGCCACGGATGGGAAGGGGATTAGCGGACTTCAGGCCGATTATGCCTCAGTGCATCTGAGGGATGTGAATATTACTACGCAGCAGACTGATTCAGCCGGGGTCGTTCTGTACGGTGCCTCTGGAGATATAACTGGCGGTACCCTGATGACCGTAGGCAGTGGGTCGCCCGCGTTGGATCTCCATGATCGCGGGGCACTGACCGTTAGCGGAACACATATTATGGCTGCGGCTTCTGAAGCGTTGCGGATGTCCGGCGGCCCGAATGCGCCCCTGCATCTGGTGCTGGATAATGCCCGGGTCAGTGGGGCCGGTAGAACCTCGCTTGTGATGCAGGACACAGGTAGGCCGCAGGCGGCAGGCGCTGCAGTCAGCGCGGATCTATACAATGGCGCAATGATGGTCGGCGACGTCAGAGTGACAGGATACGATCCCCGCTCTGTTTTCAGCATCAACCTGGATAATGCCATGCTGAGCGGTGCCGTTAGAGCATCAGGGGGGACTACGTCTCTGTCGACAGTGAACCAAGGGATTTGGCGCTTAACCGGAGATTCCGTGCTGGACAGGTTCCGCAACGGCGGAACCGTGACTTTTGCCGGTGCGGAACCTGGCACGACGCTGCACCTGCGTGGCGACTACACGGGCGAAGGCGGACTTCTCGCCTTCCGGACGGTGTTAGGGGGCGATAGCTCTGTCACCGATCGTATGCTTGTTGACGGCAGCACCAGTGGAACAACCTCCGTTCTGGTTGCCAATTCGGGCGGTTCAGGGGCGAAAACGCTGGAGGGGATTGAACTTATTCGCGTGCAGGGTGACTCAGCCGGCGAATTTACCCAGAAAGGACCTATTGTCGCCGGAGCATATGATTATCGTCTGGCCCGCGGGCAGGGCGAAAATGCGGGAAACTGGTATCTGACAAGCGAAAATAGTACGCCACTCCCTCCTGTATCTCCCGTACCACCAGCACCTCCGGTTCCCCCTGTATTGCCGGTACCGCATCGCGATCCGGCGATACGCCCGGAGGCGGGGGCCTATGCGGCAAACCAGGAGGCTGCCAATACGCTGTTCCTGACCCGGCTTCACGATCGCCTGGGAGAGACGCACTATGTAGATACATTGACCGGAGAAAGTAACGTTACCAGCTTGTGGATCCGCCACGTGGGCGGGCACAACCGCAGTAGAGATGAAAGCGGTCAACTGGCTACGCAGGCGAATCGCTATGTTCTGCAATTGGGGGGCGACGTAGCACAGTGGAATATGGCCGAAGAGGGCCGTCTGCATTTGGGTGTCATGGGTGGGTATGCGACCCAAACCAGTCGTACGCGCAACCATTGGAATGACTATCGCGCCGACGGCAGCATTCATGGCTATAGTGCAGGCCTCTACGCAACCTGGCTTCAGGATAATGCACAGAAAACCGGTGCCTGGCTGGATTCATGGGCGATATATAGCTGGTTTGACAGCAGCGTGAACAGATCTTCTCTGGCGACAGAGAGCTATAAATCGTCAGGCATGACGGCCTCCGTTGAAACCGGCTATACGTGGAAGGTTGGTGAGAAAAACAAGCGCGAGGGCTATTTTGTACAGCCAGTAGCGCAGCTTATCTGGATGGATGTGACGGCGGACGATCATCGTGAGACAAACGGCACGTGGGTTCAGGAAGAAGGGGCCGGAAACGTTCAGACTCGCCTGGGAGTCAGGGCATTTATTAAAGGGCATGCTTTGCAGGATGAGAACAGAGGAAAAACGTTTGAACCTTTTATTGAGGCTAACTGGCTGCATAACACGAAAGCCTTTGGTGTCTCCCTGAACGGCGTGCGGGTGAATCAGGCTGGAACGGGCAATATCGCCGAGTTAAAGGCTGGCGTTGATACTCAGCTAAGCCAGCATCTGAGCCTGTGGGGAAATATTGCCCAACAAATTGGCGACAGCGGCTACAGCGATACCAGCGGTATGTTGGGCGTGAAAGCCAGCTTCTGATGGCGTCCCGCCAGGTAATAAGTCCTGGCGGGACGGTTAACATATTTTTTCATTCACATCCAGGAGCGGCATGTGCAGGGAGCCCTGCGCCTGTCTGAATCTGAATGTAGAATTACAATGCATTGAAGAAATATCTTTGTTGATGGAATCAACAATAGTTCAAAGCGCGAATAAACAAAAGCAGAGAATAAATGAGAAAGAAAATTATCTCTTCTTCTGGTCAGGTCAAATGTACGACTCCAGTAAGGATAATGGGAAATGATAAACTTTTTATTGACGGTGTTCTGGCTATGTTCATGGAGTATGATGAAACCTCAGAAATACTTACTAGTGCTGAGATACTGGTTTTTACCGGAATGGCTTTGCCGCAAATATATTCTATTTGCACATCTATGAATGAATCAATACCTGCAGTACGGCGTATTGTGTTTTGTTCGGACGCCTGCCGACGGATGCTAACTGGTATTCAGGGCTGGGAATGTGCATTACTCTTGTCTCCAACCCAACCGGTTAGGGAAATTATGCAGTTGATATATATGTGGCATAAAAATTTTAATATCATAAAGCAATCACTCAACTTGCAGCTGGACATCAGAAGATGGCAGATGTTAATCCGAATGTTAAGTGAGCAAACTAACTATAATGACAAGAATAAAAAAAATAAGAGATATTATTATGAGCAACGAAAACTGACAAAGCATGCAGGAGTTAAGTCACGCCAGGAGCTTTATTTTAAAACTCTTATGATGATGAAAAACTTTCAGTTCAGAATCTTATGGGATTAAATTTATGCAGATTCATGTTTTTTTATAGCTGAAGGGTTTATTGTTTTTGTGAAACAGAAACGGATTATTTTTCATTAGAGGTTACAACCTTTACTCAGGCACTCACTGCCAGAACTTCCGTAGGCGCAACCTCGATAGGCAGTTGAAACTGGCGAGCCTCATACCGATTTTGACAGATGCTACACTCTAAATAATTATCGGAGTGTCAGCGTACCACTATGGTATCCAGCTGATTGTGGTCGAAACGAGCCAAATTATGTGTCCCCCTACCGCAATCCAGCAGACGTTCATCGACACGCTTAGCGTAATCATGAAATGCGATGGGGCTGTAGCCAGTTTGACGGATACAGTTTTCTCGCGCTGCCTTCTGTGACAAGATAAACTTCTCCCGCCCCGCGCCGAGAATACCGCCAATCCGTATTGAGCAGCACTTACTGCCTTAGCCGACGGACTGGGCCCCTGGAACAGGCGCTGGGGAGGTAGCTCAACGTGGCGGTTCACCAGGGGTGAAGGAGATAGCTGCGGATAAAGGCGTTGAGTTCCTGATTATTTTTGAGGGAAAAATTTTTCATGATTTGATACTTATATGAAAAAATAGTTGCCACAGTAATATTGAGCCTGTCGGCAATCTCTTTTTCATTTTTCCCATCCAGCATCAGCCTCATAAGAGACAGCTGCTGTTTCGATAAAAATTTACAGGTGCATGCCGAGCATTTGACCGAAAGATCGGGCTGGTAAGTTTCCCAGGCATGAACAATTTCTTGCCGAACACTTTGCATCGGGGTATTTCTGGTAATAATACTGGCGTTCCTGAAGCAGTTAGGAAGCCTATGAATAGACGGCATCTCTCTTTCCTGGATACCAAGAAAAATACCCTTCCGGTAGCGGCACAGATCGAAATGACATAAATAACCCTCTCCGGGTTGAAGATCCATAACGATAATATTTGCTTCAGAAATAGTATTTCGGCTGAGTAGGTATTCAAAACAAATCTTTTTATGCAATCGGTTTAGGCCGAAGTCTTCAAGTATGTTCTCCATCCCTTGTTGAAAATATCTGTTTCGATCCCGTATTAATATTTTAATCATGTGGCTCACTCCTTGTCGTTAGTGTTGTGTGTCGTTGTGAAGAGGTAATTAATTCTGTCAATCTTTCAGGCTGCACCTGTATATAGTCATTATTAATGCGCGTAGTATCTAACAATTAATACGATCGTTATTTTCTATCAACGGTTGTAACTCAGCTGCGAACAGACAATACGATTGCGGAAGAAGATGATTTTAGTCATCCTCGTTGGCTAATAGTGTGAAGTTTCTGGCCGATAGCGCATTGCCCTGACGACCAGTTTTCACCTCAATCAACCTCCGACTCTGTGAAAGCTGGCGAGCCGCTATGAGGAGGGGGTTACCATCACCATATAGGTGCCGCTATATTTGCCCAAAGGGTAGGTTTCTGCGCGCTGGGCCGAAACAAAGCGTAATTTCACACCTGGTTCGTTAGCTGGTACGTCGGCCAGGGTCGGATAAACAGGACGATTGTTGACCGGCGAACTGGTGGTTGAACCAATGCCGTTGTCATTGCCGTCCAGGATCCATGCGGTATTAATCACCATTTTATCTTCCCCGGACATTAGCGACTTGCCGGGCGGTTCCGTAAGCCTCAGAGACACCGTAGAAGCATTACCGATAAAGAGAAATTTAGGCGTTACAGCCCTCATATAGCCCGCCTGGTTGTCCAGCTTGATGCTGATGTTACCGTTAGTGACGTCTTTCCCGTCAACGTAAACCCGCACGCTGGTGCTAATTTCGGCTTCGACGTCAATCGTTGTCGTAACCGGCAGGGCGCTGGCGGTCGTTGCGCTAAGCAGCAGCGCTAAAGCCAGTGAGGTCTTTATTTTACTTCGTTCCATATCTTTACCTTTCCTTATTAAGACGTTGGCGTAATCACTGCCGTTAGCGTATCGGTTAATCGGGTACCGGCAGCCAGCCCGCTAATATCTTTACCTGACAGAGAGAAATTCAGGCCGACTACGCTTGCCGTCGCGCTGCCAGCCGGAATGATTCCGCTGTAGACGGCGCCTGGCGTCATCACGTGGCTGCCTATTTTTATCTGATACGGAACCGAAATTTCACCCTGCGCATCCTTTAGCTGAAAACTATTCTCCCGCTGCTGGCGTGATTCAAACGTTAGTTCGTAGGGCAGGGCTGCATCGCCGGCCTCCGGGGTTTTGTTAATTGTTAGCCTGGCGGCGTAAAGGTTATTTCTTAATACGTTAACTTCACCAAACCTCAGCGCCGGGCGATCGAACGTCGCCTTTACCGCCGGGACGCCGCCGCTGAGCGCGGTCAAATCGAGATAAACGGCGTTGGAGGCCATGCCGCCGTTTGTTTCAATAAAATTTACGTATCCCAACAGCACGCGCTGACCGGCCAGCGCAGCCGGGATGCTGGCCGTCGCAATACGGCCGGTATCTGGCGTGGCTTTCACACCGACCAGCTGACTTTGCGCCGGGGCGTCGAATCGTAATGATTCACCGCAGCGGGCGCTGAGCCCCGGCTGGGCTATGCTGCGGATGACCGGTACCAGTGGAATGTGCACAGCAGCAAGCGGCCCACTACCGCTGAGAACCCCGTTTTCACAACGCCCCATACCGGCAGGCGTCACCTGTAGCGTAAGGGTTTCATTTTCCGCCTGGTGTCGAACCAGGGCGTCCGGTCCCTGTTCGGCGCCACCCTGTTGGGTCATTTGCAGTCTGCCGCTGGCGACCGGACGAAACATCCAGTCCCCGGCGTCAGCCGCCCCTACGCTGAGCAACAGCAGCGTTATCAGCACTGAACGCTTCATCGATCACTCCTTTAACCGGCACTGGTCGTAAACATAGGTTTTTTTATCCATTTCAAACGCCAGCTGGCGGTTGACTGTCAGGCTACGGGGATAGCCTGGATAGACGTTGAACTGGGCCTTATTTGTGCGGCCATCAATCACCAGGTTATGCATTTCGCTGCGCACATTTCCGGTAGCTGTTATCGTCCATTGGTTGTTCTGGCAGCGCATCTCAATGCCCTGGGCCCGCTTTCCGTCCGGTAAATAGCGCAGGAGGACGTCATAACCGATAGCGAAGCGGATCTTATCTTTCTCCAGCGCCTGTTCGGGATAGCTGGGGCGAATACGCAGGCGGTAAACTCGCTCGTGGTCGACCGGCTTTAACGGCAGCAGGCGCACCTTCCTTTCTTCGCCGTAGGGAATAACCAGCCGGGTTGGAGAGAACATGAGCGCAGGCTCTTTTTTACCGAGCTCTTTCTCAAATATTTCTTTGTCGGCGCCGGGGTTTTTAATTTCATAAAGCTCCAGCGTGACAAATTCATACTGGCGGGTTTCAGCCTTATCCGGATTAACGCTGTCCTGCGCCTGAAACATTGATTTCACCGTGACGAAGTTGTCGCGCGGGGTTTCACTTTTCACCTCTTTCACGATAGGAAAAACTTCAATTGCCTGCACCAGCGGAGTGGCACCGGTCAGGGTTAATCCCAGCATTAACGGCGCTAAATTGATATTATTTAACTTCACATTCAACCTCACGAATTTGCATAACGCCCTGCGTTTGCCTGATATTGCCGTCGAGCAGCGGACAAACATATTTATTGCCGTCTTTTTCAACCGACAGCGTGGTTAATTTACTTTTTATATCTAAGGTAAAATCGCCGACAAAAAGGCCTTCATCATCGGTCACGGCGTTGCCGCCGACGACCCGGGCGTGGGTCAGCGGTGTGCCCTGGTGGTAGATTCGACCGGTGACAGTTTGATTTTTAGTGGCGCCCAGCTTGACGCTATAAGCCTGGCCCGGCATCACCCAGGTGGAAACTGAGCGGGTAGTCAGGTTATAGAATGCGTTGGTATCGCCGGTATAAACCTGCTCAACCGTTGGCGCTATTTTCTGATAGGACAGGACTGGCAGGGTTGTTTTATCTCCGCCTTTTACGATAATCGAAGACGCATCGCGGTTGCGTACCTCAAAATACTGATCCTGCGGCAGCGAGGTGGCGTCGACAATAAGCGCGGCACTGTCATCCATTTTACCGAAGGCGGCATCGCTATCGCCGATCGCGAAGCCGCTGCGCTGCGACAGATAGTACTGGCGATAAGGGTTATGACCGTATGACTTATTCAATCCGACGGAGGTATACCCCAATTTATTATCCGCTGTAAGACCCATTCCGCTGGTCGTCTGGCTATCCGGCCCGTTGCCGAGGCTGGCGTTGACTGAATATTTTCCGCCGCGATCAAATTCAGGATTATCTAAATCCAGCGCATAATCAGCGGTATAGATATTGTTGTCGCTGCCTTTATCGCTCAGCTTAGAGCGTAAATAGAGTGACTGATAATGGTTGTAGCTACGCTCGCGCATGCCGAGAGTAAACTGAATGAACACCCGGTTGTCGGTGCTTTCATTGCGCCGATTGTCGATATTCCGGCTGCTGATGTATTCGTTTTTACCGTGATGGTAGCCAAGGTCGACACGCAGGTTCAGATTGTCGCGGAGGGGGAAATCACGGTTGAGGCTAAGATCCCAGGTTTTATAGTTTGTTTTGTCCCGGCGGCTATAGTCCTGATACAGCGTATTCATGCTATAGATGGCGGAGAGCCCGGTATTCCAGGGCAAAAACAGACTGGTGCTGAACTGCAGATAGTTAAAATCGTAGGCCGACACAACACCAAAACGACGGTAGTCGCTTTCGGAACCCCTGTACCGGTTATCGCGATAGCTCAGGTTAAAGCCCATGTTGTACACGCTTTTGCTGGCGCCCACCTGGTAGCCGTAGCTGCCGTCGTTGCCAAAAATAGCATCGCTATACAGGCGCTCGGCCAGCCAAAGGTTCAGAGGAATATCGGCGCTGCCGTTGTAATAGAGGTGGTCGTCGTCCATTAACACCCCGCCGCCAAAAGAGGTCGCTGAGCGTGTGGTGTAGCCCAGTGTGGCGCTGGCAAGGTTGTTGTTATCGATGGTGTTGACCCGGTCATCGCAGTTGCTGAAGCAGCGACCGCTGTTTTTGGCGCGTAAATGCCCCTGGCGCTCGTCATAGCGACCCAACTGAATGCTGTACTCAAGATCGCCGGAGCGAAACATGCCATCGCGCTTGAAGAAGGGTTGAATTTTTTCTTCCCTGCTGCCGTTCGCCAGCTTCAGTACCAGCCTGACGTCATAGCCGCCGCTCGGCCAGCCGCCGGTATTAAGCTGCTGCATCCCCGCAGGAAACTGCTGCAAGTCAATCAGCCGCCCGTTGCGGTAAACTTCGACGGTACCGGCCTGCGGCATATAAACGGTAATGGGAGATGAAGCGCCCTGAGCCGAGCGTAAATAGTTATCGGTCATATAGCCGAGCGAGACGCCGTCAAAGCTCACCGGGTTGAAAAAACTGTAGGTGAGAGAGGGGGTACTGTAAGTGAAGTTATCGCTCAGCCGCTGGCGGCCGCCCTTGAAGCGATTACTGTCGTGCTCCAGATAAAGCGCCAGCTCTTCAAGGTTAAAATCAATGTCGTCTGAGTAGCTCCAGATACTGCGAACATAGCTGTTGCCGGTCAGGTTGAGGGTATCGTTGGAGGCAAGGGTAAAGCTATCGCTATAGCTGTCGGACAAAAAGTTGAAGTTATGGCTATGTACGAATCCCGCTTTATTTTTATTCAGAATATAGGTTCGGTCGTTGTCGTCCGTTGGGGTCTTAAACATTGTGGAGGGTAACATCAGATGCATTGTCGCATCCGATTCACTAATCCATGCGGTGACTTCCGCATGGTTAAACCCTTGCCTGTTGACGCGCTTTAGCGGACGAGAAAGATCTTTTAACAGCGCCGCCCGGGTAACGTTAAGCGCAGGCATATCGGCGGCAAGAATTTGCTCCACGACGGTCTGCGGCGAGCTAAGGGTTACGCTGGTGCGGTCGTACTCCATACTCAGAGAGCCGATAGAGACGTCCTCATAAACAACGTCAAAAATACCGCTCTGGCGTGCGTTAAATATATCTTCAAACCCGGCGGGCAGCGCCACCTCAGAAGCCTTTATCACAGAAGGCACAAGTGAAATAGCGCATCCCAGGAAAATCGCGCTAAAAGTAAATTTACTGTTCATGCGTCCCTGCTTTTTTTATTTAAAGATTAGACTTAACTAACAGCGTGAAAGAATTGGCATAGGTATCCTGGCTGTAGTTACCCGCTAATAATTCTGATTTAAAGTGAATTTTGAATCCTTTGGCGACGGTTGCCTCAGTGATATTTTTGAGTACCGGTACCTGGAGCGGCTGTAGCGCACTGGAAGGAGTATTATTAAAAATAAACTCTCCAGATAAATTAATTTGCCGATCGGCTCCGCTGGTGGAATAGAGAACAAAGCTGCTGTCGGCAAAAACGATTTCAGCCTGTTCGACGTTGCCAACCACATAGAATAGATCAGAAACTCTTTCAAAGTGTTGAGACAGCCCGTTAATCGGCAGCGGAAAATTAATGCTACTACCCGCCACAGGAGCGTCATGATAATAGACGACAACGCGAGCAACCGATTCGGCTGCTACCTCCAGGCTAATCTGAGGGCCACCCGCTGCCTGCGCCGGGCCGCACAGGGGCAGCACCAGAGTGAGTAGGGCAAGAGCCGCGTATTTTATTTTCATCATAAGGATCCACACAGGGCCAGTGATGAATACTGGCCCTGGACTTTAATTAAAAAGAATTACGGCTTAGCGTTAACGTTCGCGTAGACAACGCCGGTGTAGTTACCCTGACCGAGGTCGGTGTAAGCCTTGTCGGAAACGAAGTTAAATTTGATTGGCAGTTCGCCGTGGGTGCCGTTAGCAACCAGGCTGTAGTCCTGAGTTGCACCGGAGGTTGCAAACTGCTTGCTGCCGGCAGAAGAGATGGCGTTGATTTTGTATGTCATGTCGTTCAGGGTGCCGCCTTCGGTGCTGTACAGAGTGAAGTTACTGCCGGTGGCAGACTGGCTGTCATCCATGATCAGGGTAACTTCCAGCTTGTTTACGTCGTTATTCCACAGCTTCAGTACCGGAGTGGTTGCTTCCATAAAGCCAGAGGCTGCCGGAGTCAGTACTACATCCAGATCGGTGATAGGCTTACCACTTGGATCGGTAATGTGGGCGCTGTCCGGTACGTTTGCGCTGACGTTGATTTTGGTATCATAGCTTGCTGGCGTATCAGCCAGAGCGGAAGCGGAAAGGAACAGACCTGCCAGAACAGAAACAGCTACTTTAGTTTTCATTAAGTATCAATCCTATGATAATTGCGTTAAAAATTTCCATACGCGCCGAAGCCGAATAAGCGGTATATCTCTGCTTATTCTTATTCGACAGCGCCGCGCTACATAAAGGGTAGCGGCGGGGCAAAGAGTAACGCTCGTGACCTAAGGAATCCTCAGCGTTACCCTTATAAATTCTGATTAAGTAATCTCATTTTTATAATGAGATTGATGAGGTGCTAGTAATCCTTCAGCGTATTGTGACCGACCTCTTCATAGACTGCTCGGGTCATGGCATCTTCGAATTCCTGATAGTTTCGCGCTGTGTAGAAATTGTTGGCGCCGACGCATTTTTCCCAGTCAGAGGTCGGACTGTATTGAAGCGCGATAAACGCGATTTTTCCAACTGAGGAAGGGGTTGTGAGTACGCGGCGAATCTTTTCACATAAACCAGCTTCGATAAGGCTTTGGGTGATGCCAATTTTATTTTCAAAATCATATAGGGGGTTATCCTCGCCATCGGAAACGATGACTAGTACTTTGCGGGCGGCGGTGCCTTTCGCCAGAACTTGAGTCGCCTCCAGCATGCCGGAACTGGCTAATGTGCGGTCACTGGCGGCCATATTCATGATGGCACTGTTCAGGTATTCAGGATCGGTGGTAAGTTCAACCGTTTCCGCTTGGGTCATAACACCTTGCTCAAAATCATCTGGATGACGGAAAGAGAGACAAAGATCGTCCGCAATATAATTACTATTCACATTAAGGCGAATATCATTAACCTGATTAGGTATTGCGGCAATAGTTGCCGGATAGTTGATATACCGGTACAGCTGGCTGACATTCTCGTTACTGTTATTGCTAAATAACCCCGAGAGTTTCTCTGGCGTAATAGTATTGAGCACAAATTGGGGTGTACAAATATTTCCTTTGCGGGTTCCCCAGCCAAAAGGCACAAAAGCTACTTTATTATCAATATCGTATTGGGCCAGCTGACGGGCTAATCTGACGACAATCTCTTTCGCAACGCTAATTTTCCATGGTCCTGTTCCGGTATCTCTACCATCAATCGGCCAGCGCATCGAGCCCGAAAAGTCGACGGTGAAGGCTACGTCAATATTGGAGCGGAATTTTCGCGCTGCGCCGTTATCGCCCACCTTGACCTGCTTGTTAAAGGAGGGAAAGTAAGAAGAGGCGAACCATGAGCTTTGCTGAACCTTGCTGCTGAGGCGATATTCCACCCAGGCCAGCCTGTGGACGCCATCAGCGGATCCGTGCAGCACCCGAATTATCGGCTTATCAATCTTTTCCGCATGATTCATATAGGCGCCAAGCCAGCTCATAGAGAGCACATCGTTGCGCGACGCACCCTCACCGTTATCTTCGGCGGTCAGCGCCAGCGCCGCCTGCTCCATGGCATCCGACAGGCGCGCCCGTTCCGTAATGTATCGCGAGCCTTCAAGGCCGAGCGCCGCCATACTCAGTAAAAAGGCCCCCAATATCGCCAGGCTTATGGCAAATGCGCCACGCCGGTCGCTAATAAACCGACGCAGCAAGGTTAATTGGGGGGAAGGCATAGACATAGTTGCTCCTTGTTGCTCACCGTGAGGTGATTTCGAATAGTTCCCTTCGTCTGGCAAAACAGCCAGGGCAGAGGCCCCGGGCGATAGCGCGCAACGGCGCTGCCCCCGGCATCCGGCCTGTAGGTTATCTCGCCGCTAAACGCCTGGGGTCGGGGATTAATGTCATAGACCGTCACCGACAGTGATGCACGCAGCGTCGGGCTGTAAAAAAGCGCCTGATTGATGTCGGCGAGCAGCCGGGCCTGGTCGGGCTGCGATGAGTCGATAAACAGCACGGCCTCTGCTGCCGCCCGGGAGAGCGGCGGCAGAGCAAGTGCGACAATCAGCAGCAGCGTTTTCATCATTCAGCGCAGCATGACGACAGCGGAGGAGGCAACCAGAGGCTGCCCGCTGCCGCCGCTGGTTAGCCGGGTATACCAGCTGTTGGTGGGCAGACACAGCGTAACCTGGTACAGGGGCACCCAGCGGCCGTAGCTGCCGCGCGGCGACAGATCCTGAAGCTCAACCAGCGGTTTGGGCGGCTGGCACTCATTTCCCTTAATATGAGAAAGCCACTCTTCTTTGCTGATGGGATATTTTTTATTGTCCGTCAGGTCAACGCGCGGCTCGAAGAAAAGCTGCTGTACTCGGATTTTGAGCGCGGAGACGTCTGCCGTCGGATTCATATCCTGCATCATGCGCTGCGCCAACTGATACACTTCGCCGACATCTTTACTGCTAAGCTCCTCCCGGCGATCGTACAGCTGAATGCGTTCGCGCAGCACGCCAGCTATGGAGTATGAAAGCCGATCCAGCTTGCCCACCGTAGCCTGGCGCAGCACCAGGTCAGCCACAAAAAACATAAAGATAAGCAGTACGACGGAAATAATAGAGAACTCAACGGCCACTGAGCCGCGCAGGTCAATCCATAAACTGCGAACGTTCATATTCCTGAACAAAGATCACCTCACGATTAAATAATGGATCGGCCCAGTTGGCGGGGAAGGGGAAAAACATCGGATGGTAGTGGTAGAGCAGGTGCCAGCGCGCCAGCGCGTTACCGCGGGTATATTGCTTTCCTTCGACGCCGCCCGTTTCGGCCATCTCCTGCACTGAGTTCGCGTAATGAATCGACATCTCGACCGCATCGGCGCTGGTCAGAAAAGACCATAGCGATCCCCCTTGCTGAGTCAGCATTTCCCGATAACGGCGCTGATAGCCGTCCCCATCCTGGGGGGCGTTTTTCCCGGCTTTGGCCGCTTCGGAGACCGCCAAATCGATGACCGACGAAACGTAGGCCATCCGTGACATTTCGGCGACGAACAGCACCATAAACAGAAAGAGCATTACCGTAAGGGCGAATTCGATGGTGACAACGCCGCGCTGCTCGCGGCAAAAGCGATACAGGCGATGCATCAGGCCATTCCTTTTTGCAGCGGGCCGATTTGCTCCAGCGCGTCGACGACTTCATCGGGATACCCGGACAAGCCTTCACTCTGGATAATGTCGCGGGCGTAGCGGGTATCGCCGACCTTCACCAGGGCCAGCACCAGGTTGTGCACCAGGCGGGGCTGACGCTGACCGCGCAGGTACTGGGGTAGCAGCAGGCTGACGGCGTCCTGGTAGCGGCGATCGAGCAGGGCGACCATCGCAAGATTGTTGATGGCAACTTCATCAGCGATAAAAAGATCGCGTGATTTTTGTATCGCCTGCACGCTCTCGGGAAGCTTGCCAGAGAGGGCCATGGCGATGCCGCGCAGGTTCCAGGCCTCGGCGCTACGCGGGTCGTGTTGCAGCATTCGATCCGTGACCCGAATAGCCTGAGCCTGATCGCCCATCGCGATCATATTTTTTGCCTGCAGAATGGGCACGTTCGGATCGGCTGAGGTGGCCAGCGGCTGTAAATAGAGCAGGGAGGAGGAGTAATCCCCGATCTGGTAATAATACTGCGACAGCTTGAGCCGCACGGCGCTGTCTTCCTTGTTTTTTAGCCAGCCGCGGTACAGGCTGATAAGCCCCGAATAGTTTTTCGACTTCAGTAAAATATCTTCCTGAGTGGTTAACTCTGCGCGGCTTGCGGGTCGCTGATTAGCGCAACCTCCCAACGTGAACAGACAAAGCAGAATTACCGTTGTGCGTTTAAAACATGCCATTCTTAACTATCCTTAGAATTCCTGGTGCCACGATTAATATGGTGATGGGAAACATAATGAAGATAATGAGCGGTACGCTCATCTTTGCCGAAAGGCTGCCGACTTTTTCTTCGGTAACTAATAGCTGTAATTCACGGATATCCTGAGCCAGCTCTATAAGGTGTTCGTACAGCGAAGTGCCGTAATGCACGCTTTGCTGAAGAGTCGCGGTGAACATCCTGATTTCAGTCATTTCCATTGAGTGGTACAGCTCGGAGAGTGCGCTCTCCATACCGTTGACCTCTGCGCGTTTGACCAGCAGTTTCATCAGGTCTGCGAGGTTAGCGTCGAGGTGGTTAAAGCGCTCGCTGACAAACTTCAGGGCGCTTTCGACGGTCATTCCCGCCTGAACGCACACCGCCACTAAATCCACCAGATACGGAAGTGCATCCATCATCCCTTTAACCCGGCTATTAATGGCTGGTTTGAGCAGCAGACCCGGCAGGACGATAAGCGTTATCATGATAACCAGCAGCAGCATGCCCAGCCCTGAGCGGGAAAAAGCCGTTACGCCCAACGCGTTCAGCGCGACCAGCACCAGCGCAAGGACGCCAAAGGCCTGCATTTTGAGGCGCAGCTGCTTATCGTATTTGTCCAACAGGCTTAACCAGCGGCTGTTATTGACGATCAGCGCGGCGTAATCGATGGCCGCTAGCGCTTTTTTCCCGGACTCGGCGGTAAGGGGAGCGAGCAGTTTCTTTTGCCGGCCTACGGTTTGCTGCTGTGAAACGCCAAGCAGCAGCGCGTACGCCCCCAGCACCAGAAGGAGTAAATAGATGATATTCATCAGGTCGCCTTTTTCAGCAGCAGCCAGATAATAAACATCCCAATCAGTTCGCTGCCGATGACGTAATACAAAATAAGTCGGCCAATGGGATCGTGAATAACAAAGTCAAAGTTTTCAGGTGTGAGATACTTCATGCCAAATAAAAACAGCAGTGGCATTGCGGCGACGATTTTTGCTGAAGCTCTGGCTTCTGAGGTCATCGCTCGCTTGCGCTTGGCCATTTTCTTACTGTTATTAATAATACGCGCCAGGCGATTAATCAGAGTGCGTAGCTGGCCACCGCGCTGAATACTGATTTGAATGACGATGATAAAAAAGTAGAATTCCCGATAAGGGTATTGCCGCCAGGCGTCAAGAAATACCCTGTCGGCTTCCTCGCCGAGATTAAGGCGGCGATCGATGCGATTGAAGGTGTCCCCCAACTCGCCAGAGACGTCCTGGCCGCAGCGATGTAGCGCCTGGTGGATGCTGTTACCTGCGGAAACCGCGGCGCCGACAACCGATAACGCTTCGGGAAAACTGGTCTCAAACGCTTTTTGATGCAGGCTACGGCCAATGCGAATCTGTGCGATAAACAGAACTGCCAGCACGGTGGGAATAAAGCCCCATAGCGTGAACTTCAGCCACGTAGCGTTAATCAGCAGCAGGGTCAGCAGGGCGAGTAGCGCAAGGATAAAATTACGCCGCCCACGCCAGCTGCCGTCTCCCCAGGCGTAGGTGTGCCACTCTCTCACCACAGCCAGCAAATAGTCGCGGGGAAGGTTACGCCTGCGGTGCGTTACATGGCTAAGAGGACGGGTTAGCCGCCTCCAGCTCCGCATATTTATGCCAAACAGCACTAGACCGATCAGCAGAATAAGATAGCCCATACCTTACTCCATATTAAAAATGTGTTTAAGTTCGGTTTCCAGGCCAAACATAATGGCACTGTGCATGACCGAAGAGCGCATCAGCAGCCCTTCACAGAGGAAGTTCCCTTTTATTTTCCCCTGCTCATCACGTTCGTTTTGACTCTGAAACGAAAAAATATCCTGCAAAATAATACGATCGCCTTCGATACCCATGACCTCACTAATATTCATTATTTTTCGGGAACCATCATTTAATCTCGATACCTGAATAATTAGATTTATGGCGGAGGCGATATTGCGACGAATTGACTCCATCGGAATATTCATTCCCGCCATCATGACCATATTTTCCAGGCGTGAAACGGCATCTCGTGGATTGTTGGCATGCAGGGTCGACATGGATCCGTCGTGACCGGTATTCATCGCCTGCAGCATCTCGAAAGCCTCCTCACCGCGACACTCTCCTACGATGATGCGGTCTGGACGCATACGTAACGAGTTGATAAGCAGTGAGCGCATTGAAATCAGTCCGGTGTTCTCGACTCCAGCGAGGCGGGTTTCCATGCGCAATACGTGCGGTTGCATCAGGCGCAGCTCGGCGGCATCCTCCATGGTGATAATGCGTTCATCCTCGCCTATGTATTTGGACAGCGCATTGAGCAGGGTGGTTTTACCCGAGCCAGTGCCCCCTGAAATCAAAATATTGATGCGGCAGCGTGCGGCGATTGCCAGAAAATTGGCGATCTGGGGTGTCAGGGCACCTGCATTCATTAGGTCGATCAGCTGCAGATTATGCTTACCGAACTTCCTGATGGAAATGGAGGTGCCGTCCAGCGCAATAGGGGGAATGGCCACGTTCAGACGGCTGCCGTCCGGCAAACGGGCGTCCACCAGCGGGCTGCCTTCATCAAGGCGCCTTCCAACCCGCTGCACCAGCCGTTTGGCGATATCGGTGAGTTGGCCGTTATTGATAAAGCGACAGGGCGTCAGCTCAAGCTTGCCGTAGCGTTCGATAAAAATCTGCTCCGGACCGTTGACCAAAATATCGCTGATCGTGTCATCTTCCAGCAGCGGACGAAGCGGGCCAAAGCCGATAATTTCATCGGCCATCAGCTCCGCCATCTGCCACTGCGCCTGCGCGGTCAGGTAGATATTTTGTCGATCGGCAACCTGCTCCAGCAGGCGGTTCATCTCGGCGATCAGCAGAGAGCGATCCGATGTCAGATGCTCTATTTTGCTGATTTCGATATTTTTCAGTACGGCTTCGCGCAGAATCTCCTGCAATTCAATGGCAATCTCCATCAGTGGCTCCTGCGCAACAAGTGAAGAAGGCTAGTGGGGAGACTCAGCCTGGATGTAGGTTCATCGCCTAATACCACGCGGGTTAGCCGATCGAGGGGTGAGTGGAGCCGCGGTTTTTTCCCTTGCGCAAGGGTTGCACTGCGTCGGCTATAGGGGAAAACGATATCTATCGAACGCCCGAGCAGATTTTTAATGTCCGTCAGGCTCAGGGTGTCTGCTGCGAGCGGACGCGTATCGTTCAGGCAGATAAACAACCGCCGTGGCGTGTGGCTGCTGCGGCGCAGCAGCTCAACGTTTTCAATCATATTGCGCGCAACGCGCACGGAAGAGAGCGAGCGATCGAGCACCAGTACCAGGCATCGCGTCTTCTCCGCCAATTGGCGCATAAGCTCTTTATCCGCCGTAGCGATCGACTGCTCAAACAGCACTAAGTTGTAACGCTGACCGGCGTCATGTCCAATATCGGGGTAATGTTCTCCATCGGCGAGCATGACGTCGAGGTTTTTATTCAGTGATGTCACCTCCTGCGATAGCTTCTTGCCTGCAAGCAGATCGAGATCGTGTGAGCCCGCGCGGCCCTGTACAAACAGCAGTGGTAGTTGCTTGAGACGGACGATCTCGCCCGCCAAGTGCCAGGCCAGTGTGGTGGTGCCCGCTCCGCCACGGCATCCCAGCACGCTGATGCTGACGGCGGAGCGATTATTTTTCAACTCAGCGCTCGCCAGTGCCGCCTGAATGACCATATCCTGCTGGGTATGAAGATTAAAATAGCCCACCTGATTACGTGCGAAAGTTTGCGCCAGCGCGATGGAGTCGCTGTCACCTACAACGCAGCACCATACTTTACGTGGGATCTGCATTTGTAAGGCACCGACAATATCCATCACCGCCATGTTGTCGACAATGTCGATGATGACGCCGCTGGCATCCTCGGGAATATTCAGGCTGGAAAGTTGTGTCGCGCGTCGCGAAATGCTCTCAACGGCGCTGAATCCCGCGAGTCGTAACAACTGACACAGCTGCTCGCTGACGTCGCCTCTCCCGGAAACTACGTAGAGCTTGCGTTCGGTTGATTGTGTGCCTGCGTGCGCTTTCTGCTGAAATAACAACATGTCATTTCCCTTTTAGTCATAGTGATAGGGGGTAACCAGTGCCTGGCTGCGACTGTTGTTCAGTGCGCAGCCCTGTTCAGTGCGATCGTCAAAACGGTAGTTTTGTTGCTTGTCGGTACACTCCGATAGGCGTGATCTCAAGCGCTGGATAACTATCCGGATGCCGCCATCGTTACGATTGCTAAAGCCACCAGCTTCGTGGGTTAGCGTGATGCGTTCCGGTGCTATACCCTGAGCTATCAAGGTACTACGCAAGTTTTGCGCGCTGGCATTGAAAGCGCCGTTGTTCCAAATCAGGGCAATTTCACCATCAAAGTGCTGACCGGCCAGCGCCAGAATTTTGCCGGTTGTCACTTCCCGGGAGATTGTGTCCGTCGAGGCCAGCGTCAGCGTGGTGATGGCAGAGAGCGTCTCCTGCGCGCGGCTGGTCGCAGGTGCCAGCAGCAGGCAGGGCAGAAGCAGCAGAGTCAGAGGGAGCAGCCTGATCATTTGATAAACCCTCCCTGTTCGATAAATTCCTGCGCTCGCGCTCTGTCGCGTCGCTGGCTGATGCCATCGAAATTAAAGAACCGGCTGAGAGTTGAGGTTCGTCTGAAGTCGGGCAGTACCACTTCGCGCGGGGAGAGGGGTTTGACCAGATTAACGGTAGCGACCACCACAAGCTCGTTACGTTTACGCTGGGTCGAAGCGTTGCGGAACAGGGCGCCCAGAATCGGCACGTCGCCAATCATCGGAATTTTACTTAGCGCTTCACGCTCTTCGTTACTGATCAGGCCTCCGAGCAGAAAGCTTTCGCCGTCTCCCAGTTCAACGGTGGTCCGTGCGCGACGGGTTTGCAGCGCCGGGAGGGTATCTCCTGTCCGGGTGGAATAGGTGTTAGCGAGATTACTGACCTCTTCGCCCAGCAGCAGTCGTATCTTTTTGCTGCTGCTCACCTTTGCGCCAATATTCAGCTTAATGCCAAATTCTTTGTAGGTAACGCTGCTACCGTTTTGCGATGAAGTCACAATAGGCAGCTCACCGCCGACCAGAAATTCGGCGGCTTCGCCGGAGAGCACCGACAGGTTAGGTTCGGCCAGAACCCGGGCGACGGAGTCGTTGCTGATGGCATGCACCATGCTGGTCAGGGTATCCGCGTTAAAGCGGACAAAGTGGAACGTTCCGGGGATCGTAGAGCCCGCTCCCCAGTCCAGCCCGACGTTATCAATAAACTCACGGCTGACCTCTACCACCGACAGCTTAACGTTGACCTGGTTGGTGATCGGCAGCTCCAGCTTATTAATGACGCCTTCCCAACTTACATCGCTCAGCCAGGGGGTGTTGTCATCGCTGCTGCTGCTCTTGTCGGATGCATCCTTAACCTTTTTCGTGCTCACGCGGCTTTTGGCGCCAATACCTTCGCCGACAATCTGGTAGATACGACTTTTCGCCTCTTCGGTCGGAGCTGTACCGGAAATAACGTAGGTTTTGCCCATTTTTTGAAGAGTGACGTTGCTGTCCGGAAACGCCTGATTAATCTGCTGGTGGATACTGCTCAGCATGGTGTCGACCACTAGCGTAGCCTTAAGCACTTGATCACCGTTTTTATCGAAAGCAATGAGATCGGCGCGCCCCTCTTCCCTACCATAGGCGACGATGCTTTTATCGCCAATAAGTTCGTAGTCGGCGACATCTGGCGAGGAAATAAAGACCGTATCAATATTTTCTTTAACCTGGATGACCTGTGAATCGCCAGGCGTCAGATAAATATCTGCAGCCAGTGCGTGAAGTGCAAAAAAACTGATAAATATGCCCACTGCTGTGCGAGTAAAAACCTTATCCATATATTTTCTCTGAGTTAAATGTTGCAAAATTATCTGGAGCCTCTTAATTCCTTTATTGAGCGCAGCTGTGGAAGCACGTCGTCCATGCTTATTCGCTTAATACTCTGCTTATCCTGACTGTCCGGGAGAAGGAACAGCTGGCCGGAGGTTTCAATTGTTCTTAACATTGCAAGCTGCTTTTGATTCAGGCGCAGGACAATGGTGCCCACTATCTTATTACTCATGGAATAAGCATTTTCACCTTCTTTGGCGCTGGAAAAGCGTTTGCTGTCCAGTACCGTTACCTGTTCGAATATTCGGGTGACGACATATTTAGGCGTCTGGGCGCGATAGGAGGAGGACGATCCTTCCGAGGCCAGACCTACCATCTCCGTTTTCCCTCTCTCAATCTCTTTTATTCTGATGTAGAGCGCTAACTTATCGCCAGCACGGGTCGATGAGAGTAAATAATCGTCGGGAGCAGAAACCGGGAAGGCGTAAGGCATCTCATTCACTCTCAGGCTGCGCTTCGCGTAATCCGGATGAGTGGGGGAGAGCAACATCGGCAGCGTGATGCCGCTGCCTTTTTTTATCGTTTCTGTGACTAAATATCCGCGAAGATTTCCACCAGGTATCGATGATATATCCCGAGGATCGCTGATGGTTGATGATGTTTTTAAGGTGGCGATCTTATAATCCTGAGGCGACAGTATTTCTCCGGCCTGCAGGTTGTGGATGGCTTCTGCCACTAAAATGGTGCGGGGAACATTTTCAACCGTTACTTGTTGTTTGGGCTCCGATGTTTTTCCTTTTTGCTGTAAAAATATCCCTGTGACCCCGACAACGATAGCCGTGATGGAGAGAAAAAAAAGTGTCCGATGATTCATCAACGATTCCTTTCTGTATGCGTCAATTTATGGAATAAGAAAAAATAAAGGCTAATGAGATAGCCACACCGTAAGGCACGCCATGCTGTTTTGTGGTTTTAAAAAAAAAGAGCAAGCAAACCAAAGCAACGGCTCCGCCGCTCAGAGCGGTCAGAAATAAAAAATGGGGAAATTGAGAGGAGGTATAAAGCAGCGCCAGCGCCGACATCAGCTTGATATCACCGCCGCCAATAATATTAGCCATGCAGAGAATAAAACCGGGAATCAGTACAGCAGCAAAAAGAATCAGGTTGGGATACTGGCCGCGAAGCAGAGACAGCGTACAGGCGGCTACGCCGACTGCAATCACGAGTTTATTGGCAATCAGCCGTGAGGTGACGTCCTGCACGCAAACACAGAGTAATAGTAGAACTACCGCAATATAGTTTGCCGTGATTAACCACGTCATATTATTATCCCTGATAATCAATCTCTGAAGAGAGGCCAGCGATATCCACCGTGATAGCTATCACGGCGGATATAACAGCAATTATTTGCTCATTGTTACGCTTTCAATAGCTTTTTCGATTTTCTGGAAGGCGGTATTGATTGCACCGAGGAAGCCGCTGTTCTGATCGCCGAAGATTAATGCTAGCAGGGTCGCCATTCCGACCCCGATCAGTGCATATTCAATAGCTGTTACGCCGCGCTGGTTTTTAAAAAAATTCGCAATGTTGTTTTCTGCAACGATGTAGTACTTAGTCAAAAAATGAGTCATAACGATACCTTGTTTTATGCCAAAAAATTAATAATTAACTGGGCAGTGAGTTGAAATAAAATATCCAATCATCGAACATGCCTTTTGACACTCCCTTGTTGATTCGGAAATTCTGCTGGCAGTAGCGATGTTGACCTAGGTATCTAACCCGAAAAAGGGGAGTGAAATCCTCATTAAAACCCTTAAAAATTATAATTAGTTATTATTTATTCTGCTTAAACCTTCCAGAAGAACAGAATTGCCATCGTCAGCGTTACCAGCCAGCACACGGCCAGCACCGAGAGGACAAAAACAAAAATATTCCAGCTTTTCGAATTGTACCATTCGGGTTTACCGCGAATGGAGGAGCCTCTTTTTGCTGCTGCCTTCTCCTCGTCACCAGGCCCTTCAAACCTGACTTCTGTGACGCTTTTCTCTTGTACGGGGAAGGGGAGTGGATGTTCTCCCTCCACGAGTGTACCTTTTATGACTTCGCCCGTGTATTTAACCCCTTTGCGTGGGATCGTTTTAATTAAAGAGTGAGAGAGACCTACCTCGTTAAACGACCTTCGCAGAAGGTAAAGTTGGCCATAATAGCTACTTTCGCTGACGGAGCCTTTTTGCTCGGCCCAGACCTCGTTGATGATTTTTTGTTTATCAGTTTCACCGTTTAATAGCTGCAACAGAAATCGATAGCTATTTTCAGATAATTCAACGCTAATACCGTCGTGAGTCATTAAGCAGCGCTTTTCCGGCAGAAACATTACCCCTTTGTCGAGAGTGTATAGCTGTCTCTCTTTCAACTCCATGATAAACTCCAGTTTTGCTTTTTGCTTTCTGATTAATGTCGGTTAGCTTTGCTCTAGCCTTATTAGCGACAAAGTATTAGTGCCCAAAGAGCCCCACAAACCCTGAGATAATTAATTATCTAAAGCATCACTTTACTCATGAGTAATTATTGATGAATGCTCTGCTATTAAATAAGTCGCGAACAATATATCTTGGTTTGATTACATTTTTATTCCTTGCAAAATCAACCGCAACTTCATACTTCACTATGTTTTAATTTCTCAGTCTTATTGTTTTTTACAGTGAGTATATAACAATCAATATTGTTTAACTCAAAATCTGCCAGACATAATAAAAGGAAACTCGCAATTGATTGAAATTGGATTTTGCGATTAATACCGCGATTTCAATTGGTGAAACAATGCGAGTTTGCAATAATGTAGCGGAAATGAAAATTATTTAATATCAGAAGCGTTTATCACCCTACCAGCAATAGTTTTACGTTCGGCTCGATAATGAGATAAAAAAAATAAACTTACATAATGGAATCATTATGTTAACATATGCGTGAATTATAGGATATTTCGAGTTTCGAAATATGGAAAAATGAGATTTAGTAAGAGTGTACTATTAACATTTAGTGCTACCTTAAGTTTTATAATGAATTTTATAACCCTTGCCATGAATAAAAATATACCTGCCCTTGATTTAGCCTGTAGGTGGCTGGCACAAATGAGTTCGATACCCAGTTCAGAAAGTACACGGCCAAACTGTATGATTTCGTCGTAGTGGATCCGCCATTATTGGCCGTGTTTATTGCTGTAGAACGCCAGAGGTTTACCGTAATGTTCCAGATAACCGCGGGTAGCTTCGAAATAGGTGAATGTGGATTCTGAACTGACGAACAGGAGCTGCATCAACTGACTGGTTGCGTCATCAACGCAACGTAAACGAACAGAGTACAGGCCGGGCAGCGCTCTTCGAACCATCGCTCCTCAATGCCATCAACGCCGGTACAGGCTCGTCGTGGGCGTGGCTGATGTACCCGAGGTGCTCGTAACCTGCCGTTCATTAATCGATTTTTCAGACGACATTTATCCTCTAACGTGAGTTTTCGTTCGACTGAGCATCAAACCATTAAAAATGTCACCGGTGGCGATGGTTTTACCCAGTTTGGCCGTGTGATACACGAACTGGTGGCAGAAAGGCAACATAGCATCGACCGGATACGATGGCTTCTGGCACAGGTCGCAGGATAAGTTCGTCTGAAAAATGGTATCAGATTAAAAATGCACCGATAGCCGCATTTTATCGTCATAAATGATCAGATGAGCGGCCATCACAGCATCCCTGGTAACCAGGTTCATGATCAGGCGCCCCTGAAAGAAGTGATTCAATTTACCAACCATGAACCACATTTCTTGCCAAACTGGATGTTTTAAGTGACATCACATCTCCCCAAAGACTGACATCTCAATTTAGCTACTACAACATAAGTGCGCACAATCTATCTTATGTTAAGTTTGATGTGAAAATCACTTAATAATCAAATCGTTAGTTAATGGTTGGTGCGTTTTTTTACAAAGGCTATTGTGGGGGCAATAGGATCTGGCATGTCACGCCGAAGACTGTCAGCGGCTTCTGTATGGTTGATACTACCGATGGCCAGAGAATAAAAGCTGGCTACTTGTTTCGTGTCTTTTTTGCAAACAGCAACGTTCGTACAGCCCCAAGAGCCAGGTTTGACTTAAGTCATACAGATGACGGACATATCCCGCATTGTTATTGGCTATGGGTGAGCTGTCAGAGAAAGTCTGCCAGCCAGTCATGCTTCCTTTGGATACTGTAGGCTTGAATATATGTCTAACACTAACGCCAAGTTTGAGATGACCGGGATCCTGTTAGGGCAAGAAGCCTGTAAACGTAAGACTCCTCAGGAGAAGATCGCCATTATCCAGCAGACGATGGAGCCGGGTATGAATGTATCCCATGTCGCCCGCCTGCATGGTATTCAGCCCAGCCTGCTGTTCAAGTGGAAGAAGCAGTATCTGGAAGGCAGCCTCACCGCCGTTGGCGTGCGCAGTTGTCACTGCGGGTTAAGCGTTATGCCGACTGGCAGGACAGGCGCTGTCATCGGCATAATGAAGAAGCAGAC
Organism: Scandinavium sp. UTDF21-P1B; assembly: GCF_040750395.1. Classification (NCBI taxonomy): domain Bacteria; kingdom Pseudomonadati; phylum Pseudomonadota; class Gammaproteobacteria; order Enterobacterales; family Enterobacteriaceae; genus Scandinavium; species Scandinavium sp. UTDF21-P1B. The sequence continues at coordinate 143,945 of NZ_JBFLVD010000001.1, forward strand.
GCTGAAATCCTGTCGGATATCCTCGATATCATCAGCGACATGCCCAGCTACGGCTATCGACGAGTGTGGGGCATCCTGCGTAAACGACATCGCGCAGAAGGGCTGCCGCCGGTAAATGCCAAAAGGTTTTACAGGATAACGAGAGAGCATAACATTTTGTTATTGCATGACAAACTGGAGGGGGTGACGCGTGAACATAAGGGCAAAATCGCGGTAGCGGAAAGCGATATGCGCTGGTGTTCAGACGGCTTCGAGTTCGGCGGCGACAACGGTGAAAAACTGCGGGTCACGTTCGCGCTGGAAGAGAGGTCATAGACTGGGCAAGCGAGTACCGGAGGCTACGACAGTTCGACGGTACAGGATGTAATGCTCAGGTCAGTGGAAAAGCGCTTCGGTGACAGGTTAGCGGACACACCGGTGCAGTGGCTGACGGACAACGGTTCAGCGTATACCGCGCATGAAACGCGGAAGTTCGCCAGAGAACTGAATCTGGCCTCCTGCACAACAGCGGTGAGCAGCCCACAGAGCAATGGCATGGCTGAACGGCTCGTGAAAACGATGAAGGAAGATTACATCGCGTGCATGCCAAAACCGGATGTGAGAACAGCGCTACAGAACCTTGCAGCGGCGTTCAATCATTACAATGAAAACCACCCGCATAATGCGCCGGGATATGACTCTCCGAGGGAATACCGGCGGCAGCGGGCATCGTTAACTTAAGATACAAAAGCTGTCTGGAAACAGAGGGGCAAGATCATAATAGACATGATAGTAAGTGTTCCGTTACCCGCTTACGGGCGTGTCACTCAATACCTTCAGCGATACTTAAATCCTGGTGTACTTCCCTGACCGTATTGACAGGGATGTGTTATTCCGCTGGCAGTGCTACGCGCCAGAACAGCAGTTCGCTGAGCAGGGTTACCGGACAGTCCGCTATGACGTCAAGCACATGACGGAGGTAGCTTTCTGGTTCCACACCGTTTAGTTTGCACGTCCAGATCAGGCTGTACAGCAGTGCTCTCCGCTCTCCACCATGGTCGGAGCCAAAGAACGAAAGTTTTTACGACCCAGACTGACCGTCCGCAGGACATTTTCAGCGATGTTGTTATCTGCTTCAGCCCAGTCATCGTCTGCACGTTAGCGCTCTTCGGCAGCTCTGTCGCTTGCGAAGGCAGCCGCCGCAAGCCGGGCAAAATCGACTGCCGTATAGCAGCAGAGCTCAGGCATGGGTAGACGCGCCATGCTGCGGCCGGGCCACAGCTCCAGCTGTGCCAGCATATCGAGGGAAAAGCCATGCCAGCAATGCGGCAGGTGCAAGCGTAGCGGAGTGGCTCGCTCTCCGGGTACAGGAGTTGGAATGCGATCGTCGCTAATGTCGTAGTTTCGCCGCAGCACTAGATATTTTTCCGGCACCCTACGCCGACTATTCCACCAACGGCCATCCAGCATATCGAAGTGAAAGCGGGTCATTGCTGCAGGCTGCACATCAAGAGTAATCAGCGCCTTTCGCAGGGCATCGTCCATTGCCGCATCGTACACACCAAGCGTAATCGCTTGTCCGCGACGAATGAGCGAAACAGCGATGTTTGCGCCCAATAAGTTTGAATAGAGATCCTCCGGTGAAAATGCCGAAACCTCTTCCGGAAAACCCGGGACAGACTCAAAGCCGTACCACTGCGCAATTTCATGCCAGGCCGCCAGCTGGAAGGCCAGATGAGCGGCGATCCATACCGCCAGAAGATAGCGCTCCCCCTCTGTTGTCGGAGGCGTAAAGGCGCGGAAAACCAGACGCCGCTGTGTCAGCTCGTCATCCAACGACAGCGTAAAGGGTTGACCAAGCTGCGGCAGTAGCTGTGAAAAGATGTAGAGCGTCATGTCTGCCGTATCCCTTATATGGGCTGTATCAATAAACCCTCCCCGGGAGGTATAGAGGATTCCGTTGCGCTCGCTGCCGATACCCACCAGGTTGGCCAGCCCCAGAAGCAGGCTATCGTTGTAATGATGCTCCCCCATATCCCAGGCTGTTACCACGTTACTGAACTGATAAAACGGCACGGGCACCTTCATCACCTCGGCGTGCAGATCATAGCCAAAAGCGCAGCAGGGCCGCAGGCCATCAGGCTGCGGCAGCGGGTGAGTGACGGGCCAAGCCCTCTGAAGCACCTCCGCGCGCACCGGTATATGCCCCAGCACCATCGCGGCGGTTATAAGCATTAGCCACAATACTTTCTTCAAAATGCCTCTCCCGCCTGGAAATAAAACCCGCTGCTGCCTTTGCCAATACCGTAATCGAGGCGGACATTCATTCGCGGCTTAAATTCAAACCGGTAGCCCGCACCCGCGGTAGGTAGCCAGCGTCCATTGTTCAACCCGTGAAAAGTTGGCGCCATCGTCCCACCTCCTATCCAGCCAACTACACCATGCCGCCAGCTCAGCTTATGGCGCAGCTCAAGCTGGCCGCTAAATGTATTTTTATCCCGGTAGCGGCCCTCATAGTAACCACGCATTCGCTGGCTGTTGCCTAACAACGGCAGATTGTTCCACGGCACGTTCCCCTGAGTGAAATGACCGTCAATCTCCCAAGCCAGCACATCTTTTGAGCCGATCGAATAGTAGTGACTATAGTGGGCTTTGTAGTCATCAAAGCGCACGTCGCTACCAGTGGCAGGGGTATAGCGGGTATAGCGAAGGTCCATCGACTGCCCCGATCGAGGATTCGGCACAAAATCGCGACTGTCCCAGCTCAGGGCCATGCTGATGCCCGAAATGAAGCTCGATGTGCCGGTCGGCGTGCCCTCAATTTGCCGCGGATCGTTGCTGTCGACGTTGGCGGCGTGCTGTGCGTCCAGCGACCAACCCAGCCCTGCGTAGACATGGCGGGAGAGCTGCCGGTATATCATCGGGTTAAGCATTGCCCTTTGTGAGGTATACTTTTGCTTATCGCCATCGCGATCTCCGGCCCGAAATCCCTGCCCCCAGAACCAGGTAGGCGTATTGCCTATAGCGCCATCAAGAAAGAACCTCCAGCGATCGTCAGCAAAAAAAGCGTAGTTTGTGAAATTGATGCCAAACGCTCCCGGTGCGCTGATGTAGCCGCTCATCGTCAGCGTTGAGTTCTGGCTGATGCAGTCCTGTGGATCGGGACGATACATCCCCACCACCGCAGCTCCAATTCCTGGCCCCAGCTCTGGCGTGTAAAAAGGTCCCGGCACTATTCCCCAGTCAATCCCTCCGGCGGGATCAAACGTCGTGCTGGCACCAAGTGGCCTGAGCAAGTCATCAATTTGCCCGCGATCCGGCAGCCATGACCGGGCTTGGCAGGGCAACGCCAAAACACCGGAGAGAGCCGCCAGAAGCCATACGTTTTCGCGCATCAGAAACGATATTCTCCTGAAACGAAGAAGCTGTTCCGCTGGGCAAAACCAAACTCGGTGGTGACGTTAAAATTACGCGTTATTTCATACTGCGCCCCGATCAGCATATTCCAGGGCGTCTCAAGGCGTTGCTTTACGTCAAACCGACCATTGCCGCTTTTGTTGGCCATAGCCAGTAGCTGTTGCAACGTTTCTGAGGGCATATTCAGATCGTTGAGATTGCCTTTGAACTCCTGCTGCACGTTCTGATACATGCTGCCGACCCAGATATTTAACTTTCCAGCGGGCATATGCAGGCTGTCGATGCCGGGCGTGGTAAAGCGATAGCCCACTCGGGGCGTCAGCGTAAAGGCATCAATATTGCCGTCAAGTACATCAAAATGGGTCTGGGTGTAGTTGGTATCCAGTGCGGCAAACCAATTGCCAACTCCGCCGGTAAAGGTGGTCCCGACTCCGTAGGTAGTACCCTTAAAATCAAGTTTGAACTTGAGATCCTGCAGGTTGGTGGGCCTGATGACACCGGAGCCGGGTATGTTAATCCCCACGCCGATATCTGAAACGGAATGGCCTTTAGTGTGCCCCACGAGGGCGTACACATTCATAAATGGAAGCAACCAGGCGTCCAGCTTGAGGGTTTCGGTTTTGCTGCGTTCGCGGGTATTGCCCGCATGGATAGAAAACATATTATCAAGTGGCAGTGGACCGAGGGCCAGGCCGGAAAAGCGGATGCTGTCGACATCGATATTCTGCCGCATGTTCATGTAGTTTATGTTAATGCCGAAAGGCTCTGGCAGGTCGTAACCTCTTTCCCTCGCCGCATTGCCAAAAAAAGGGAGCAGGGATGAGGGGGCCGGCTTGGCCGTTTCAGCCTCCTCTGCGTCGGTATCGATCGGATATATATCGGATTGTGGGTAATCATAAAGAGGAGTGGAGATAGGGGAGGTAGTCGTCGTTGCCCATGTCTGAAAAGACATAAAGGGTAAACTTATCAATAGGGTATACGTTATTTTTTTCATATCTGTAGGTGTGAATAGAGGCGAGTGATCGCCGGTGAATAGGAGGCAATAGATTATAAAAACCACACAGACCAAAGGCCTATATTCAGTGCTGATTCACATTCGATTACAAATAAGTTAATGAAATACATGCAAATATGCTGTTATAGGGGAAAACAACTCCAGCATGCTGGAAATCAGTTCAGAATAAACTTCTCAATGGCGTAAGCCATACCATCTTTAAGGTTGGATTTAGTGACAAAGTCGGCAACTTCTTTGACGGAAGGAATATCGTTAATCATTGCTACACCTACTCCGGCATATTTGATCATCGCGATACCGTAGTAGCTCTGCGACGCGAGCAATCTGCCAACTATCAGGCAACGTGGCCAGATTTTTCCAGAGCCACTGATTTGCTCTTTCGCGTATTTCACTAACGAAGTGTACAAGTGTGCTTGCTCCGGGCAACAAAATCTTATTCTGAAGCAGCCACGCAGCGGCAAAATCAAACATCAGACCGGGGCGTTCATTACTTAACCATGTACGGGTGTACAGAAGCCGTTTCAGGCGGAAAGACCACGGGAAACCGCCAAATTCATAATAGCCGTAATTTCTGTCTTGCACGGGTAATGGAATTATCGAAACAGGGCGTTACATATGTACAGTACTTCCGCCTTAGCACCTTTTCGGATCTCAGTAGGGAAGGGGGAAAGTTGCAGGATGCTGAATACCTTATATAACATCGATACAAGGATTTCTGGCGGGGCTGTATAGCGTTTGCTACACACTTAGCTTGTAATATGCTTGTAAAGCAATTGCTATACAAGGTGCGCACTCATGAAATCAGATGTTCAGCTCAACCTTAGAGCTAAGGAATTGCAACGAGCACTTATTGACGCTGCTGTAGAGATCCTTCATAAATCACGCACAGACTTCATCCTGGAAATAGCATGCCAGGCTGCCGAGAATGTGATCCTCGATCGTCGTGTATTCAATTTTAACGATGAGCAGTATGCAGAGTTTATAGATATGCTTGATGCACCAGTTGCGGATGATCCTGCCATCCAGAAACTTCTGGCGAGGAAACCTCAGTGGGACGTGTAACACCACCAGAGCCGTTATCCACCGCTCATCAGCTTGCCGAGTTCGTCAGCGGGGAGGCTGTGCTTGATGACTGGCTTAAACAGAAAGGGTTAAAAAATCAGGCTCTCGGTGCCGCCCGGACGTTCGTTGTTTGTAAAACTGATACGAAGCAGGTTGTCGGTTTTTACTCTCTGGCCACCGGCAGCGTTAACCACGTGGAAGCCACGGGAAGTCTCAGGCGCAATATGCCTGATCCAATCCCAGTAATCATACTTGCCCGCCTGGCGGTCGATGTCTCATTCCGCAGAAAAGGGCTTGGTGTCGATTTGCTGCACGATGCGGTCCTGCGTTGTTATCGGATAGTTGAAAATATTGGCGTCCGTGCGATCATGGTTCATGCACTGACTGAAGGAGCCAAAGGTTTTTATCCTCACCATGGTTTTAAGGCATCGCAAACTCAGGAGCGGACTCTGTTCCTCAAACTGCCACAGTAGATCATAAGATGGAATAGATTACCTGGTAATTCATTAACCTATTGATTTGTATGTATTAAATTTAACGTGATCTTTGGTGCCCAGTAGCATCTGCGGTTTTCTGAATGCTCAGTTTCTTAACCTGCCGGTAGTAAATAACTTTCTGATGCCGCTCATTTCAGCCTGTGATGGGTCTTTATCTGACAAAGCCAGCCATGAAGTGGGGATAGCGTCCGGGCCTACTCCGCGGTGCTCCAGACAGTAGAGAACAGCATGTGGTGACACTGATCTGGCATATAGCATATATAAGAAGAGGACGCTCACTTCCGGTACCTCACCGCGGAGCGTAAATGGCGGTATAATAGCTATTTTTCCAATAATACCTGAACGACCTGTGCAAACCCGTTCACATAATCGCCCGTAGTGGGCGCGGCAATGCCGGCATTGTTGATGTGGTATTTTCCGTTGACGTAAAAGCTTGGTGTTCCCTTGACCGCGAAGGTGGCTGTCGCGGCGTCTTGTCGCGCAATTACGCCTTTTACGGTCACGCTTTGTCGAGCGTTGTCATAGGTCACAGTGTCAATGCCCGCGGAGGCAAAGACTGCCTGAATATCAGCCACGCTCGTCAGCTCTCCGTTTCGCATGGCCTCAAACAGCGGCTTTTCAACCGCCTTTGTTTTGTTCATGACCATGGCGATGGCCCAAGCCTCGGTGAGCTCATGTCCCAGCGGCCCCATGGCGCTGACGTGGTATTGCGTAACGCTTTCCCCCCGGGGCAGTACTTTATTGATTGCGTCTGTCACCGGGTAGTTCTCCACAAACTGATAGCAGGGCCCACAGTAAAACGAGAAAAATTCAACCACTCTGGGTGCAGACACCACGGGTGGAATCAGTCGTGTGTATTCCCGGCCTTCTTCAGGCAGGGATTGGGTGGTGGAGGTGTCAGCGTGTACTGCTCCCTGAATGCTCAGGGTGAATAGCATCAGCGCGGCCAGTTTTCTATAAAGGTTCATATTAAATTTCCGTCATTAGGGTCATTGTCATCAGGGTGTACGTGCGGTATGGGGCTGTCCGCCGCCCATGCGCTTCAAAAAGGCGGTTCCAGAATGGGGCTACAGAACAGCCAGTGGTGCAGGTCTGTCGTCCGTTCCAGCTGCAACCGGTGCATGGCGGTGTGCTTATGCACGGCTTAGCGCTTTTTTATCCTCTCCGTTAAATCAGCAGGCGGTACACGGTAGATAGCTTGTTATTGACTAGTGTCAGAACAGCTGAGTGAGCCGCCAGCCGCCGAGCACCTGGAACGGATTATACGTTCAGCCATATACCAGTTCGAAATAAAGCAACAAAACATTAGATGGTAGCTCCGAATCATACATAAAAACATGTCACGTGACGACGTTGTAATGCGATATAATTTGCTTTTCCCTCTACAATGTAATGAAAAGAAAACTTATTCATTTTTTTGAAAATTTCTAATATAGAGTATTAAAGTAATCCTTTTGTTGCTAATATGGAAAATCATTGATTATATCTTTATAATGGATGCTGATATGATAAATAATAACACCTGCAAAAAACTTTTCTCTTGCATTATGTTTATAATTCCACTGCTTTATGGTTCAAACAGCATGGCTGAAAAACAAAATCCATCTCTAAATTCTGTGGTAGGAAAAGGAGATATATTAGCGGTTAAGGAACTAGTGGAAAAAGGAACTAATATTGAAACGCGAGATATATACAATAGAACACCCTTAATGATCGCCACGCGCATGAATAATGTGGCTATTGCAAGTTATTTAATTGAAAAAGGTGCTGACGTTAACGCGAAAGATATTATACAGGATACACCCTATCTTTATGCCGGAGCAAGAGGGTTTGATAAAATATTAGCCTTAACGCTAGCTCACGGTGCAGATCTAAAAAGTTTAAATAGATATGGGGGGACTGCACTAATTCCAGCGGCGGAAAGAGGAAGTGTGGAAACCGTTAAGATATTAATAGATGCTGGCGTTAATGTGAATCACATAAACAAATTAGGCTGGACAGCATTAATGGAAGCTATAATTCTCGGCGATGGTAGCCGCAGTTATCAGCAGATTATTAGCCTTCTAATAAAATCTGGTGCCGATGTAAATATTAAAGACTTTTCAGGAAAATCTCCGCTTATTCTTTCTGAAAATAAAGGATTTGTTGAGATAAGTAAGCTCCTTATTGAGGCTGGGGCACAGCGCTAGAGTTAATTTGGAGTAATCTCACGTTTGGGGTTTCTCAAGCTATTCCCTGCCTCAGGATAGTTATTGCCTTTGGTTGTGAAAATCCTGGGGCAGCCAGAAACTATTGATAGGTGGAATGACACCACGAAAGTAGACATTTCCTGTCCTTAAGATGAGGCCTGCTCTAAGGCTTCCGGACTGATGCCGCCAGAATGACTATGGCGCCAGCTCCGGTTGTAAAACGCACCAATGTAATCGAAGATATTTGGTGCATACCGCTTTATCAGATTATAACTAAGCGACTCTCGCTATACGTTTATGCGTTAAGATTTGTTTATTACCATTATTAGCGAGTAGGCAGTTAGCAACGTTAGTCATTAATCAGCCATTTATTATAGCACATAGCTTTATTTCCCGCAGGGCAATAAGTCAGCAGTTCATCAATGAACCCCTTCTCTTTTACACCCTTTCCCACTTGTGCGAAATAGTAAATATTAGCTGAGTGCTTACAATTGAAGTTCTCTTGTATCATTAAATCTTTCATACGATTCTCTAGCGCATCAAAGGTACCCAATACTTTGGTATCATCATCCACAATATAAAAGTTACACTTTCCAATATTGAATACTTTATGACGAACGTTCGTTGATCGATATGATTCATATAACGAAGGAGTAAATGAAATGATGATACAGATCGCGATGAGCGCTGTTGTTTTTATTCTCTTTATCGCGGCGTCATTTATAATTTTAGAGTTATTCGGAAGTTCTTTCTCTGACGTTTCAGATAAATCACCATGCTCTTTTGGAGGTAAAAATACAATGTTGCCATTAAATATGAATCCATGTTTTGGCACTGTCCTTATTATATCCTCACAGCCAAATTGCAATAATGCTTTCCTCAACATTGATACATAATTGTTTAGATTATTGCTCGAAGAGTCTAAACCCTGCCGCTCCCATATTTCGTGTAAAAGGAACTCTCTGGTTAACAGATTATTGTTATTTTCAATAAATAAAATCAAAAGAGAGTTAGTTATTCTCGCTAGGATCACCACCTCTGAATGCTGCTCAAGAGAACAAAGAGTCATGTTCGCTTCGCTGTATTTTACAGAGTTATTGATGATGTATTCCATATTGTTTCTCGCACAAGCTCCTTTTTATTACCAGAATATAACTAACGATTTACGATATAAAATCAGTTAATCTAAGCAGCAATCAGATGTTCACTTGTATCTGCATATGTGGCAGATAGTAAGTAACTATTATCACTTTGCATCACTGAAAAGTAAACGGGAATTCATTTTGAATATATAACTTACCTATTCATCGCTGATGTGGAACCGTAGATATAATAGTAATAATATTAATCACCATAATGCCAATATCATTCAGAATAAAAATCTATTCTCGCGCAGATATTGAGAATACTGTGCGCATGCTCTGTTAGTGAATATATAATGCTTGCTTGAAAAATTCGGTACCATGAATAAAGAACAAACTCTCAGGAGTGTTTTCCTTATACCCTTATAATTCTAGATGCGCACAGATAAATTGAGGCAATAAATAAATGTTCAGCACTGTTAGGATTTATATAGACGGACATGATAATTATTTTAATCAAGGCGTAGAGTATGCTTTGATTGAATATTTCTCAACCCAAAAGCGATATGTTGATTTTATAAGAAAAGAAGGAAGATATGAAGATATCGACTTGGTAGTATGGACACCTGAAAATGAGAACGGGCGATTGATTACAGCATTTTTACCTCCCAGTATTATACAGTCAAGGATACTTATCGTTCTCAGAAAAGAGAATGGATATCACTTCTCCGATTGTGCTGAATGGGTTTTCTTTCGCCATCAGAACAAGCAGGACTTAGCCATACTGTTAGAAAACATATTACATTCCTCATCACCCCAGGAGATAATCAAAAAAAAACTGCATGAACGTACTGAGTCTTTATTAACAGCACTAACTTTCCAACAGCGAGAGATTATATATTACCTGGCCAGAGGAGCAGCACTTAAGGATATAGCAATAATATTAGGCATTGAATATAAAACAGCCAGCCATCACAAACGTAAGATTATGAAGATGTTGAGCCTGAATAAAAATACTAAGTTATATAACTGGATGTTAGAGCGCATGGAACGCGCAGATTAATTAGTGACCTTGAGTGAAAAACAAACAGCCCTCTACCTTCGTGGGAGGATTATTGCATCAAAGCAGAATAATAATCTATATGACGGTTTTTTTTGGAATTATAATCTATAGTTGAATGCTTTATTGATATATATGACAAGTCCATGATTTCCTGATGGTAGGATTATTCTCATTCGATGATTGGTTTTTTCATTAACCAAATGGAGAAGAGCATTTTTAAACAATGCTCAAGTTAACAGAGCTTAGTCAGATAAGCAGGTAGTACCTCGGAATTTTGGGAACGATATTCACTACTCGTAGGTAATACTCTTTGTTAGCTCTGTTATACTAATATCAATGAGGGATGTATGGAAAGCTTACTTAAAAATACTTCATCTTTTGAAAGTGAATTATTAGAATTGAAAGATAATCTTCTTACTCTAAAAGGTGAAGAAAAGAAGATTCCTCTCAGTAAATATCAGCATCATTTACTTGTATGCCTAATAAATAAGATAAACTCAAAAGATGATATTATTCGTTATCTATGGGGCGAATGTGATTATAGAAAGAAAGAGAACGGCTACAACCAGTTAGTATTTCAACTCCGCCGTCTTATTATTAGATCTGGTATATCGACAGAAGTATTGATTACATTGCCTCGTTACGGATTATGTTTAAACCCGCAACTGCTTGTCAGGTCGCATTCGGATAAGGCGGACATGAAGAATATAGTTAATGACCATATTGCCTACCTATAGTTTTTCATGTTTGTTTTACGCGGCGCGACCTGAATACATAATTGATGGGCGTGTTTATCATTATGTGAAAGTCTGATAATGATGTCCGCAAAACTTTAGAAGTAATTCTTTATATGAATATTCGATGGATATTTTTTCTCATGCTGTTCCTTGGTTTTGTTTCTGTATACAAAATTTTGATGAGTAGAGTTCATGTGCCAATTTTTGAATGTAGGGCCAAGGTTTCAATACAGAACCAAACTACGTTATCAAGTAAACACCTTGATTTTTTCATATCGATGAATGAAAAAAATAAGGGATACATTCTTGTTACAGCATCTTCCGCTGAAGAAAGAAAGGATATTAGTAGAGTAGTATATTTTAATTATACAAAAGAAGGTAACTATTACTCATTGCATTTAAAAAAAAGAGAGCCAATTCTTGAATCTCTATTGTGGATACTTAAATATGACGATGTGAAGATTAAAATCGTTCCAGTTAGTGCACCTGATTATATTCTTTCATCGCCCATGGAAACAATCCTTTTGTGTACGGCAACGGGGTAATCCTCTCTTCCCATGCATTATCATATTGGCTTTTGAATTTTCTTAATGCCCTTTAATATTTTTAATTAAATATGGAGGGTTAATGTTCGTTTTCTATAAATAAGAAGGTACCGGTATGCTGTTGTCAATTTTGGCGATGAGGCACAAAATCCTTATAGGATGTGTCGTATTTATAGTATTAATTTCTCTGCAGTTGCACATAGGTAATGCTGGTGGGAGTGGTAAGAATCTGCCTCAGGTTTTTATTGGCTGGGGAATATTGTGCCTCTTCGCGTTGGGTATTTTGTGGCGAACGCGACGAACATCAATGGTGGTAACGCCGATTAGTGTGGTGATTTTTGCTGCTACCTTAATTTTATGGATACCTTTGCTCTTTACTCGAGATGAGTGGCGGCTGGAGGCTTTATGGCCATTACTGGGGCTATCTGCTGGCATTGTATTTTATTTCAGTATGTTGCAGGTAAAGTGGTCGCCTGCGCTTCTCCAGCGACTCATGTTGTTCATCATTGCCGCATCCTTGCTTCAGACTTTAGTTGTACTATGGCAATACTTCTTACCGGGAACGCTCCCCGGCTGGTTAGCCTACCCCTATGATAAGGATCGCCCGGCGGGCGTGTTTCAACAGGTTAATTTATTGGCAAGTTTTACTGCAACAGGATTAATCTCCGCGCTATTACTATTTGTAACGCGGCGTAAAGGGAGGCTGCGAGATAGTGGCTATATATACCTTTATATTTTGTCTGCTGCTCTGGTGTTGTTGCCTTTTCTGTTGGTGATCTTGCAATCCCGCATCGGTTGGGTCGGAAGTGGTTTTGCTATCTTTCCCGTACTGTTATTTGCCATGTACAAGGAACCTCGCCGTATTACTGCCCCGGCCAGTTTAATGCTGTGCGGCATTTTGTTGGGGATAGCCTGTATTTGGGGAGATGTCTCCGCGCAAATCAGCCATGAGGGGTCTAACCATGCCCGAATTATCATGCTACGGGAGACATTGAGCATGATATTTTCTCGCCCGTGGCTGGGCTGGGGATATGGTGGATATGAATACAGTTTTCAGCATTTTCGCCTATGGCAGGGAGAATCAACTCTGGGCCTGGGCGTGGTCACTCATCCCCATAATGAGTATCTGTATCGTTGGGTTGAGGGTGGCTTCCTGGGATTGGTTGGGGTATTACTCTTCACGCTTTGCGGAGTGGGGTTAGCCTGGCTGACTTGCCAGCGTATAAAGCGAACAAGCACTCTGACAGTGTCCCTTCGGCTCGCCAGCCCTGGGCTTTGCCTCTTGCCTCTAACGCTACACACCCAAACAGAGTATCCCTTTTACATATCTTCTCTGCTTTGGGGAACTTTTCTGCTTTTTTTAGCTGCGTGGGATAGCCTTGCGACGCCGAAATATTTGTTATTGAAATTATCCGTTCTCAGGGGGGGCGCCATAAGGGGGGCGCTCTCCAGCATAATGTTTGCCGCTCTTCTTTTCACTGTCAGCGGTGGCTATAGCGGCTGGTTATTGTGGCGTTTTGAACAGCAGCAATTTCGGGGGCCGCATCCCGACTGGCAGGTTAACCCCTGGCTACTGAGTGAACGAGCCCGGTTTGATGAACAGACTGCTTCGTTGCTGGCGTTCAATCATGACGGTGATAAGCAGCGTTTGGAATACTATGTGCTGTGGGCGAGAAACTATTCTGGTATCCATATCGATAGAGAAGTGTACGCTCGCCTGTTGCAAATTTTGCGGGCACAAAAATTGTCTGTTGCGTCCGATTACTGGGGGAAAGAAGCCCATGCCCTGTTCCCGGATGACCCACGGTTTCAATTTTACTCAGGGGAAAGATAAGTTTCTAGTAATCATGTTGAATATCCAACAACGCACAAAGCATGGGCGCATACCTCTGTGTTAGGGCTGGATTTGAACATAGCAGGAATCAAGTTTGCCTGCTGTATTGCGATGACACGATGCGTGCGAGGTATGAGTTGGCCAATAGCGTGATTGCTGTGGGATGATCACGCTAAAGACACGGATTTTTATCCGAATAGCAAGGGAGGACACGACACGACACAGATTCCCTGTTACGAGGGTTTAGGAACAGAAGCTGGCAGCATTTTCCTCTACAAGAACGCCTTAAAAAAGGTTCTATGGCGCTACTGGCAATTTGGCGCAGTTTTAATTTTTGTTTTTTTGGTTTTTTTATGTTTTCTCTCTGTGGATATTATTTTTTTATTAGACGGTTAGTTGGTTGTTTTAAAATTGATTTGAGACAAGAAATTCAATTGTGTTTTTTTATGAGTATGTAATTATATTGAGCATTGAAGCATTACTTCTTCAAACCAGATAAGAGGAATGCTTTAAAATTATTGATGTAGAAAGTACAAAATAATTGTTCTACTATTATAGAATCATGACTGCTACGTATCCTCACGTTTTTTTATGGAAAAGTAGTAGTCATGTTCTATATAAATCATCAGAAGTGCTGATAGATTTGATTATGATAGTACTGGCTCTGTATGTAAACGAACGTGAGTGCTTTTGTTTTAAAATTACATTATCTTTTTTGTGCTATGTTGCTTCACAAAACTATCATTTTAAGTAGAAGTCATAATTGTCTCTTTTTTTATTAAAGGTGGCGCTAATTGATATGGCTTCAACTTATCTTGTCTGCACACTATAAAAATTTAATTTAGGTGCAGTTTAATTTTTAATTTCATAAAATAAGGAAATACCTGTATGTCTATTAATTTAAATAAAACTCTGCTGGCTGTAACCATCGCTCTCAGTATGACTTCTGCGGCACAGGCTGCAGACGCAGGGCATGGTAAAGTGACTTTCACTGGTTCGATTATTGATGCGGCATGCTCTATTGCACCAGAAGCCGTCGATCAGACCGTAGAGCTGGGACAGATTTCTAAGACTGCACTGCAAAATGGCGGTAAATCAACACCGCGTAACTTCTCTATCGCCCTTGAAAACTGCTCCTTTGCAGGAGAAGATGCAAACAATAAAGTTCAGGTAACCTTTACCGGCATGGAATCTGCGGCGGGTGACGGCCTGCTGGGTATTACGGGTTCTGCATCGGGCGCCAGCGTAGCTATCACCTCCGGTGACGGTCAGGTTATTAAACTGGGTCAGCCAACGCAGGCGCAGCAGCTGAATGATGGTACCGGCACCCTGAGTTTCTCTGCTTACGTACAGGGGCATACTTCTTCTGCGGCCATCACGGAAGGTGAATTCCAGTCTATTGCTGATTTCACACTGGCTTACAACTAAGGCTTTTATTTCCTGACTTAGTATAAATGCATGCGGAAATCCGCATGCATTATTCAGGAAGGGATAAGAACAATGAACAGAATGAGAAAAGCTATACCTTAGTGTCTTCCTGCATTTTTCTGATTTGATGGCCATATTAAGATAATATGCAAAAAGGCATTATACATTCCGCCTATGCCAGTTTTCGTATCATCATGGTGTGAAAGGAAATCAATTTTATTAAACAGGCGAGAACAGAGTGCTGGTTCTTATTCGTGGTTAATTCTGAAATGGAATGCTCTGCAGCCTATTAAAAACTGAAGTTCTTATGGTTATCCTGATGCAGGGTTGCATCAGCTTGAATTAATAATTCTCGTGAGTAACAGGATGATAATATGGAATTGCCTGTAGCAAGGAGATTTTTCCATCTCCAGTCTCTGGGGCTGTGTATTTCTCTGGTGCTGGGCATTCATGTAACGATGGCCCGTGCGGCCGATGATATTCAGTTCAATACCGATGTTCTGGATCTTAATGACAGAAATAATATCGATCTGAGTCAGTTCTCCCGGAGTGGCTATATCATGCCGGGCCTTTACGATATGGTCGTGCATCTCAATAAAACCGATCTGCCGGAACAGCAGATCCCCTTCTATGCTTCGGATGATGATAAAAATAGTAGCCGGGCCTGTATCAATCGCGCACTGGCCGAGCAGTTGGGTTTGAAGGAAGGTGAAATTGATAAGTTAACCTGGTGGCATCAGGGAGAATGCCTGGATGAATCGGGTTTGCAGGGAATGGAAGTCAGGGGGGATCTATCGACCTCTGCATTGTATTTGAGTATTCCGCAGGCATTTCTTGAATATACCGATGAGAACTGGGATCCACCGTCACGCTGGGATGAGGGTATTTCGGGGGTGATGTTCGATTATAACGTTAATACCCAAATACAGCGTCAGCAGCGTGATGGTAATAACACCAATAACTTTAGCGGTAATGGTACAGCAGGTGGAAACCTGGGAGCTTGGCGCTTCCGGGCAGACTGGCAGGCAAATTTTGCCCACCAGACGGGAGGTGAACGATCAACCCGCAAGCAGCTAGATTGGACTCGGTACTATCTTTATCGGGCGGTTCCCTCGCTGCGGGCGAAACTGATGCTTGGAGAGAATTACCTGGACTCCGGGATATTTGACAGCTTTCGCTTTACCGGAACGAGTCTGGTCTCGGACGATAATATGTTGCCACCTAATCTTCGCGGGTACGCACCGGAAGTCGTGGGGGTGGCAAAAACAAATGCGAAAGTGACCGTTAGCCAACAGGGAAGAGTGTTGTATGAGACGACCGTAGCGGCTGGGGCGTTCCGTATTCAGGATATAAATGATGCCGTGAGCGGGGAGCTGAATGTTCGGGTAGAGGAGCAAGATGGCAGCGTGCAGACTTTCACTCTTAATACTTCGAATATCCCCTACCTGACCCGACCTGGTTCTGTACGTTTTAAGCTCGCAGCAGGGAAACCCTCCGACTTTGAGCATCGCTCTCAGGGACCGGTATTTGCCACAGGGGAGTTTTCCTGGGGGATAAGTAATGGGTGGTCTCTGTACGGTGGTGCTCTGGCGGGAGGCGACTATAACGCATTGTCAATGGGTATTGGGCGCGACCTGATGATGTTGGGTGCTCTGTCGTTTGATGCGACGCAGTCCCGTGCAAGTTTGCCACAGGAAGAGAAGAGGTTGAGCGGTGGCTCCTACCGACTAAGTTACTCGAAAAATTTTGATGAGTATGACAGCCAGGTAACCTTTGCGGGATACCGTTTTTCGGAACGTAATTTTATGAGCATGAGTGATTATCTTGATGCTCGTTATTACGGCTATCACTCGGGCAACGGGAAAGAAATGTACACCATTACTTTCAGTAAGTTTTTTCGCGATCGGGGATTAAGTAGTTACCTCAACTATAGCCATGAGACTTACTGGGAGCGGCCGACAAACGATCGCTACACCGTGACGCTATCTAAATATTTTGATATTGGCCGTTTTCATAACCTGAGTATGTCACTTTCGGCATACAGAAATACCTATAACGGCCAAAACGATGACGGCGCTTTTATTTCGCTATCAATGCCATGGGGCAGTAGCAATGGAACCGTGGGCTATAACGCGACGGCTAACCGTGATGAGACTACGCACAGAATGAGCTACTACAGCAGGGCAAGCGAGCGTGACACCTATCAGATCAGCGCCGGAACCTCACGTCGTGGAGGAAATGCTAGTGGCTATTATACCCGGGAAGGTGATCTTGCCCGAGTAAGCGCTAATGCCAGCTATCAGGAAGGAAGTTACAGCGCCGTGGGGCTGAATGCCCAGGGAGGCGTAACGTTGACGTCTGAAGGAGGCGCTATGCACCGGAACAATATTGCCGGAGGGACCCGAATGCTGATTGATACTTCAGGGGTTCCTGACGTGCCTGTCCGCGGTTACGGGCGTACTACGCGGAGCAATCTATGGGGAAAAGCGGTGATCGATGACGTAAGCAGTTATTACCGTAATAACGCCAGCATAGACCTGAATAAGTTAGGAGAAACTGCTGAGGCCACTGGCTCAGTGGTACAGGCCACTCTGACTGAGGGGGCTATCGGCTATCGTAAATTTAGTGTGATAGCGGGTGAGAAGGCAATGGCCGTGATTAAGCTTGCGGATGGCAGTGAGCCCCCCTTCGGGGCCACTGTGCTGAATAACCGCAAGCAGGAGACCGGTATCGTCAATGATGGCGGCAGCGTTTATCTGAGCGGTATCACCCCTGGCGAGGTAATGGTTGTTCGCTGGCATGGTGAAACGCAGTGCGAGATCAGCATGCCATCCCCGCTTCCGGCTGAAATGTTGATGAATACGTTATTACTACCCTGTCAGGTTCCGGGCATGGAGCAGGCGGAGGAAAATTGACGTTCCCTTAATTCATAGCGGTCATGGGGAATGACCGGAAGCAATCGAACAGGAAAGAGAGAAAAGTAAATGAGTAATTTGAAGCACATGAACCATCGTATCGGTTTGATGCCGGGAATGGTAACGGTTGTCATACTTAACCTGCTGGCAGTACTACAGGCTGAGGCCGCGATAGCCCTGGATCGCACTCGAGTAGTCTTTGATGGAAGTCAGTCTTCAGTAAGCCTGAGCATCAGTAACCAAAATAAACAACTGCCTTATCTCGCGCAGGGCTGGATTGAAGATGAGCAGGGCAACAAGATTCAGACGCCACTCACCGTTTTGCCGCCCGTGCAGCGTATTGAACCGGGAAAACCAAGCCAGGTGAAAATTCAGGCGTTACCGGCGGCGAAGCTTTTGGCACAAGATAAAGAGACGCTTTATTACTTCAATCTGCGGGAAATACCGCCGAAAAGTGCGAAACCGAACACGCTTCAACTTGCTCTACAGACGCGCATCAAGCTGTTTTATCGTCCGGCGAGTATTGCGATTGACACCAATGCAGCGCCACCGCAGGAGCAACTGACGCTGATCCGGCAGGGCGACAAATATCAGGTGAATAACCCAACGCCTTACTACGTGACCATTGTGGATGCAGGTAGTGCTAAGGGGAAGAGCATTAAATCTTTTGAGCCAATGATGGTTCCGCCGAAAGGCAGTCTGCCGCTGACAGTGAATGCCGTAGCGGCAGGAAACAGCCCAGTTCTGACTTACGTCAACGACTATGGCGGCCGTCCGCAGCTGAGTTTCAGCTGTAGCGGAAACACCTGCAAGGTTCTACCGGGGAAGTCAGGATAACACCAGTCAACAGCGTTCCATGGCTGAATTTGTTGAGTACATACCGCTGTGCATATTTGCCGGGGCCACTGGCCACATGGTCGTGAAGGAAGAATCTCAGAGTACCGGCAAAATAACAAAGGAGAACGGACATGGCAGACATAATTAATAACCCCCCTATTCAATCTCTGCGGTTACAGACACTGAACGATGCCGATCGTCCTGAAATCAGAGAGTGCCCGTGCGCGGGACTGGCACCCTGTCCGGTGGGATGTGGTTAAGATGGTGATGAAAGGACATGCGTTAAACCGGCAGCCTACTCTCCTGATGTGTGGCGCATTATTGGCGTTACCTCAAATAGTGGAGGCAATGGATTCTGCCACGATCGTTTTGAACGTCACGGTGACAGCTCCTCCGCCATGTACCATCAATGGCAACCGGCCGATAGAGGTTGAGTTTGGCGACGTTATTACCACGCGGGTAGATGGAACCCACTATCGCAAACCTCTGAGTTATACCCTGGTGTGTGACGCGGGCGCCAGGAACGCCATGCAGCTTCAGGTGACAGGCACAGGCGCGGCTTTTGATAACAAGATATTACAGACAAACAATAACGGGCTTGGCATCAAACTAATGCGAGGGGAAACCCCCCTGTCGGTAAATACATGGGTGCCTTTCACATATCCGAATAAACCTGAATTGTGGGCCATCCCGGTTAGGGCTCCTGGTGTGGCGCTGGCGGTCGGTGAGTTCAGTGCTGCGGCTTCAATGCAGGTGGATTACCAGTGACAGGGAGCGGAATATGAATGGAATGAAGGCGCACTGTGCCGCTTTATTTTGGACTTTGCTGCTCACTCAGCCATCGGTTATGGCAGCAGACGGCAGGGCGGACATGAGCTTTCACGGTACGCTGATTGCGCCGCCTCCCTGTGTGATTAACGAAGGCGGGCAAGTGGATGTGGATTTCACCGAACGGGTGGGCATTAGCAAAGTGGATGGGGTCAATTACCGTGTGCCGGTGAATTATCAGATTACCTGTGAAGACGGGGGAAGCGGTTTGGCACTTAGCCTGAGCTTGAGCGGTACTGCGGCCGCATTTGATTCACAGGCTCTACAGAGCGACCAGCCGGGTCTGGGGATCAGGATCTATCAGGACGAGAAAGCTTTTACGCCGAATAGTACGCTGAATATTGACCTCGCAACACCTCCCCGGCTTGAAGCTGTGCCGGTGAAACGAGCCGGCGTTACGCTAAAGGAGGGAGCATTCGAAGCCTGGGCAACATTGCAGGCGAATTACCAGTGAGGGGAGAGCGTATGAGAGAACTTGAAGGAAGGGACTGTCATCCGTATGCGACCGTAAAGGGAAAGCTGGCAACCAGCCTGCTGCTTTTGGGAGTGGGGTCAGGGATATCTGCCACGGTGAAAGCTGCGGAAAATAACATGCGTTTCCACGGCGCTCTGGTCGCGGAGCCCTGTGTTATTCCCCCTGGAGAAGAAAGCATCACGCTGGATTTTGGTACGGTTGTCGACAAATACCTGTACTTGAATACACGTACTGTGGGGCAGGCATTCAATATTCGTCTCATGAATTGTGACCTGAGTCTGGGAAACATCGTGAGCGTAACGTTTTCCGGGATGGAGAGTATAGGGCTACCGGGACTGCTGGCCGTAGATACGGGGAGCGGAGCGCAAGGGATTGCAATAGGCCTGGAGACGTCGGAGGCAAAACCTGTCTTGCTCAACAAAGCTACCGATCAATTTGCCCTACAGGCGGGCAACAACCTGATAGCAATACGGGCGTATGTACAGGGCGAGCCTGAGGCTATTCGGACACAGGGCATTACGCGTGGCGCCTTCACTGCAACTGCGACATTCAGCCTGTCTTATGAGTAGAGGATATATGGGATTGTACAGACTACTACCCTGCTGCAATGGCTCTGCCCATAACTGACCCGAATAGCGTTGTGGCCATCGGGAGCGAATTGCGCTGCTTTATGGAGAGATCCTAAATCGGTGACTGTCGAAGACAGAGGTTTAGGAACTGATGCGGGAGTATAGCACCTGGTAGATAAAATGAGCGGAGGGAAACTATAGCCAGAGCCTCCAGCGACTTAATACATACCAGAGTACTGGTAGAAAATATCTGAGAGAAAACAATATGGTGTGTGTTAGTGTGATGAGGGTTACAGCGGGAATATTACTCCTGTGTATGGCGTCTGGCGCCGCCGCCTTACCTGTTATAACGTTGTCTGCAGCGGACGGGGAGCTGGTCGCCAGAGTGACCGGTTTCGATAATAATCAAAGTGGGTGGGAGGTGTGCCCAAATGATTACTCGTTCTCTCGATACTGTAGCATCACCGGGGCACTGCGCCGGTGTTCAGGAAGCGGCATTAGCTGGAATCTTGGCTATTTGGCTTCAATACGCAGAGCCGGAATCGTCACTCTAAGTACCCTACAGCAGTATAATGATATGGGGTTGAAGACCACCCGGTTGCCTATGAGTTTAAGCATGCCTGCGGCGGGCACGCCAATGTGTCTCAGTGTCAGGGCATCTTCAGGAATGTCTGGTGATTCTTCGACATTTATACCGCCTCCCGTGAGGGTCGGGAATATGCCGGTAGTTCCGTTATCGTGCCGGGCCACGAAAGGCGCAACAGTGTCGATATCCGGGAGGCCGGGAACAGTAGCGACTAACACGGATACCATCGACATTACATGCCAGGGAGGCCAGGAACAAGTGGTGACAATGTCCATGAAGCTGGCGGGAACCGACATCATCACGAATGGCGGAACGCATTCGCAGGTATTTGGTCCAGAAGGGACGGATCTGGGGAACAAAGCGGAGCGGGTGAAGTTGGTGGGTGGGGTTAATACCGTAAGTATACGGACTGAAACAGTACTAGCGGAAACCACTGTGCCTGGAGTATATAGAGGGAGTGGAGTGATTCAGCTTCAGTATGACTAGGTGAATGATGTCATCGATGAAATCCCGGGAGGCGAAGTGACCCTCATATTCATGTAGCCATGCCCAAATCTGCTAAATCGAAAGAGGTGGAAAGGGGACGGTGCTATACTTTCATATCAGCTGGTCTTACCTTTATGCGAGGTATCTATGATGCCCACATTGACAGTCGATATCGTGGATGAATTGCGGGATTTCATTGATTCTCTCGTTAAGTCAGGCGACTACCGCACGCAAAGCGAGGGTTGTGCGGGTGGTCTCCGGCTTCTGAAAGAAAGCAGGCAGAATCACACTTACAGTCTTTATAGGCTGAAACTATCAGTAGTGGCAAACCAGTGTCATGGGAAAAATGTATTTTTGCAAAAAATGAAAACCAGAGCACCTGATGAAAGTAAACGGGCTGACCCCGAAAGCAAAACAGTACCTTAAGCCTATATGGAACCACATCCGAACATATTTTAGCCTGATTAAAGATGGCAGGTGCTCTGGACGGATCTTTGTCATTTTCGGTGTACTTGTTTCCCAACAGGTGGAGGCTCACTACCGGGAATCGAGTGAGTATGTATGTCCGTTGCCGTATGAGTTGCATGTGTTTTCCCTCGCCAGGAAGCTTATAACAGGTTCCGATCAAACACTATTCCTGAGGGGGGGTTATCAAGCCTGCTTTATTGTCTTTTGTAGAAGTAACCATATCAGGTGGTTTATCACATCTGTGATTTTATTTTTCTTGGACAGATAATGACTTACATCATCAATGGCATCATCGAATACGATGCGGTAAATGGAACCTTGCTGAGTCCTGAATATCACCTTGACATGATCACGCTCAGCCGGGTGTCCAGTGAGCTTCTATTTATATTTGTGACAAATAATCAGCAGCCTGTTAGTCGTGAAAGGTTATTGTACGACCTCTGGGAAAGTAAGGGGCTGAATGCCTCGAGCAACAGTTTAAACAACTACATCTCTATGTTGAGAAAAGCATTATTACAATGTGGCTGTAATGACCTTATTACCACCATCCCCAAATACGGGTTCGTATTTGACGCTGAAATTAAGGAGAGTAACGCTCCTCCGGAGTATGCAAATCTGCGTCAAGAGAGTAGCAACACCGTATCTGGTACTTGTGACTCTGGGCAGAACAATTTGGTAGTTAAACAGGGTGTATCTTCCTGGCGGAATATAGTCAGGATTCTTATCCTGACTATGGTAGTTCTGGCTATTTTGGTCGGTTTGATTCGTCTGTACTATGACTATCGGCTCGGCACAATAAGGAGTGAGATCTTTCAGCAGGGACAATGCCGTTTTTATGCCGGCAATGACCGGACTCGCAATCAGCCCAAAGATGAGGCGGCTACCGCTATCAAAAATATGGTTGCGTTCGAGAAAATCAGGTGCCCAGGAGTCAGAACTAACGTGTATTACTTTAGTGATATAAAGCAGGATGCTTCCGGGCATACTCTCAAAGAGGAACTGCTTAGCTACTGTCCTTATAACAGCAAGTCACCTTGCGTTAACTACTACTTCACCACGCAGGCGACTCACGATGAAGAACAAAAGTAAGGTACTGTTTCTTGGATCCATCTTCCTGATTGTCACTGTTATCGTTCTGATGGTTACCATCAGCGGACAGAAGGTCACTGACTCCGGTTTTGTATGTCATGCCAGGGTCTATACCAAGCTAGTCTCCAATGCATGTTATAAAAGCAGTATGCTGGACGTTGTCCTGTCTATGCAGAAGGGGGAAGGTGAGCTCATGGTTTCAGGTACGCATACCTGTCCGCGAACGCCACTTGCTAGTCTGCAGGGCAGCGTTCGCTATACCTATGTGCGTGAAGGAAATTATTACCGGTTGCACCTGCAGCCACGCAGCCCCGAGATGGTTGAGCTTTTTGAGGTTCTCAAAGAGGATAACATTAAGTTAAAGATAACTCCTCTGAACAGCAATGATTACATGATCGAAACACCGCTTAAGACGGTTTTTTTGTGCACTGTTGAATGATGCTTGTGATGCTACGTCTTTACAAGACTGGCACCTGCTTATAAATAACAGGAACAACGGTATTAGGTGTGGCTATTTAGCTGAAAATTTATCTCTGTAATAAACGTAGTGATCTAATTTCAGTTGATGTAACGATTATATCCCTATGTGATGTCTTGTAAAAATAAAGTATATAGTGTTTCTGATAATAGCCATCAGCTACCACAACAGGGGAAGACCCAAAGAATTATGTTTTCTTACGCGTGGTCTTTTTACCACCCGAAGCATGAGTGCGATATTTGGCACATGTAGTTATCATTTCTCCGCTATTTGGCAACTACAGTTGCCATTTCCAGGTCACCCATCCCCAAACCGTCACCCCGCCGTCATCTTTCTGTCATCTCACCTTCTTACGTTGTTCACACTCATAAAAAGGTACTAACGACATGAAACTGAATCGCCACGGATAATCT
>NZ_JBFLVD010000002.1:0-170146 GCF_040750395.1 Scandinavium sp. UTDF21-P1B
TGTTAAACCTGTGGCGATTCACTCAAATTAATTCCTCTGGCTTTATTCACCACCTTCGCTTTACAGGCCCACGCTGCGGAACCTACCGCAGAACGCTATGTGGTGAGCTTCCCGGAAGGCTCACACGTGAAATACAGCGGAGCATTTGCTTCAGCGTTTCCGAATGGGTTGCCTGTTGGCATTGGTTCTGGACTGCTATTTACCGGCAAGCAGGGCGACGCGCTGACGTTTGCGACGGTGACGGATCGCGGCCCGAACGCGGATGCGCCGAACGTCGGCAAGCAGGAAGCGAAGATTTTCGTCACACCAGAGTTTGCGCCGCTGCTGCTATCCATTCGCGTGGAAAACGGTAAGGCACAGGCAGCGGATGTTCGCGCGTTGCATGACGACAAGGGCCAGATTAACGGCCTGCCATTACAGAGTGATGTGATCGGCTCGACGAATGAAGTGGCGCTCAGCGACACGCTGAAAAGCCTCACTGGCGATAATCGTGGGCTGGATACCGAAGGCATCACGCCCGATGGCAAAGGCGGCTTCTGGCTGTGTGATGAATACGGTCCGTTCCTGATCAACATCGACGCGACGGGCAAGATCCTCGTCATGCATGGCCCACAGGCGCAGGCTGGCGAAAAAGCAATTGCGGGCGGCTTGCCGAATATCATCAAGTGGCGCCAGCCGAACCGCGGCTTTGAAGGCATCACGCGGATGCCGGACGGTCGCATTATCGCGGCGGTGCAAAGCACGCTGGACATCGACGGCAAGAGTAAGAAAAAAGCGCTGTTCACCCGTCTGGTGAGCTTCGACCCGGCGAACGGCAAAACGGCGATGTACGGCTACCCGATTGACGACGTCTACAGCAAGAACAGCGATGCCAAAATCGGCGACATCGTGGCGCTGGATAATCAGCACATTCTGTTGATAGAGCAGGGCGGCGATAAGCACGACGTGATGCGCAATAACGTCTATAAGGTCGACCTGAGCAAGGCCAGCGACCTGGCGGCGTTCGATAAGCCGGGTGAGTATCCGGAATTTGATGATGCCGATAAGCTGGCGAAGCGCGGGATCCAGTTAGCGTCGAAAACGCTGGCCGTCGATCTGCGCAAGCTCGGCTGGCAGCAGGAGAAAGCCGAAGGCCTGGCGCTGATCGACAGCAAAACGATCGCCGTGGCGAATGACAACGACTTTGGCGTGAAGACCACGCTGAAGGATCCGGTTGAGAGCAAAAAGCTGAAGGATTATCGGGTTAACGATCAGGGTAAGCTGACCGTCGACGGTGAAGGGGTTGCCACGACGATCGGCATTAAGCCGCTGGAAAAACCGGAGTCGGACAGCGAGCTTTGGGTGGTGACGCTGCCGGAGCCGTTGATGTAAAGGTTGTGCGGCCTGATCCCCTCTCCCCACCCCTCTCCCAAAGGGAGAGGGAGTAAACTACGCCCTCTGTCAGCGCTTCAACCCCGCAAAAGCCGCCCGAATCTCATCCTCAGGCAGTTGCACGCCGATAAACACCATCGTGCTGTGCGGCGGTTCTTCGCCCCATGGGCGGTCCCAGTCGGCGCTGTAGAGGCGCTGGACACCCTGGAACAGCAGACGATTCGGCTCGCCGTCAATCCATAGCATGCCTTTGTAGCGCAGCAGCTTATCGGCGAAATCAAGCAGCAGGTTTTCCATCACGCGGGAGACGTCGCTGATGTCCACCGGGTAATCCAGCTCCACCACAATCGATGAGATGTCGTTCTGCTTTTCCGCCATAAAGTGAAAGCGCGGCTTCGGCTGGATAACGTTTTCTTCGAGCATAAAGCCGTTGGTGTTAAACAGCTGATTCAGGTCGATCTCGCCGTGCGTGACGGTGTGGATCGGCGCGCGGGCATTGATACGGGCCAGACGTTCGCGCAGCTTTTGGGTATCGCCTGCGACGTCGGTTTTGGTCAGCAGGATCCGATCGGCATAGCCCACCTGGGACTGCGCCAGGGTGAACTGATTCATCTGATCTTCGGCGTGTACGGCGTCAACCAGGGCGATCACGCCGTCCAGCAGATAGCGCTCGCAGAGGATCTCGTGGGAGAAAAAGGTCTGCACAATCGGACCGGGATCGGCCATGCCGGTGCATTCGATGATCAGCCGATCAAACTCGATATCACCGCGATCGCGGGCGTCGAGCAGATCCAGTAGCGCGTCTTCCAGTTCGTTAGATTTACTGCAGCAGATGCAGCCGTTAGTGAGGGTTTTGATCTGCGTGGCGCGGTCGCCGATCAGTTGGGTATCTATCGAGACTTCGCCGAATTCGTTTTCAATGACGGCAATTTTAAAGCCGTGCTGTTCGTCGAGGATGTGGCGCAGCAGGGTGGTTTTGCCTGCGCCGAGAAATCCGGTCAGCAGGGTGACTGCAATCTGGGTCATCGTTTCTCCTTTAGCAGCAGCGCATGCCGCCTTCTCCACTGCCGCCGTAGCGCGCCTGCTGGCGCTCGCGGAAGAATTCTTCGTAGGTCATGTACGGCTTGTCTGGATGGTTGGTCTGCATGTGTTCGACGTAGTTGTCGTAGTCCGGGATGCCAATCAGCATCTTCGCCGCCTGGCCGAGGTATTTTTTTGCCTGCCCTAAGTTACCAAACATTGTGCTGTCCAGAAATGATGAAGCCCGATGTTGTGATGCAGGTCGGGCGATTTCCCTCTCCCCGGCCCTCTCCCAAAGGGAGAGGGAGAAGACCACACGATGCAGTTCCCTTTCCCTGTGGGAGAGGGAGAAGACCACACGATGCAGTTCCCTTTCCCTGTGGGAGAGGGAGAAGACCACACGATGCAGTTCCCTTTCCCTGTGGGAGAGGGAGAAGACCGCACGATGCAGTTCCCTCTCCCCGAGGGAGAGGGTTAGGGAGAGGGGGATAACAGTAATTAATGATGTGAAGAGGTCTTCACGCCACCCTCAGGTACCGGCACATATGGCGTCTCTTTGTCGGTACGCGAGTCGATGTTGCGGGCCTTCATCCAGGTCTTAATGCCGTAGAAGATGATGCTGTAGACCACCACCAGGAACAGAATGCTCAGACCCGCGTTAGTGTAGTTGTTCACCACGATATGGTTCATGTTGGCAATCTGCTGCGCGGTAAGGTCTGTGCTGCCGTTAGCAATCTTCTCTTTGTACTGGTTCGCCATAAAGAAGAAGCCTTCCAGCTGCGGGTTGGTGCTGAACAGCTTCAGGCCAAGCGCCCAGGTGGTGCACAGCAGCAGCCACAGCGCCGGGACAACCGTTACCCAGATGTATTTGGTACGCTTCATTTTCACCAGCACGACGGTGCCGAGCACCAGCGCCACGGCGGCCAGCATCTGGTTAGAGATGCCGAACAGCGGCCACAGGCTCTTCACGCCGCCGAGTGGGTCAACCACGCCCTGATAAAGCAGGTAGCCCCACAGACCCACGCAGCCCGCCGTGCCCAGAATACCTGCCACCAGTGAGTCGGTTTTCTTCAGGAACGGCACGAAGTTGCCGAGCAGGTCCTGCAACATGAAGCGGCCCGCACGCGTACCGGCATCCAGCGCGGTGAGGATAAACAGCGCTTCGAACAGAATACCGAAGTGGTACCAGAAGCCCATGTCCGCCCACGGCAGCACTTTGTGGAACACGTGCGCGATACCTACTGCCAGCGTAGGTGCGCCACCTGCGCGGTTCAGTACGGAAGGTTCGCCGATATCTTTCGCGGTCTGCATGATCTGCTCAGGCGAAATCACGAAGCCCCAGGAGCTGACGGTTGCCGCGGCGTGAATGCTCGCGTCTTTCAGCTGCGCCATGATCATCGCGGCGTTCTCACCGCCCATCTCATGCAGGTTTGGCATGGTGATGCCGAGGCCCGCAGGCGGGGTGTTCATCGCGAAGTACAGGCCCGGTTCGATAATGGACGCCGCAACCAGCGCCATGATCGCCACGAAGGACTCCATCAGCATCGCGCCATAGCCAATCAGGCGGGCGTCTTTCTCATTTGCCAGCAGCTTCGGCGTGGTGCCGGAGGAGATCAGCGCATGGAAACCAGACACCGCACCGCAGGCGATGGTGATAAACAGGAACGGGAACATCGCGCCCTTCCACAGCGGGCCGGTACCGTCGATATACTGCGTAACCGCAGGCATTTTCAGCTCAGGGTTGAGGATAACGATCCCCAGCGCCAGGCCGACGATAACGCCGATTTTCAGGAAGGTGGCGAGATAGTCACGCGGGGCCAGAATCAGCCACACCGGCAGCAGCGCAGAAACAAACGCGTAGCCAATCAGTGCGAAGGTGATGGTGGTGTCTTTGAAGGTCAGCGCCGGGCCCCAGTACGGGTCGTGGGCAATCACGCCACCGAACCAGATGGAGGCAACCAGCAGCACGATGCCGATGACCGACACTTCGCCCACGCGTCCCGGGCGAATAAAGCGCATGTAGATGCCCATAAACAGCGCAATCGGCACGGTGGAGCAGACGGTGAACACGCCCCACGGGCTTTCGGCCAGAGCTTTCACCACGATCAGCGCCAGCACCGCGAGGATGATGATCATAATCAGGAAGCAGCCGAACAGGGCGATGGAGCCCGGCACGCGGCCCATTTCCTCTTTCACCATTTCGCCCAGAGACGAACCGTTACGGCGCGAGGAGATAAACAGCACCATAAAGTCCTGCACCGCCCCCGCCAGCACGACGCCCGCCAGCAGCCACAGCGTGCCCGGCAGGTAGCCCATTTGGGCCGCGAGCACAGGGCCGACCAGCGGACCTGCGCCTGCGATAGCGGCAAAGTGGTGGCCGAACAGCACGTAGCGGTTAGTCGGTACGTAGTTCAGACCATCGTTGTTGATCACCGCAGGCGTGGCGCGGCTCTCGTCGAGTTTCATCACCTTCTGGGCGATGTAAAGGCTGTAGTAGCGATAAGCCACCAGATAGACCGAGACGGAAGCGACCACGATCCACAGAGCACTGACATGTTCACCGCGGCGCAGGGCGACCACCGACAGGCAGAATGCCCCGATAATCCCGATAATGGCCCACGGCACATGCTTGAGAAGTTTCTTCATATCCATAGTTAAAAACCTGGCGTTTATAAGAATGAGTTGAGTACTGGAACTGCACCTGGAGGTATTGATGCTGGACTTATGGTGCCAGAGCCACGCGCGCGCAGCGGGAGGAAAATCAGCGAGCGGCCGTATCGGATGTTAAACGGTCATCTGCGCGGGTAAGCGGTTGGAGTAACCGACTGAATAATAAATAAATGTGATGGGCGTCACACTGGGCTGTGCGGAGTGAGTCTGCATTAATCAGAGGATTCGAAGTACCGCTTCGCCTTATGCAACAGGATTTTCTTTAAAGTTTTTGCTTTCCAGGCCGATCAACCAGAGACCTTCGCTCAGGAAAGAGAAAAAATGCTAAACCGTATTAAAATTGTCACCAGCCTCGTGCTGGTTTTGGTCCTTTTCGGCCTTTTACAACTGACATCCGGCGGCCTGTTCTTTAACGCGCTGAAGCACGACAAAGAGAACTTCACCGTCCTGCAAACCATTCGCCAGCAGCAGTCCACGCTGAACGGCAGCTGGGTGGCGCTTCTGCAAACCCGTAACACCCTTAACCGCGCCGGGATCCGCTATATGATGGATCAGAACCACATCGGCAGCGGTGCGACCGTGGCGGATCTGATGCAGATCGCCAGTAAGTCGCTGGATGAGGCGGAAAAACGCTGGGCGGAGTACGAGTCTCTGCCGCGCGATCCGCGTCAGAGCGAGGCGGCGACGCTCGATATTAAACGCAATTACGACATTTACCACGGCGCACTGGCGGAG
Source organism: Scandinavium sp. UTDF21-P1B (assembly GCF_040750395.1). Classification (NCBI taxonomy): domain Bacteria; kingdom Pseudomonadati; phylum Pseudomonadota; class Gammaproteobacteria; order Enterobacterales; family Enterobacteriaceae; genus Scandinavium; species Scandinavium sp. UTDF21-P1B. Next base: position 5,797 of record NZ_JBFLVD010000002.1, read on the forward strand.
CTGATTCAGCTGCTTGGGGCCGGGAAAATCAACGACTTCTTCGACCAGCCAACCCAGGGTTATCAGGACGGGTTTGAGAAAGCCTACGTCGACTACCTGGCGCAGAACGATCATCTGTACGAACTGGCGGTAAAAGATAACAGCGGCTCTTACGACCAGGCTATCTGGGTGCTGATCGGCGTGCTGGCGGCGGTGCTGGCGGTGATCGTTGCCGTCTGGTTCGGCATCCACAAAGCGCTGATCCAGCCGCTGACGCGCGTTATCGACAGCATTCGTCATATTGCCGGTGGCGATCTGGTGAAGCCTATCGACGTGCAGGGCAGCAACGAAATGGGCCAGTTGGCCGATTCCCTGCGCCATATGCAAAGTGAGCTGGTGCGGACCGTCGGTGAAGTGCGCAATGGCGCGGACGCGATCTACAGCGGCGCCAGCGAAATTGCGATGGGTAACAACGATCTCTCCTCGCGTACCGAGCAGCAGGCCGCTTCCCTGGAAGAGACGGCGGCGAGCATGGAAGAGCTGACCGCGACGGTGAAGCAGAACGCCGAGAACGCCCGTCAGGCGAGCCATCTGGCGCTGAGCGCGTCGGAAACCGCGCAGAAGGGCGGTAAAGTGGTCGATAACGTGGTGCAGACTATGCGCGATATCGCCGGGAGTTCGCAGAAAATTGCCGATATTATCAGCGTGATCGACGGTATTGCCTTCCAGACTAACATCCTGGCGTTGAACGCCGCGGTTGAAGCGGCGCGTGCGGGCGAGCAGGGCCGTGGATTTGCGGTTGTTGCGGGAGAGGTGCGTAACCTCGCCCAGCGCAGCGCCCAGGCCGCTCGTGAAATCAAGAGCCTGATTGAGGACTCAGTGAGCCGCGTCGATCTGGGCTCCACGCTTGTCGAAAGCGCGGGTGAGACTATGGAAGAGATCGTCAATGCCGTTACGCGCGTGACCGATATCATGGGGGAAATTGCCTCCGCGTCTGATGAACAAAGCCGCGGTATCGATCAGGTCGGTCTGGCGGTGGCTGAAATGGATCGCGTCACGCAGCAGAACGCCTCGCTGGTGGAAGAATCTGCTTCCGCTGCGGCCGCGCTGGAAGAGCAGGCGAGCCGTCTGACCCAGGCGGTGGCGGTGTTCCGCATTCAGCAGTCGCAGCTTGCGGCAAAACGTGAAGCTTCAGTGGTAAAAGCCAGCGCTCCGGCTCCGATGCTGCGTAAAGCCGCAGTGACAGAAAGCGGTGATAACTGGGAAACGTTCTGAGTGTGAAAGTGCCGGGTGGCGGCTTCGCCTTACCCGGCCTACGCGTACAGGCCAGGCAAAGACGTTATAAAATCTTGCGCATGGCGCAGCGAGTTTCTCGTTGCAGCCCATGCGCTGCTTCATTTTCCAGCTTCTGCCGTAAACCCGGCGTGAGCTGAGCTTCCTCAATGTTCTCAAATCCCAGGCGAGCATAAAAAGGGGCATTCCACGGCACCGCTTTGAAGGTGGTCAGCGTCAGTGCCGGGTAACCTTCATCACGTGCTCGCTCTGCCAGAAAATGGATGATCTGGCGGCCAATCCCCTGATTTTGCGCATGCTGAGCGACAGAGAGTTCCACGATATAGAGGGCGTTATCCAGCCGTTCCGCCAGTAAAAAGCCAGCAGGTATCGTACCCTCCAGCGCAATGAAGCTCTTTCCTGTGCTCACGAACTGACGATGTTCTTCCTCACAGATGCCGTCACCTTCAGCCAGCCAGGCCAGCTCGGGAAGAACGAGAAAAGCCTGCGCCGCAGCGCGTTCAATCGCAGGCAGCAAAGGCACATCGGCAGTTTGTGTGGGGCGAATAATGATCGGTTTCATGCGTTCTGCCAAAAGAAAGGGGAGCCTGTGCTCCCCTGGGATTATCCTTCTGATTTCACCACTTTTATTTCCACCATGCCAATCCCCAGCTGGCGCGGGGAATGGCCGAGGATATTGCCCTCGTTGGTGGTCTGCGGATCCGGCGGGACGATGGTCAGCAGGTTGCTGCCCGTCGGATTGTCGAAATGCAGCGTGGTGGTGGTGACGTCGTTGCCGAGCGTCAACGTCTGCTCGCTGTTGCCTACGCGAACCGGGATCGGTTTGTTGGCGTTTGGACCAAAGGCTTTCGCGACGATCACCAGATCAAACTTCGGCGGCAGCGGTTCCTTGTACTCAATCTTCACTTCGTTGCCCAACTGCGCATTCGACCAGCGGCCCCAGCTTTCCGGGCGCGAGATGCCGCTGAACTGTTTGACCTCTTCCGGCGCGCCCGCCACGTTGAAGACGAAGCTGTCCGCTTTGTAGCGAATGTCGTTGTCGACGATTTTCAGCGTATCGACGTTGCCTTTGTAGCGCTCCATGTCGATGACCGTGTCTTTGAATGCGGCCTTGCCTTTCCACTGGGCTTTATCAACGTGCTGCACGATTTGCTCGCCGCCAAGCTGGCCCTGAGATACGCACCAGTCGGTAGAGAGCGCAAATTCCTGTGCCCATAGCTGGCCCATCTTGTAGCAGCGGTCAATCCACATAAAGTTGTCGCGCGGGGCGAAGTCCGCCAACTGGTAGCGCAGCGGGGCGGAATATTCGCTTTCCGGCAGCGGCTCGACGCGGTTGTCGGACACCCGCAGCAGCAGCGGCAGGCGGAAGTGTGAGCCGGAGAATGCGATCATCCCTTTCTGCTGGTCGATGGTGTAATCCTTGATCGATTTCGGGAAGTTCCACAGGCGAATGATGTCCGGCTTCCAGGCCAGCACCTTCTCTTTCATGTTGAGGAACACTTCCGCCAGCGACTGGCCGGAAAGGCTGCTGCGGCCCAGGCCAATGAAGTTATCGCCGCCGAGAATATCGAGCACCGTCGCGCCGTTATCCATGGTGCTGCGCTTCACGCCCATCACTTCCTGCTGTGGCTTGTCGCCGCGTATGACGAAGAACAGATCGTTGCGATCCTGCTTGTTGAGGTAATCCCAGGCGGTATTTTTCATCGCCAGGTGATCGGAAGAGACGACGATGACCGTGTTTTTAAAGTACGGCGAGGCTTTTATCTTTTCGATTAGCGCCGCAATGTGCTCCTGGCTACAGGTGACCGCGCTGAAGGATTGATTGGTTTTGCCGTCAATCTCATATTTCTTGCGATTGCAGGAGCGGGAGATAAATCCGTCCGGATGATGGGTGTCGACGGTCAGGGTGAACAGCGAGAAGCGCTGGCCGGATTTCGACAGGTCTTCGTATTTTTTCCACACTTCGTCGAGGACGGTGTCGTCATAGAAGCCCCAGTCGTTGCGGTAGTTCGGGTCGGCAACGGTGGCTTTCAGCTCCTCCGCGCCATAGAGATGATCGAATCCGTGGGATTGCAGGAACACGTCTTTGCCGGCGAAACGCAGGTTTGCGCCCTGCACGAAGTAGTTCTGGTAGCCGGAGTTTTTCAGGATGTCGCCAAGGCAGATGTTCTGCGGGAAGAAGCTCGATACCGACGCGGAAGCGTTGCCTTCAAACGGCGCGAACAGCGGGATGCCGCACTGCGAGGCGACCATTCCCGCGATTGTGTAATCGGTGCCCGGCAGCTGCATGGTGTGGCTGAAATCGATGCTGTCATCTTTCAGCTTGCCGAGTTCCGGGGTCAGGTTCGGGAAGGCATCGTTGTCAAAATAGGTGCGCTCGAGGCTTTCACCGTAGATGTAAACCAGGTTCAGCTTAGGGTTCGGAATGGTTTTCGACGGCTCTTTGTAATACGCGGCAAAATCCGGATCGCCGTCGCGAGACTGAGATTTCACCAGCTCAGTTATCTGACGGAATGCCGGGCTCGCATCGACGGAGGCCAGCGCAAGCCCCAGCGCCAGCACGCTGTAGCCGAAGTGATGAGGATGATGGCGGCGGCGGCGCAGCACCCAGCCGAGTCCGCCGAAAACCAGCACCAGTGCCAGCACCAGCCCTATGCCGGGCAGAATATACTTGCTGATACCTGCGCCGGTCAGGCTGTTGGTGAGCGTATAAAGCACGGCGTCGTTGATGCCGTCGCCGGTAAAATAGTCGCTGGCGTAGAGGGTCAGGTTCAGGACCACAAACAGGCCAAGCACCGTCAGGGTGGAGGCAAACCACCAGGTGTTTCGGCCCGCTTTCCATGCGTAGATAACGACGGAAGCGAAAAACAGAGCAATTGAAACAAGCTCAGACACAGCACATCCTCAGTCAGCCTGGTCATTTGCTGACCAGATACTTAAATTTTGACCGTACACTGTAATTGCAGTGCAATAATGCTGCAATTGTAGCGTCATTAAAATGTGCTGTGTTTCAGATTTGTATCAGAAGTGGACGATTTTTAACCCGCGCACCGCCAGGGTACGCGGGTGTTTGTCGCCGATCAGGAGAGGAAATTAACGCCTTGCTTCAGCACCAGATCGCAAGCCTTGGTTTTGACTTGTTTTCCTAACGGGGTATCACCCAGAGCGCTCAGATTGAGCTGCTGGCCATTCTGGGCGTTGAGCAGGCCCTGGATGCCGTCCATGTAGTTGGTATCGGCTTTCTGTTCCGGCGCGGTGTTCAGGCCGAGCTTATCGAGTACCTGATTTTTTACGTTATCGGCGTTGGTCACGGAGGTCAGCTTCTGCTTGGCGCAGTAGCTGAGAATGCCCGCGGCGTTGTTCATGTTGTCGGCGCTCAGTCCTTTGCTGCCGCCGTTAAGCAGGCTGGTCAGCGATGACATCGACATTCCGCCCTGAGAGGAACCTGAGCCAGAACCGCTCAGTTCGCTGGCGGCGCTGGAGAGCGTATCGCTCAGGGAAAGCGCAAAGGTGCTGGTGGAGAGCAGGGCGCTGGTCAGCGCGGCGGAACACAGAAGACGTTTAGCAATTTTCATAAGATTGACCTGGTTAAACGGAAACCCGGCCAGTATAGCGCTGACCGGGCTGGGATAAATCTTAATACTCTTTGCCTGTGACGCGGCTGCGGTAGCTGTCCCAGTTGAAGATGACCCACAAGCTGTTGCCAAGGCGCATTCTGTCCATTACGCGTTCTCCCAGCAGCTTGTTCATGTCGTCCATATTGCTGTTGGTGAGCATGCCGGTAGGGCGTTTGGAAGATGAACGGCGGTCAACGATCTGATTGATGATCACTTTTTCGTAGCGGGATTCGGTCTGTACGCCAATCTCGTCGATCACCAGCAGATCGACGTTGCTGAGATCGTTCAGCAGCTGTTCTTCCGTGGTTTCCCGGTTGGTGAAGGTATCTTTCATCGCGGACATGATGTCGGCGACGGTAATGATCAACACGGATTTGCCGCGCAGCAGCAGTTCATTACAGATAGCGGCGGCCAGATGGTTTTTACCGGTGCCGGGCTTGCCGGAAAAAATAAAGCTCGCGATGTTGCCGTCAAACTCTTCGACGTACTGGCGCGCTTTTGACAGCGCGTTCATCTGACCGTCGCACTCCACGCGGTAGTTGTCGAAGGAGCAGTTCTGATGCAGCGGGCGAATGCCCGAACGGTTAAAGGTGCGCTGCATCTTCATCGCCCGGTTTTCACGCTCAAGCGCCGCAGAGCGCAGCTGTCCTTGCTCTTTTTGCCACGCCAGCAGTTCTTCGCCGGTTTTGAATGCCGGTTCGATGTGTTTCGGCATTATCTTTTGCAGGCGCTGCATTAAATCGCCAACGTTCTTCATCGTTAACCTCGAAAGCCCGGGGGAATTTGGTTGTCTGGCTCGGAGAGCGTGTTGAGATCGCGCTTCGGCTGTCCGCCGTTGCTGGCCCGGCCAATTTGCAGGCTGCGCGCCAGCTTTTGCTGCCACTGCACGTGATGGAATACTTTACCTTCTGCCTGCCAGTATGCGGTGAAAGACGCCAGCTCTTCCGGCGTAGCGGGCTGGGTAAGCGCGATGCCCCACAGCGCGGCCATGCGCTGGAAGTCGGCATCCGGCTGCCAGTCTGCATACATCGCAAATTTACCCATCGGCACCGCTACCGGTGCGGTAACCGGCTCATCAAAGAGCTGACCGTCAAGCATGACGTCGCTGCCGGGACGAGAAAGGCGGGCTTCCAGCTCCAGCAGCTGTTCCAGGCGCGTGGGCGCAATGGCGTAAAACGCAGGCGCATTATTAGCAAACACCGCGACGGCACCGCTTTCGGCATTCTTTAATACACCATCAGGATCGTGCAAAAAGGCATCGATCCCAATGACGCTGGAGGTCAGAATTCTGGAGGACATAGCTATTACTCAAACAGGACAACGACGGGCACACTATGGGCTGATAGTAGCACAGACCCGTGTCTGCGAGGAGAGTTCAAGGTGCTCGCTCACACGCGAGGGCGTTTCCGGTACAGCCAGAGCCCCGGAATGGAGAGTCCCACCGAAAGCGCGCCGACAATCGACGTGGCCTTGAGGAAGTTCTCCAGCAGCATCACCATCAGCTCGGTGCTGTAGCCAAAGTGGCTGATTTTCACGGCGGAGATCATCGCGGTGTAGGCTGAGATACCGGGGAACATGGGGATCACCGCAGCGACGGTAAAAATTTTTGGGTGCGCCAGATACCAGCGTGACCACTGAATGCCAATACTGCCAACCAGCATTGAGGCGATAAACGTTGCCCATTCGATGTTCATGCCCGCCTGCATAAGGAGCATTCTGGAGCCATGGCCAATCGCACCCAGCAGTGCGCACCAGGCCAGCGCGCGGTGCGGTACGTTAAAGACCATCGCAAACCCTACGGCGGGAATGGCGGACAGCAGCATGTCCTGTAGCAGCGCCAGTACAAATTCGATTATGCCCATCCTCGTAGCCCCCACAGCGTCATTGCCATCACCACGCCGATGCAGGTGGCGAGGGTCAGCAGGCTGGCGATAGCCCAGCGGGCAAGCCCGGTGTTGATATGGCCTTTAAACATGTCGGCGACGGCGTTGATCAGCGGGAAACCCGGCACCAGCAGCAGAACGCTGGCGGCCATCGCCACCGTGGAGGTTTGCTGGAAAAGCGGCAGGCGCAGCATCAGCCCGGAGACGGTCGTTGCCACAAAAGCGGTGATGCAGAAGTTGATTTGCGGGTGCATCGATCGGTGGGTCAGCACCTGACGAATGTACATGGCGATCGTGCTGGCGCAGAAGGTGATAAATGCACCGTCCCAGCCGCCGTTGTTGAGCTTGCAGAAGCAGGCACAGGAGAGGCCAACCAGGGTGACCACCAGCCAACGTGGGTAGCGCAACGGCTTGATCTGCGAGAAGCGTTTTTCAATGTCCCTTGCATCCAGCAGTTTGTGCTCCACCATAATGACGATGTGCTGCACCTCCGTGACGACGTGCATGTTAATACCACGATCGTTGTTCTTGCGGGTCGACGTCAGACACTCTCCGTCGAGCAGCGTGGTCAACACGATGGCGTTGGAAGAGATGGCGCTTTCCACGCTGTCCATGCCCAGCGCCAGCCCAAGGCGCGTGGAAAGTTCTTCCACCAGCGCGCTTTCTGCTCCGTGTTGCAACAGCAGCAGCGCGCACTGAATGCATAACCGGGTGACTTTTCTTTGCTCAGTGCGATCGGCTTCCATAACGGCGGGTCTTGTTCACTCAATGTCAGGCCTGATCTCCGGTTTTACCTGAAGCCCGCGCGGGCTATGGCCCGGCGAGATCAAATTATCTGCAAACCTCAGGTGCGCGTTGAGCGTTTTTTGAACCGCTCCACACTTTTGCAAGATTGTTGAAAAGAGCACGATTTATGCCCTTCTTTGAGGACCACCTCCGCGAACACCTTTCCGCATCCGAATATGCCCTTGAGGCCGGAATTTCTGTGACGCAATAAAAATATTTATGCCGGGAATTTCACAACGGCAATACATTGAACGCGTTACATTATCGGTTAATATTTGAGGGAAAGTGTAATTTACAATACGCCAGCATGCCGATCACACAACGGTCTGATTAGTCAGGGTTTAGTGGTGCAACCTGCTCCTCTCGTTTTTTTTCGTCGCTATGTCGGAACCTCACCTGGAATATTCAGGAAAAGAATGAATAAAGGAAATACATAATAATTAAATGTATTTACGGATGCTTGTTAGTGTTTGGCGGAATAGCGTGTTATTGAAACAGTCATGTTTATTATGCTAGTCTGATCGTACTGATTTTTATTCAGCGCAACTTTGCCTGTTCGGGTGATATATAACACGTGTATTGGGAAAAAGTTCTTAATAATTGAGGGTAGAGATTTCCTGAAATATTTAATAATTCACAAAAGCATATCCATAATATTTATTAAATAAGGCGCGATGCGCTCAGCATAGTAAAAATCACAGGGAAAAAAGATCTCGTTGCAGCACTTATTACTGCGATTCGTCAACAGGGCGAACGGGGTTACTTCATCAGCGCCTCTCTTTGCGGATTTGCCGCGGTTCAGGAGATGAAGCACTGAGCCGATGACGTCGTGGAGAGAGGCTGAAGAATGGAACAATATGCCAAAAGCAGGCGTGTTGCGGTGATTGACAGCTGTGGCATGACGACGCTGGGTTTACAGCATCTCTTTTCCGCTTTAGAGGGGGGAATTTATAAGCTTCGATTTTTCAGCAGCGGACAGGTGTGGTTTTCACAATGCGGACATCAATCGTATGACATCGTTATCTATTCCGTTGCGGGAGGACGCTATTCGCGCCAGCAAAGTGGCCACTTTCTTTCCCGACTGGCCGCTGCGCTACCTGAGACCAAAAGGGTTTTGCTGGCTGAGAACGAGAGGCAAGCCAGCTTTATTCAGCCCCTGCTGCCCGTTGCGCTGCATGCTGTGCTCTGCCAGTCCTCATCAATGGAGCAGCTTGGCGCCCAGATTCATTCGGTAATGAAGCAAGAGCACCGGCAGACCCTGGTTCAAGGCACCAATGCTCATGGATTGAGCCCCACGGAGCGCAGGATCCTGCATTATATGGGCAGGGGATATTCCACACCTGAAATTACTGCTCAGATGGGGCGCAATATCAAAACCATTCGCGCGCACAAGTTTAACGTCATGAGCAAGCTGGGCGTAAAAAGTGACGCCTGGCTCATATGTGCGGCAGACGTTCTGGACTATCTGCCGCTGCCGTTGACGAACGGCGCCTAAAGGCAGACGTCAATCCAGGTGGCATCAGTCAGTTCGGCCAGGCGTTCAGGGGAAATACGTACTGCACTGTGCGTAGCGCCCGCCGCCGGGAGAACCTCATCGAAGGTCTTTAAAGAGATATCGCAGTAAACCGTCAGCGGGTTTTCAAGACCGAAAGGGCAGACGCCACCCACCGGATGACCGGTCCAGGTGACCACTTCGTCACTGCTCAGCATGCGGGCTTTTGCGCCAAAGGCCGATTTCAGCTTTTTATTGTCGAGACGAGCATCGCCTTTTGCGACCACAAGAATCACTTCATCTTTCACTTTGAGTGAGAGCGTTTTGGCTATCTGACCCGGCGCAACGTTGTGCGCTGCGGCGGCGAGCGCCACGGTCGCAGTACTCTGATTTAGTTCTATAATCTCAATATCCGGCGCGCGATCAGCGAAAAATTGCCGTACGGTTTGCAGACTCATCGTTCTCTCCTGACGTAGACAAAATCAATCTGTCACAGGCGAATTCCGCTGTAAATAAGAGTAAGCGTAATCCCTTCATTTCATGGATTTCACGATCCCCCTCACATTCACTGCAACCGGTTACAGTAACCGGTTGCAGGAACGGTTGAAGCCGATTCATACTGGATGCGTAACTTCCTCTGTATCGCTAAAAAATAAGAGCCGTGTATGAAATGTAACGTTATCTGCTGTCAATCGGGCCAACACCCCGGCGTGGTAGTGAACTCACAGTTCAGGATTGCACATCACGGCACACTAACCGTTGCTGTGCTAACGTCTATAGCCCGTCAGGAGAGCTGCTATGTCTGCTAACCATGCTGCGTTTAATCTGATATTCCGCTTTGTAGAAAACTACGTCAGTCCTGTCGCCGGGCGAATTTCGTCCCAGCGCCACGTCATGGCAATCCGTGATGGCTTTATCTCTGCGATGCCATTCATGATTGTCGGCTCCTTCCTGCTGGTGTTTGCTTACCCGCCTTTCTCGCCGGATACCACCTGGGGCTTTGCCCGCGCGTGGCTGGACATGGCTAAGCAATTTGAAGGCCGTATCCTGACGCCGTTCGATATGACGATGGGCATTATGTCCATCTACATCTGCGCCGCCATTGCCTATAACCTCGGCAAGCATTATGAAAAGAGCGCTCAGCTTGATCCGTTCATGGCCTCTATGCTGTCTATCATGGCGTTCCTGCTGGTTGCGGCACCGAAGACGGACGGTACGCTACCCGTTCATAGCCTCGGTGGTACCGGGATCTTCACCGCTATCCTGGTGGCCGTCTACTGCGTGGAGATGATGCGATTCCTTAAGGTTCGCAATATCGGTATTCGCCTGCCGGATCAGGTGCCGCCGATGATTAAGAACTCCTTCGACCTGCTGATTCCGGTGCTGGTCGTGGTGCTGACGCTGTATCCGCTGAGCCTGTTTATTCAGAGCCAGTTCGATATGCTGATCCCACAGGCGATCATGTCCATCTTTAAACCGCTGGTGTCCGCGGCGGATTCCCTGCCGGCCATTCTGCTGGCCGTGCTGATTGGCCACCTGCTGTGGTTTGCGGGGATCCACGGCGCTGCTATCGTCTCCGGTATGCTGCAAATGTTCTGGCTGACAAACCTGGGCCTGAACCAGACTGCGCTGGCACAGGGCGCACCGCTGCCGCATATTTTTATGGAAGCGTTCTGGACCTTCTTCATCGTGATCGGCGGCTCTGGTGCCACCATGGGACTGGTGTTCTGCTACCTGCGCAGTAAGTCCGCGCACCTGCGTTCCATCGGTCGTCTGGGCGTGGTGCCAAGCATCTTTAACATCAACGAACCGGTTATTTTCGGTACGCCGATTGTGATGAACCCGGTCTTCTTTATCCCGTTCCTGCTGGCCCCGATGGTGAACGCCACGCTTGCCTGGGCGGCAATGAAGCTTGATCTGATTGGGCGCGTCATCTCCGTAGTGCCGTGGACTGCGCCTGCGCCAGTTGGTGCGGCCTGGGCCCTCGGCTGGGATTTCCGTGCGGTCATCCTGGTGGTGGTGCTGGCCTGCGTCTCCGCCATCATTTACTTCCCGTTCTTCAAAGTCTACGAGAAGCAGCTGCTGGCACAGGAAGCGGAAGAAGCACAGCGCTCGTCTGAAGAGACTGAACAAGCGGCGTAATCTGTCCTGAAATAACAAAGCCCCGGTAGCGTAACGTTACCGGGGCTTTTTGCTGTTAGCAGAAGGTTATTTTAGCGTGCAGTCACCGCACTGCTGAACGTCGGGAAGGCGATAGCGCTGGCAGCAGGTGCGTCGTACCAGCAGGCCATCCCGCAGGACCACGGTGCGCCACAGCGGGTTATCGCATCCGTCTGAAAACTGTTTAGCAAAGAACAGATGCTGACGCAGCGCGTTAACCTGCTCATCGCCCAGAAGCGTTTTCATCTCGCCAAGATACCAGTTCATGAGATAGCCGGTGTTGCTCCAGATGAGCTTGCCGTTAATCTCCCCGGTGGCTTCCAGCGCATCGATGACGGGCATGATCGTCTGCGTGATGAGGCTTTCCATTCTGTGCAGCGAAGAGCGCTGCGTCAGGGCATGATCCTGATGGACGTCGACCCAGAAGCTGGCGGCGCGTCCGGTTTCATGGAACTCCACGTGAAAATGTTCCGCAGACAGGCTGAGTGCGCGCTTTTCGGTGAGCAGCGCCAGCATCAGCGGCGGAACCTGTAAACCGATATACCACTGTGCCCAAAGGGATAGCAGCGGCTTATTTTCACGCTTCTGGCTGGGTTGATTACGGTAGATATGATCGGCATAGCACGCCATCAGGGAAGTCAGTTCGCTGCCGCGAGACCACTCTGCCAGCGTCATGGCGTGATGCGGATGAGGCTCATCAAGATGGATAAAATCGAGCAGATGCGGGCGATGCTCCGCAATGCTGTCCCGCACGGACTGTGCCAGAACGGGCTCATGGCTGAAGAGCGGGGCTCGCCAGATAAGATCGCCGGTAATCGGTGCGGAACGTAAGGCCATGTGTGAACGGGATACAAATCTAAATGATAATGATTGCTAATCCTAGCTGTAGCTACAGGGAATCGCAACACATTTCATGCTAGCTGCCGCTCAAAGCTTGCTATTACGCATTCTGTAGCGTAGCGCTCGACAGAATGTTGTTGCGGCCAAGATGCTTGGCTTCATACAGCGCTTTGTCGGCTTTGGTCAGCGCGTCTTCAATGTCTTCTCCCACCAGTGGAGCGATCCCGATGCTCACCGTCACGTTGGTGGCTACGCTGTGGTTAAACATATGAGGGATTTTCAGGTCGTACACTCGCTGACGAATGCGCTCTGCAGTTTGCATTGCGCATTCGGGCGTTGTCGAGGTCAGCAGTACCATAAATTCTTCACCGCCATAGCGGGTCACAACGTCTCTCGAACGCACGGCATTTCGAATGGCCGCGGAGACCTGAATCAGCGCCTGATCCCCCATCATATGGCCATAATGATCGTTGTAGGCTTTGAAGTAGTCGATATCGAGCAGCAGCACGTAATGATCGCTGGCATCCAGCGTCATCAACGTTTCCAGTCGATTTTGCAGGCCGCGGCGGTTGTAGAGGCCAGTCAGCGGGTCGAGCATACTCAGATCGTTCAGGGTCTGGCGCTCTTCCAGCAGCTTGTACATCAACCCATGGGCAAAATTGTCGTTACGCTTTTGAATCACGCTCTGAATGGCGATACCGATAACGGGCAGGGCGAAGTAATAAATCATCCGCAGCCACTGATCGCCGTCGCCAAGCACCAGACAAGTGATAAGCACCGGCAATGAATGCAGCGTAAAAGCAATGATATTATTAGAAAAAGCAATGGCGCCGATAAACAGCACGCTTAATAACGCAATCACCAGATAGTTAAATTGGGGTTGAGGCATTAACGGGGATTTGACTGCAATGTGCCATGCCCATAAACAGCCAAAAAGAATGGAGATGGCAGGAATATTGATTTTTCTTTCCGCCCATGCCCAATGACCCAGCAGCAATCCGGTGCTGGTCAGCATGATCAGCATCAGCGGCAGGGTTATCGCCGCCACGTGATAGACCGGACTCAGCATGGAAAATAGTGAAGATGTTAAATTAAGAAATAAAAACAGGCGTAGTGAAAACTGATATTTTTTAATGCGCAGTGAACGCCAGGATTTTGATGTCATGTGAGGAAATCTTTATTTATTATACGGTCAGAGAGATGCCGGCGATCAGGAATGACAATTCTCACGCGGGAACGAGGCGCATGAAAATATCAGGATCGCTAATCTATTCGGATTTTTCTCGCAATTTATCACCTTCCGACAGTACTGTCATCAGCATGCAAGTAAAGAGTGCGACGGTTTCCGGCAGGAACTTGCAAATGATAAAAATTATCATATGATATTGGTTATCATTATCGGATTGAGAGCTGACACCATGTTGCAACGGGCGTTGGGCAGTGGATGGGGGGTGCTGATTCCTGGCGTAGTTTTGGCCGGGTTGGCTTTTGCGGGCCTGTCTGCCGATATCTGGCGGGGCCTGATTGCCATGGGCCTGCTGCTTTCCTGCATCATGATCTGGCATCGACAGCTGCGGCATTTCGTTTTACTGCCATCGGCGTTTGCGCTTATCGGCGGCATGATGCTGGTGTTGATGAATTTAAAGCTGATGGGACAGTAAGAAAACAGGGAGAGAAGAGAGAGGGATAAGAATGCTGGTGCGAGGGGGGGGACTCGAACCCCCACATCCTAAGGACACTAACACCTGAAGCTAGCGCGTCTACCAATTCCGCCACCTTCGCACAGAAATCTTATCGTGATATTGCCCTCTTTGGTGCGAGGGGGGGGACTCGAACCCCCACATCCGTAAGGACACTAACACCTGAAGCTAGCGCGTCTACCAATTCCGCCACCTTCGCCCAGTGTGAGCAATATCTTCGTAGTATATGGTGCGAGGGGGGGGACTCGAACCCCCACATCCGTAAGGACACTAACACCTGAAGCTAGCGCGTCTACCAATTCCGCCACCTTCGCATACCATCGACTCTGTAAAGAATCGCTACTACGGAGGCGCATTCTAGTGGATTCAGGGTTTTCGTCAACAGTTAATTGCAGCCGAATTTGCCGATCGCTCTAAAATTGGGCGCTTTAACGGAACGGAGAAAAGAGAGGGAAAATCCCCGCAGGGTAGAGCCTGCAGGGTGGGTAAAGATTATTTTTTCGCCTGACGGGTCATTACCGTGCGGTAGACTTTGAAGCGGCCCGTCTGGGCAATCACTTCGTGGAAGCCAAAGACTTCATCCAGCACTTTCGGGTAAGGCAGGAAGGCGTTGGCCACGATTCGCAGCTCGCCGCCGCTGTTCAGATGACGCACCGCGCCGCGAATCAGCTGCTGTGCGGCTTCCAGGCTGGTCTGCAGCCCGTCGTGGAACGGCGGGTTGGAGATGATCATATCGAAGCGGCCGGTGACTTCGGAGAAAACGTTGCTGGCAAAAACTTCGCCTTCAAGTTCGTTCGCAGCAAGCGTTGCACGGCTGGCTTCTACCGCAGGTGCGCTCACGTCGCATAGCGTCAGGCGAACTTTTGGCGAATGGCTCGCCAGTACGGTCGCCAGAACGCCCGCGCCACAGCCGACGTCCAGCACTTTGCCTTTGGTGTGCGGCGTCAGGGTGGAAAGCAGTAGCTGGCTGCCAACGTCCAGACCATCGCGACTGAAGACACCCGGCAGGGTTTTAATGGTCAGGCCGTCGAGCTGATATTCGCCCCAGTAACCTTCGGCGTTAAACGACGGCTGCTTTTCCAGTCGACCATGGTAAAGGCCACAGCGGCGAGCGCTGTCGACTTTATTCAACGGAGCGAATTCCGCGAGCATTTGCTCGGCGCTGCGCACGCCGCTGCGGTTTTCACCGACGACAAAAATATCGGTGCCCACCGGCAGCAGCGACAGAATATTGGTCAGCTGGTACAGCGCCTCGGGCTTGTTTTTCGGCCAGTAGTAAATCAGCGTGTCACAGTCGGCCACGTCGGCGGCTTCCGCCGTCAGGCTGAAGCGCACGTTCTCGCCCATCTGGCGGCTCAGCACCTGCCAGTGGTGAAACTGTTGCGTATGGGCGCGGCTAAAGGCGGTATCCAGACGAGCGGGCAGGTCATCCTGCAGATCACCGGCAAACAGAATGCGGCTTTGTTCGAAATCATCACTGTGGCGCAGCAAGACTTCACTTGCCGGAGATAAAGCAGACATAAAAAGTCACCATTGATTAAAGACGGGCGGGATTATACACGTTTATAGCCGTCATACTTCAAGTTACATCTGCGTTGGCTGCGCTTGCTGTCACTCGAATTATTCAGGCTATATAACAAGGCGGCGGCCTCGCTTTGTTGGCGCAACTTCGCCGAATTTGCTATATTTCCGCGCCTGACAGACAGGAGAAACCCGCGATGACATCCCGACGAGACTGGCAACTACAGCAGCTGGGCATTACCCAGTGGTCTTTGCGCCGCCCTTCGGTGTTGCAGGGCGAAATCGCTATCTCGCTGCCTGAACATATCCGCCTGGTGATGGTGGCGCAAACGCTGCCCGCGCTGACCGAACCGCTGCTGAACGACATTCTGCGTGCGTTTGCCGTCACGCCAGATCAGGTATTACAGCTGACGCCCGATCGCGTAGCGATGCTGCCGGAAGGCGGACGCTGCAACAGCTGGCGTCTTGGCGAAGACGAGCCCGTTGCGCTGGAAGGCGCGCAGGTGACGAGCCCGGTATTCGAACAACTACAGACCAGCGCGGCGGCTCGCGCTGAGCTCTGGCAACAAATTTGTGCTCATGAACACGATTTCTTCCCTCAGTCAGACTGATTTACCGCGCGCATTGCGCATTGAACAGCGCGCTCATGCGTTTCCGTGGAGCGAGCAGACGCTCGCCAGCAATCAGGGCGAACGCTATCTCAACCTGCAGCTGACCGTCGACGGTGAAATGGCGGCCTTCGCTATCACGCAAATCGTGCTTGATGAGGCTACGTTGTTCAATATCGCGGTCGACCCGGCATTTCAGCGCCGGGGGCTCGGGCGCGAGCTGCTTGAGCGGGTCATCGACGAAGTGGAACAGCGTGGCGTGGCGACGCTGTGGCTGGAGGTTCGGGCCTCGAACGCCGCCGCAATCGCATTGTATGAAAGCGTAGGTTTTAACGAAGCGACGATTCGCCGCAACTATTATCCAACGGCAGACGGGCGCGAAGATGCTCTGATCATGGCGCTGCCTGTCAGTATGTAAGACAAGGGTTTACGATGAAGAAGTGGGACTGGATTTTCTTTGATGCCGACGAGACGCTGTTTACCTTCGACTCGTTCAGCGGCCTACAGCGGATGTTTCTTGACTATAGCGTGACCTTCACCGCTGAAGATTTCCAGGACTACCAGGCCGTGAATAAGCCGCTGTGGGTGGATTACCAGAATGGGGCGATCACCTCTTTGCAGCTTCAGCATCAGCGTTTTGAAGGCTGGGCGGCGCGCCTGAACGCCAACCCGGGTGATCTGAATGACGCCTTTATGAACGCGATGGCCGAGATTTGCGCACCGCTGCCGGGCGCGGTTTCGCTGCTGGATTCACTCAAAGGCAAAGTGAAGATGGGGATCATCACCAACGGCTTCACCTCGCTTCAGCAGATTCGCCTTGAGCGCACTGGCCTGCGTGAACACTTTGATTTATTGATTATTTCCGAAGAAGTCGGCGTGGCCAAACCGGATGCGCGCATCTTTGATTATGCGCTGGAGCAGGCGGGCAACCCGGATCGCTCCCGGGTGCTGATGGTGGGTGACACCGCCGCCTCTGACATCCTCGGCGGTATGAACGCCGGGCTCTCAACCTGCTGGTTGAATGCGCACCAGCAGGTGTTGCCGGAACATATCCAGCCAACCTGGACCGTGACATCGCTTGCCGAACTGGAGCAGCTCCTGTGTAAACATTGATTGTCAGGCCCCGCCTTACGGGTAAAATAGCCGCATTTTTCGTATTCAACATGCGCGGATTGACGCCGCGTTTACTTAAGAAGAATTGACTATGACGTTGTCTCCTTATCTGCAAGAGGTGGCCAAACGCCGCACTTTTGCCATCATTTCTCACCCGGATGCCGGTAAAACGACCATCACTGAAAAAGTGCTGCTGTTCGGACAGGCGATCCAGACCGCCGGTACCGTCAAAGGCCGTGGCTCCAGCCAGCATGCGAAATCCGACTGGATGGAGATGGAAAAGCAGCGTGGGATCTCGATCACCACCTCCGTGATGCAGTTCCCGTATCACGACTGCCTGGTGAATCTGCTTGATACCCCGGGTCACGAAGACTTCTCCGAAGATACCTACCGTACCCTGACGGCGGTGGACTGCTGTCTGATGGTTATCGACGCCGCAAAAGGCGTTGAGGATCGTACCCGTAAGCTGATGGAAGTGACCCGTCTGCGCGATACGCCGATCCTGACCTTCATGAATAAACTCGATCGTGACATCCGCGATCCGATGGAAGTGCTGGATGAAGTGGAGCGCGAGCTGAAAATCGGCTGTGCGCCAATCACCTGGCCTATCGGCTGCGGCAAGCTGTTTAAGGGCGTTTATCATCTCTACAAAGATGAAACCTATCTGTACCAGACCGGTAAAGGCCATACGATCCAGGAAGTTCGCATTGTTAAAGGGCTGAACAACCCGGATCTCGACGCGGCCGTAGGCGAAGAGCTGGCGGCACAGCTGCGTGAAGAGCTGGAGCTGGTTCAGGGCGCGTCTCACGAGTTCGATCAGGAACTGTTCCTGGCAGGCGAAATCACCCCGGTGTTCTTCGGTACCGCACTCGGTAACTTCGGCGTGGATCACATGCTGGACGGTCTGGTGGAATGGGCGCCAGCGCCAATGCCGCGTAAAACCGACAGCCGTGAAGTCGAAGCGAAAGAAGAGAAGTTCTCAGGCTTCGTGTTTAAGATTCAGGCCAACATGGACCCGAAACACCGTGACCGCGTAGCGTTCATGCGTGTGGTGTCCGGTAAATATGAAAAGGGCATGAAGCTGCGTCAGGTGCGCACCGGGAAAGATGTCGTTATCTCCGACGCGCTGACCTTTATGGCGGGCGACCGTTCGCACGTGGAAGAAGCCTTCCCGGGCGACATCATTGGCCTGCATAACCACGGCACCATTCAGATTGGTGACACCTTTACCCAGGGCGAAATGATGAAGTTCACCGGCATTCCGAACTTCGCGCCGGAGCTGTTCCGTCGTATTCGCCTGAAGGATCCGCTCAAGCAGAAGCAACTGCTCAAAGGGCTGGTTCAGCTGTCGGAAGAGGGTGCCGTGCAGGTCTTCCGCCCGATTGCCAACAACGATCTGATCGTTGGCGCGGTCGGTGTGCTGCAGTTCGACGTGGTGGTTGCGCGTCTGAAGAGCGAGTACAACGTCGAAGCGATTTACGAATCGGTGAACGTGGCGACGGCACGCTGGGTAGAAAGCAGCGATGTGAAGAAATTCGAAGAGTTCAAGCGCAAAAACGAAGTACAGCTTGCGCTGGACGGTGGTGACAACCTCACGTATATCGCCCCAACGATGGTAAACCTGAACCTGACTCAGGAACGTTACCCTGACGTTCAGTTCCGTAAAACTCGCGAGCACTAATCCTCTCCAGAGCACGGCCCGCGCCGTGCTCTGTCACTTTGCCTCCCTCTTGATTCCCTTGCAGAAAGTTCTTAAATGAGCCCGATTCCCGCCGGAAAGGTCACTTTTTAACCTGTTGGCCGGGCGAGTTAAAAATTGTTGGCTATATTTAACAAAGTGATGACAAGTTGTCTGGCTTAACTCGCTACTCAATGCGTGTTCATTAGCGAATTAGCCCGGTTTATTTGTCATTATCAAGATTAAAAACTGTGAAATTGTGGTGATATTCACCCCTACAGCAATGCGATCATGAAGATCGCCTGAGCTCAAATTCTGAGCAAACTACAGGAATCGAGACAATGACGAGCCATAAGATGTCCAAAACGCTGCTGGCAATCATGCTGGGTACTGCAATGATGAGCGGTTCTGCTCTGGCGGAATCCACCATGGATAAAACCCAATCCGCTGCGGAAAGCGCAGGGCAAAAAGTCGACAGCTCAATGAGCAAAGTCGGCGGCTTCATGGATGACAGCAGCATCACGGCGAAGGTGAAAGCGGCACTGGTCGATCATGACTCCATCAAAAGTACCGGTATTTCGGTGAAAACCGATAACAAGGTCGTCACGCTGAGCGGCTTTGTTGAAAGCCAGGCCCAGGCCGAAGAGGCGGTGAAAGTCGCGAAAGGTGTGGAAGGCGTGGCGTCAGTCAGCGATAAGCTCCACGTGCGTGACAGCAAAACGCAAAGCATGCAGGGGTATGCGGGTGATACCGCAACCACCAGTGAAATCAAAGCCAAGCTGCTGGCGGACGATATTGTACCGTCCCGCAAAGTGAAAGTAGAAACCACCGACGGCGTGGTGCAGCTTTCCGGTACGGTCGATTCTCATGCGCAGAGTGAACGCGCGGAGAGCATCGCCAAAGCAGTTGATGGCGTAAAAAGTGTCAAGAACGATCTGAAAGTTAAATAACGTTGTTCTGACACTACCTTCCCCGGCCAGCGCCGGGGAAACGAGTCTGTCGTTTTGAGTGCCTGAGCGTTCATCAAAGCGGACGACATTCACTATGGTAAAGGAGAATCGTATGTTTCGTTGGGGCATTATCTTTCTGGTCATCGCATTAATTGCCGCCGCTCTGGGCTTTGGTGGTCTGGCGGGTACGGCAGCGGGTGCCGCAAAAATTGTTTTCATCGTCGGTATCATCCTGTTCCTGGTCAGCCTGTTTATGGGGCGCCGACGTCCTTAGCCTGCTAAGTTAAATTTTCGTAACACAAAGCCAGCCTTCGGGCTGGCTTTATTGTTTTCAGACAATCCTTGTTTGCGTTATGGTTATAGGACAGAACAATCAAAAAAGGGAAAGCAGTGTGGGACAGCGAATTCCGGTGACGCTCGGTAACATTGCGCCACTTGCAGTGAAACCCTTTCACCCAGGCGAGCTGGCATTAGTCTGTGAGGGCGGCGGGCAGCGTGGCATCTTTACGGCAGGCGTGCTGGATGAATTTATGCGCGCCAGATTTAATCCATTCGATCTCTATTTAGGCACCTCTGCCGGGGCACAGAATCTTTCTGCCTACCTTTGCAATCAGCCCGGCTATGCCCGAAAAGTGATCACCCGCTACACGACTTCCCGAGATTTTTTCGATCCGATGCGCTTTGTGCGCGGCGGCAATCTTATCGATCTCGACTGGCTGGTAGAGGCCACCTCAAG
This sequence comes from Scandinavium sp. UTDF21-P1B, assembly GCF_040750395.1. Taxonomy (NCBI): domain Bacteria; kingdom Pseudomonadati; phylum Pseudomonadota; class Gammaproteobacteria; order Enterobacterales; family Enterobacteriaceae; genus Scandinavium; species Scandinavium sp. UTDF21-P1B. The sequence continues at coordinate 26,153 of NZ_JBFLVD010000002.1, forward strand.
CAAAATGCCGCTGGCGATGGATGTGGCCGCGCGCCAGTTTGATGACGGCAAAGCGTTTTACATGTGTGCCTCCCGGGCGGATGACTACTCGCCGGGCTACTTCTCGCCAACGCGTGAAACCTGGATGGATCAGATTCGGGCCTCCAGTGCGATCCCCGGTTTTTACCGGCCTGGCGTGACGTTAGACGGCATTAACTGGCTGGATGGCGGCGTGAGCGATGCCATTCCGGTACAGGAAGCGGTGAAGCGCGGCGGGAAAACAATCGTGGTGATCCGCACCGTGCCGTCGCAGATGTACTACACCCCGCAGTGGTTCAAGCGTATGGAACGCTGGCTCGGAGAGAGCAGCCTGCAGCCGTTTGTGAACCTGGTTCAGCATCACGAAAAAACCTACCACGCCATTCAGCAGTTCATTGAGAAACCGCCGGGCAACGTGCGGATCCTGGAAATCTTCCCGCCTAAGCCACTGAAAAGTATGGCGCTCGGTAGCCGCCTGCCTGCGCTGCTGGAAGACTACAACGTGGGCCGTCAGTGTGGGCGCTATTTCCTTGCCACGATGGGCAAAATGCTGGCCGATAAGCCTCCTTTGCATCGCTTCAAACCGCGCGTTGCCACGCCTGCCGCCGTTGTTATCCCTCCTGCGGCGGTGGTTATTCCTCCCGCAGCGGTGGCAAACGATCTGCACAATGCGCCGCTTATCGACGCGCCACAGGCCAACGATGCGAGTTTTGATAGCGAGGGGCTGGCGTGAGCTTCAGCTTTACCGACACCCATTGCCATTTTGATTTTCCGCCCTTTGTCGACGATATCGAAAACAGTCTGGTCCTTGCCGCCCGCGCGGGCGTATCGAAGATCATCGTGCCCGCGACCGAAGCGACGCGTTTCGACGGTGTGCTGAAGCTTGCGGCAAATCACGCCCCGCTGTATGCCGCGCTGGGCCTGCATCCGATTGTGATAGAAAAACATCATGATGAAAGCCTGGCAAAGCTTGAGGCGCTGCTTGCCCTGAAGCTGCCGAAGCTTGTGGCTATCGGGGAAATTGGCCTTGATCTGTATCGCGACAATCCGCAGTTCGATAAACAGCAGGCGGTGCTGGATGCGCAGCTCAGGCTCGCGAAACGCTACGATCTTCCGGTGATCCTCCACTCACGCCGGACCCACGATAAGCTGGCGATGCACCTCAAGCGGCATAATTTACCCTGCACCGGCGTTGTCCACGGTTTTGCCGGAAGCCTGCAACAGGCGGAACGATTCGTTCAACTGGGGTATAAAATTGGCGTGGGCGGGACGATAACCTACCCGCGGGCAAGCAAAACGCGTGAGGTGATGGCGCGTTTGCCCCTGAGCGCACTGCTGCTGGAAACGGATGCGCCGGACATGCCGCTCAACGGCTATCAGGGCCAGCCCAATCGCCCGGAACGGGCAGCAGACGTTTTTACCTCCCTTTGTGAACTACGTTCTGAATCACCCGCAGATATCGCCGATGCGCTGGCGAAAAATACCCGTCAGCTTTTTACCGCCCTATAAGTAAAGCGCCGGGAGGATAACCTGATTTATCCCCTGATTTTGCAGCGCTTGTGCCAGCGGCTCAACGTCCCCGGCGTGGGCGCTGCGCCACTCTCGTGCTTCACTGTAGACGCCGTGGGCATGAAAGGCATTCAGCCTCACGGTGATTTCTCCCAGGGAATGAATAAACTCGCTCAGCGGTTCAATGGATGACAAATAGTCCGTCTCCTCAGGGATGGTCAGCAGGCGTAGCTCCGCAAGCCTCTGGTGTTCTGCCAGCCAGCGAATACTGGCTTTAATCCTTTCATTCCCGCGCCCGGTGAGACGCTGGTGAACGCTGCTATTCCAGGCTTTCAAATCCACCATCACGCCGTCGCAGACCGGCAGCAGCTTCTCCCAGCCCGGAATGCCCAGCTCGCCGTTGCTGTCGACCAGGCAGGTGAGATGTGAAAGCGCTGGCGTGGCCTTGAGCTGCGTGAATAGCTCGCAGATAAAGGGCAGTTGAGTGGTGGCTTCGCCGCCGCTGACGGTGATGCCTTCAATGAACGGGGCCGCGCGCGCGACCTGCTTTATCACCTCTTCGACGGACATTGTTTGCGCCATCGGTGTGGCCTGCTGCGGGCACATCTTCAGGCAGGTGTCGCACTGCTGGCAGAGCGTTTCCTGCCAGTAGACGCGCCCGGCCTGAAAGGAGAGCGCATCGTGTGGGCAATGAACAGCACACTCTCCGCAGTCGTTGCAGCGCCCCATCGTCCAGGGGTTGTGGCAGCTTTTACAGCGCAGATTGCAGCCCTGCAGGAACAGCGTCAGACGGCTACCGGGGCCGTCGACGCAGGAGAACGGGATGATTTTACTGACTGAAGCGCATCTGCTGCTCATGGCTGATGACTCTCGGTTGGCGTTCCAGAATACGGGTGTTGCGGGCGGCCTCTTCGCCAAGCCAGGTGGTGTTGGTGCGTGAACCTTCGGCACGGAATTTTTCCAGGTCTGAGAGCCGCACCATATACCCGGTGACGCGTACCAGATCGTTGCCGCTGACGTTGGCTGAAAACTCTCGCATTCCGGCATTAAACGCGCCCAGGCAGAGCTGCATTATCGCCTGTGGGTTGCGTTTTATGGTTTCATCGAGCGTCAGGATGTCGCTGATCCCGGCGGTATAAAACGCATGGTGAGGCGCAACGGCCAGCAGGTGGCTGACCGGATCGGGTTCGCTGCCGTAAGGAATACGCGCGCCGGGCGTAGTACCGCTGTCGGAGCTGATGCCGGATTGGGCATGCAGCATCGCGCGCTGGTTCCAGCCGAACTTCACAGGTGTTCTTTCAACAAACGCCGCCAGTTCTGCGCTGATGCGCCAGCCAAGCGCATTGGCCTCTTCATCCTGACCATAGCGGGCAGGGCTGTTGGCTTTTTCACAGAGCAGGTTCACCGCTTCCGCCAGGGCATAAATGCCAAACATTGGCGCAAAGCGCTGCGGGTCAATCAACCCTTCCGCCACCAGGAAGCTATTCTCAAAGAAGTGCGATTGCTGGTACAGGAAGGTGCAACGGGCATCAATGATGGCGATTTGCTGCTGGCAGTAGAACGGAAGAACCCGGTCGAAGAAGTCGGCCACCGATTCACTGCGCCGTGCAATTTCTTTCAGATTCAGACGCACCAGCGTGCTACCGCCGCCCGCCAGCGGCAGTGAGTTGTAGCAGCTGACCACGCCATACTGGCCTTTTGTGAAAATTTTATCATTCACCGGGCCGTTAGCGATGTGCGGCTTGCTGCATTCACAGATGTTTTTACTGACTTCCAGCAGCAGCGAATCCGGTGTAATGTCCGGATCATAGATAAACGTCAGATTTGGTGCAACCTGCTTCAGTTCAGCATCGGCGCGTAAAATGGCGCGCGTGACGGGCGTATCTTCCGGGCCGATATTCACGTGGGTGAAAGCGTCCGGCAGGGTTCTGTCCAGATAGCGCCAGAAACGTTTTATGCGGATATCGACTTCTTCTTGTGTTAGTATTTTAACATACGGAGCCAGGATCGCATCCAGATGCCCGAGGTAAACCGGCATCGCCGTGACCGAAGGAACGTGGTGATAAAGGATGGTCAGCATTGAGAGCGCGTCATCCAGATCTTTTGCGCCCTCCAGCTCCAGCCATTCTGAGCCGTTAGCCAGGAAACGCGCGTAGTCGGGCAAAACGTAGCGCGGTTTGAACGGCGCGTGGCCTTCAAACATATCGCAGATCACGCCCTCGTCCAGCGCCGCACGGGCGGTTTCTGGCAGAGTCGGATAGGGCAAAGCGTTTTCCGCTTCAAGCGCCAGAAAGTGGCGTTTTTGCTCGGGGCTGAGCGTTTTGCTTGTCACAATATTCTGGCAGCGTTGTGCAAAAGAGTCAGACATAGACGTTCCTCAGGCGCGTTGGCGATGAGGGCATTGTAGAGAAAAGCGGCGGCGAGTCTCTTGATCCATATCCCTCGTCGGCGCTTAAAAGAGTGATTCAAATCTCATTACGGTAATGCAAATTTGCATGTGCGTTTCATTAACTGTGATGGGGATCGAAGTGAAACGTCGGGTCGGTGTTAAAATAGTCACAGACCCGCAAGGTAAAATTACACACCGGAGATAACATGACTGATTTAACTGCAAGCAGCCTGCGCGCGTTAAAGCTGATGGACCTGACCACCCTGAATGACGATGACACTGATGCGAAAGTGATCGCCCTGTGCCATCAGGCGAAAACGCCGGTGGGCACGACCGCGGCAATCTGCATCTACCCTCGCTTTATCCCTGTCGCGCGCAAGGCGCTGAAAGAGCAGGGCACGCCAGACGTTCGCATCGCAACCGTCACTAACTTCCCGCACGGCAACGATGACATCGACATCGCGCTGGCGGAAACCAAAGCGGCTATCGCCTACGGCGCAGATGAAGTTGACGTTGTGTTCCCTTATCGTGCGCTGATTGCGGGCAACGAGCAGGTCGGTTTCGATCTGGTGAAAGCCTGTAAAGACGCCTGTGCGGCAGCGAACGTGCTGCTGAAAGTGATCATCGAAACCGGTGAGCTGAAAGAAGAGGCACTGATTCGTAAAGCCTCTGAAATCGCCATCAAAGCGGGCGCGGACTTCATCAAAACCTCTACCGGTAAAGTGCCGGTGAACGCCACGCCAGAAAGCGCGCGCATCATGATGGAAGTGATCCGCGATATGGGCGTTGAAAAAACCGTGGGCTTTAAGCCGGCGGGCGGCGTGCGTACCGCTGAAGACGCACAGAAATTCCTCGCGATTGCTGATGACCTGTTTGGCGCCGACTGGGCCGACGCCCGTCACTACCGCTTTGGCGCGTCCAGCCTGCTGGCAAGCCTGCTGAAAGCGCTGGGTCACGGCGACGGCAAGAGCGCGAGCGCTTACTGATTTACCGTATCAATGGACGTAGGCCGGGTAAGCGTAGCGCCGCCCGGCAAATTGTTTAAGTGCCGGATGTCGGCTACGCCAAATCCTGCCTACAGCTACGATGGCTTTTCGATTTTCCCTCAGGGGGTTACCGTGTTTCTCGCACAAGAAATTATTCGTAAAAAACGCGATGGTCACGCGCTGAGTGACGAAGAGATCCGTTTCTTCATCAACGGCATTCGTGATAACACCGTGTCCGAAGGACAAATTGCGGCCCTGGCGATGACCATTTTCTTCCATGATATGTCCATGCCGGAGCGCGTCTCGCTGACGATGGCCATGCGGGATTCCGGCACCGTCCTCGACTGGAAGAGCCTGAATTTAAACGGCCCGATTGTCGACAAACACTCCACCGGCGGCGTGGGTGATGTGACCTCCCTGATGCTTGGCCCAATGGTGGCGGCCTGCGGCGGCTACATCCCGATGATCTCCGGGCGAGGCCTCGGGCACACGGGCGGTACGCTCGACAAACTGGAAGCGATTCCGGGGTTTGATATCTTCCCGGACGACAATCGCTTCCGCGAAATTATTAAGGACACAGGCGTGGCAATTATCGGGCAGACCAGCTCGCTCGCGCCTGCGGACAAACGTTTTTATGCCACCCGCGACATCACCGCCACGGTCGATTCTATTCCGCTGATTACGGCGTCCATTCTGGCGAAAAAACTCGCCGAAGGGCTGGATGCGCTGGTGATGGACGTGAAGGTGGGCAGCGGCGCATTTATGCCGACCTACGAGCTCTCTGAAGCGCTCGCCGAAGCGATTGTTGGCGTCTCCAACGGCGCAGGCGTGCGGACTACCGCGCTGCTGACTGACATGAACCAGGTGCTGGCATCCAGCGCGGGTAATGCCGTTGAAGTCCGTGAGGCGGTGCAGTTCCTGACCGGCGAGTACCGCAATCCGCGTCTGTTCGACGTCACCATGGCGCTGTGCGTGGAAATGCTGATCTCCGGTCATCTGGCGAAAGACGAAGCGGAAGCGCGCAGCAAACTGCAGGCGGTGCTGGATAACGGTAAAGCCGCTGAGATCTTCGGCCGCATGGTCGCGGCACAGAAAGGCCCGGCGGACTTCGTCGAAAATTACGCGAAATACCTGCCAACGGCGATGCTCAGTAAAGCGGTCTATGCCGATACGGAAGGATTCGTTTCCGCAATGGATACCCGCGCGCTCGGGATGGCCGTTGTTGCGATGGGCGGCGGTCGCCGTCAGGCCAGCGATAAGCTGGATTACAGCGTCGGCTTTACCGACATGGCGCGCCTGGGCGAAAGCGTTGACGGGCAGCGTCCGTTGGCGGTGGTCCACGCGAAAGACGAAGCCAGCTGGCAGGAAGCCGCCAGAGCGGTGAAAGCGGCAATTAAACTGGACGATACGGCACCAAAAGAAACACCAACGGTCTATCGTCGAATCACTCAATAGCGGTATACTGATCTGATCGCTTTTTTGCAGCGCAAAACGTACGGAGAAAATATGAAACGTGCATTTATTATGGTGCTGGACTCCTTTGGTATCGGCGCCACCGAAGACGCAGAGCGTTTCGGCGATGTCGGTGCCGATACGATGGGCCATATCGCAGAAGCCTGCGCGAAAGGCGAGGCCGATAAAGGCCGCCAGGGCCCGCTGAACCTGCCAAACCTGACCCGTCTGGGTCTGGTGAAAGCCCATGAAGGGTCTACCGGAAACATTGCCGCTGGCATGGACGGTAATGCCGAAGTGGTTGGCGCATACGCCTGGGCGCATGAGCTCTCTTCCGGGAAAGATACCCCATCCGGTCACTGGGAAATTGCCGGTGTGCCCGTGCTGTTCGACTGGGGCTACTTCCCGGAACACCACAACAGCTTCCCACAGGAGCTGCTGGATAAGCTGGTTAAGCGCGCCAACCTGCCGGGCTACCTCGGCAACTGCCACTCATCTGGCACCGTTATCCTGGACGAGCTCGGCGAAGAGCATATGAAAACCGGCAAGCCGATTTTCTACACCTCCGCTGACTCCGTCTTCCAGATTGCCTGCCACGAAGGCACCTATGGCCTGGATAAGCTGTATGAGCTGTGCGAAATCGCCCGTGAAGAGCTCACTGAGGGCGGCTACAACATCGGCCGCGTGATCGCGCGTCCGTTCATCGGTGACAAAGCGGGCAGCTTCGAGCGTACCGGCAACCGTCACGACCTGGCCGTTGAGCCGCCAGCGCCAACCGTGTTGCAGAAACTGGTCGATGAGAAGGGTGGTCACGTGGTGTCCGTCGGCAAAATTGCGGATATCTACGCCAACTGCGGCATCACCAAAAAGGTGAAAGCGACCGGTCTGGATGCGCTGTTTGACGCAACCGTGAAAGAGATGAAAGAAGCCGGGGACAATACCATCGTCTTCACTAACTTCGTTGATTTCGACTCTTCCTGGGGTCACCGCCGCGACGTTGCCGGCTATGCAGCAGGTCTGGAGCTGTTCGATCGCCGTCTGCCGGAGCTGCTGAAGCTGGTGGGTGAAGATGACATCATCATCCTCACCGCGGACCACGGCTGCGACCCGACCTGGACCGGGACCGATCACACCCGTGAACACATTCCGGTGCTGGTCTATGGCCCGAAAGTGAAAGCAGGTTCGCTGGGCCATCGCGAAACCTTCGCGGATATCGGTCAGACCCTGGCAACGTACTTTGGTACGTCACCGATGGAATACGGCAAAAATATGCTGTGATGCAATTGCCCGGTGGCGCAAGCTTACCGGGCCTACGGATTTGTAGGCCGGGTAAGGCAACGCCACCACCCGGCATAACAACAACGAATAAGGAAAAATAAAATGGCAACCCCACACATTAACGCAGAAATGGGTGATTTCGCTGACGTCGTACTGATGCCTGGCGATCCGCTGCGTGCGAAGCACATTGCTGAAACTTTCCTCGAAGACGTGCGTGAAGTGAACAACGTACGCGGCATGCTGGGCTTCACCGGCACCTACAAAGGCCGCAAGATTTCCGTGATGGGTCACGGTATGGGTATCCCGTCCTGCTCCATCTACACCAAAGAGCTGATCACCGATTTCGGCGTGAAGAAAATCATCCGCGTGGGCTCCTGTGGCGCCGTGCGCATGGATGTGAAGCTGCGTGATGTGGTTATCGGCATGGGTGCCTGCACCGATTCCAAAGTGAACCGTATCCGCTTCAAAGATCACGACTTCGCGGCGATTGCTGACTTCGACATGGTGCGTAACGCCGTTGACGCGGCTAAAGCGCTGGGCGTTGACGCTCGCGTTGGCAACCTCTTCTCCGCCGATCTGTTCTACTCTCCGGACGGCGAAATGTTCGACGTGATGGAGAAATACGGCATTCTGGGCGTGGAAATGGAAGCGGCAGGTATCTACGGCGTGGCCGCAGAATTTGGCGCAAAAGCGCTGACCATCTGCACCGTCTCCGATCACATCCGCACCCACGAGCAGACCACCGCTGCGGAGCGTCAGACGACCTTCAACGACATGATCAAAATCGCGCTGGAATCCGTTCTGCTGGGCGATAAAGAGTAAACGTTGTTGTGCCGGGTGGCGGCTTCGCCTGACCCGGCCTGGGAAGTCAACGCAAAACGGCAACCAAAGGTTGCCGTTTTTTATTCTCCCTCATCGAACCGCCCCCGCAATCCACGCCGACAGTTCCCGCAACTCTTTTTCCTGCTCCGGGAAATCCCCCAACAGCGCATCACACTCTTGCTGAAGCACGTCAGGATGATACAGGCAGCCCTGCAAGCGCGCCGCCAGCGCCTCCAGCGGTGCCGGATTCAGGCTGTCGGTGAAAACCTGGGTGCGAGTGATGTGGCCTTTCTCGACGTCGAAATGCAGCTCGATGCCGCCCCAGGTGAAACGTTCATCGAGCAGATGTGAAAAGGCTGGCGCCTGGCCGAAGTTCCACTCCCAGCTGCTCTGGCGGGCAAAGGTTTCCGCAAAGTTTGGCAGATCCGGGGATTTGTCTGGCGAAATCACTTCTGCTTCAACGCGTTCGCCGTAATGAGCGAAGAACGCCTCCGTTACCGCGCCGCAGATTTTTTCATGGGTGATACCCGGCAGCAGCTCAATCAGATTTGCCACGCGGCCGCGTACCGAGGTAATCCCTTTTGCCTGAAGCTTTTTCTTATCAGGGTTGAGGTAGTTCGCCAGACGGCTGAGGTCAGCGTTCAGCAGCAGCGTGCCGTGATGAAATCCCCGATCCAGGGTTTCACGGTAGGCCGAACCGGAGACCTTACGATCGCCTTGCGGAGTTTTGACCACCAGGTCGTTGCGTCCGGAGGCCGCAGCCGTCACGCCAAGAGCGTTCAGGGCGTTAAGCACTATCGACGTGGAGATGGTTTTATCGTATTCCGGCTTGCCGGCCATAAAGGTAAAGCAGGTGTTACCGAGATCGTGAAACACCGCACCGCCGCCGCTGCTGCGGCGCGCCAGGCGCACGTTATCCTCTTCCATCCGCCGGGTATTGCACTCTTTCCATGGATTTTGTGCCCGACCAATGACGACGGTATCGGCGTTGCGCCACAAAAACAGCACGCGCTGGGTGGCGGGCATCTGGCGGAAAATACACTCTTCCACCGCCAGGTTGAACCAGGGATCGTATGAATCAGAGATAAGCAGGCGCAGCGTCGACATGGCAGATTTCCTTTCTTTAATGATTCAGCCAATTTATCACTTATCCTTGTTTTCGCCCTCATCCTCTTCGGGAACGGATTTATTCGCCGTGAGCAGAAACGGCGATTGCTGCCAGCGCGTGCGTTTGCCCTGAAGCAATGTGCGAGTCAGCACCACGCCGATGGCAAGGGAGAGCAGCAGCATCAGGCGCAGAATGTTGGTGGTGTTATCCACCTGTTTGGCTTCCGTCGCCAGCGTGTGGGTGTCCAGCGTCAGGCGCAGATAGCCAAGGGGTTCATTCTTGCCCTGAATGGGTTCGACGATCTGCTGATTGAAATAGCCCCCGGCTTTTTTGCCGTCGAGCGCCAGGCGGTCGCGGACGTCCACGCTCTCACCGCTGTGGGCGATCAGGTTGCCTTCTTCGTCATAGACGCTGGCGTCCAGCAGGCGACTGTTGGTGGTCAGCTGCGTCAGCAACTGATTGATCTTCTTCTCATCCGGCGTTTCTGAACGCATCAACGGCGCAAGATTCAGCGTGACCTGATGGGCGAGGGAGCGGGCCAGCTCTTCCATCTGTGGGTTGCGCTGCCGCTGGTGGTTTTGGCTGAACCACGATGCGCCCTGCATCAGGGCCACCAGCAGGGCAAGACAGATAAGGACGATCACCGCACGATGCAGCCGAAATTTCAGTTTTGCGCGAACCATATTCCACCTTTGAAAATTTGCAGCTTAATGTTGCCAGAAGCGCTGGATACAGGGTAGCCTCATGCGTTATTTTCCTGGCCAAATCTCGATTAACTGGAGCTGTAATGCCGAACAGTCTGACCTGGTGCGACCTGCCCGACGATGTCTCTTTATGGCCTGGGCTGCCGCTGTCCTTGAGCGGTGATGAAGTGATGCCGCTGGATTACCACGCCGGACGCAGCGGCTGGCTGCTGTATGGCCGCCGTCTCGATAAACAGCGCCTGACCGATTATCAGCACAAGCTGGGGGCGGCGATGGTGATTGTTGCCGCCTGGTGCGTTGAAGATTATCAGGTGATTCGCCTCGCAGGCTCGCTTACGCCGCGTGCGACGCGCCTTGCACACGATGCCGGGTTTGACGTCGCCCCGCTCGGGAAAATCCCGCACCTGCGCACGCCGGGCCTGCTGGTGATGGACATGGATTCAACGGCTATCCAGATTGAGTGTATTGATGAAATCGCCAAACTGGCGGGGACCGGCGAGCTGGTGTCTGAAGTCACTGAGCGTGCGATGCGCGGCGAACTCGATTTCACCGCCAGCCTTCGCCAGCGGGTGGCCACTCTGCAGGGCGCCGATGCAAGCATTCTGCGTCAGGTCCGCGACACGCTGCCGCTGATGCCGGGACTGGTGCCGCTGGTGCTGAAGCTGGAAACGCTGGGCTGGAAGGTGGCGATTGCCTCCGGCGGCTTTACGTTCTTCGCCGATTATCTGCGTGAAAAACTGCGCCTGACGGCCGCGGTGGCGAATGAGCTGGAAATTCGCGACGGCGTGCTCACCGGCAACGTGACCGGCGATATCGTGGACGCACAGTACAAGGCCAGCACCCTGAAACGTCTGGCCGAAAGCCATGAAATTCCGCTGGCGCAAACCGTGGCGATTGGCGACGGCGCCAACGATCTGCCGATGATTAAAGCGGCCGGGCTCGGTATTGCGTACCATGCCAAACCGAAAGTGAACGAGCAGACGGAAATCACCATCCGTCACGCTGACCTGATGGGCGTATTTTGCATCCTGTCCGGCAGCCTGAATCAAAAGTAATAACGAGGTAAACCGTGGCGAAAGCACCGAAACGCGCCTTTGTCTGTAACGAATGCGGCGCGGATTATCCGCGCTGGCAGGGGCAGTGCAGTGCCTGTCATGCCTGGAACACCATTACCGAAATGCGCATTGCCGCGTCGCCCGTCGTGGCGCGCAATGAGCGCTTAACCGGCTACGCCGGGGCTTCTGGTGGCTCGAAGGTCCAGAAGCTTTCTGAAATCAGCCTCGAAGAGCTGCCGCGCTTCTCCAGCGGCTTTAAAGAGTTTGACCGCGTGCTTGGCGGTGGCGTCGTGCCGGGCAGCGCCATTTTGATTGGCGGCAATCCGGGGGCCGGGAAATCCACCCTGCTGTTGCAGACGCTGTGCAAGCTCAGCGAGCAGATGAAAACCCTCTACGTCACCGGCGAAGAATCTTTGCAGCAGGTCGCGATGCGCGCGCACCGTCTTGGGTTACCGGCTGCTAACCTCAACATGCTGTCAGAAACCAGCATTGAGCAGATTTGCCAGATTGCCGAAGAAGAGCAGCCGAAGCTGATGGTGATCGACTCCATCCAGGTTATGCATATGGCCGACGTACAGTCCTCGCCGGGCAGCGTCGCCCAGGTGCGCGAAAGTGCCGCTTACCTGACCCGCTTTGCTAAAACGCGCGGGGTGGCGATTATCATGGTCGGTCACGTCACTAAAGATGGTTCGCTGGCGGGGCCTAAAGTGCTGGAGCACTGCATCGACTGTTCCGTATTGTTGGACGGCGATGCGGACTCCCGTTTCCGCACGCTGCGCAGTCACAAAAACCGATTTGGTGCGGTCAATGAGCTTGGCGTTTTCGCCATGACTGAACAGGGCCTGCGCGAAGTGAGCAACCCTTCTGCCATATTCCTGAGCCGGGGCGATGAAGTCACCTCCGGCAGCTCGGTGATGGTGGTCTGGGAAGGCACGCGGCCGCTGTTGGTCGAGATCCAGGCGCTGGTCGATCAGTCGATGATGGGCAACCCGCGTCGCGTAGCGGTGGGGCTTGAACAGAACCGTCTGTCGATTCTGCTGGCGGTACTGCATCGTCACGGTGGCTTGCAGATGTTCGACCAGGACGTGTTCGTCAACGTGGTCGGCGGCGTGAAGGTGACCGAAACCAGTGCGGATCTGGCGCTGCTGATGGCGATGGTCTCCAGCCTGCGCGACAGGCCGCTGCCGCAGGATCTGGTGGTGTTTGGCGAAGTCGGGCTTTCCGGTGAAATTCGCCCGGTGCCAAGCGGGCAGGAGCGAATCTCTGAAGCCGCCAAGCATGGCTTTAAACGGGCGATCGTGCCCGCGGCTAACGTACCGAAAAAAATACCGGAAGGGATGAAGGTGTTTGGCGTGAAAAAGCTTTCCGATGCACTTAACGTCTTCGACGAATTATAATCATTGCGTTATCTCTTTTGGCGGGTGGCGCTTTGCTTATCCGCCCTACGTTTTTCCAGGCCCGGCAAGCCTAAGCGCCGCCGGGCAAACCCATCAGGCAGGAGGCTCCTTTGTCATCATTCGATTACATCAAAACCGCTATTCGCCAGAAAGGCTGTACCTTGCAGCAGGTGGCGGACGCCAGCGGGATGACGAAGGGCTATCTGAGCCAGTTGCTGAACGCCAAAATCAAAAGCCCGAGTGCGCAAAAGCTCGAAGCGTTGCACCGTTTCCTGGGGCTCGAGTTTCCGCGCCAGCAGAAAAATGTTGGCGTGGTGTTCGGTAAGTTCTACCCATTGCATACCGGGCATATCTATCTTATCCAGCGCGCCGTAAGCCAGGTCGATGAGCTGCATATCATCATGGGCTATGACGAAAAGCGCGACCGCGAGCTGTTTGAAGACAGCGCGATGTCGCAGCAGCCGACGGTATCCGATCGTTTGCGCTGGCTGTTGCAGACCTTCAAATATCAGAAAAACATTCGTATTCATGCCTTTAACGAAGAGGGCATGGAGCCGTATCCCCACGGCTGGGACGTGTGGAGCAACGGCGTGAAGGCGTTTATGGAAGAAAAGGGCATTCAGCCAAATACCATTTACACCTCCGAAGAGGCTGATGCGCCGCAGTTTCGCGAGCATCTGGGCACCGAAACGGTGCTTATCGACCCGCAGCGCACGTTCATGAGCATCAGCGGCGCGCAAATTCGTGAAAACCCGTCGCGCTACTGGGAATATATCCCGACCGAAGTGAAGCCGTTCTTCGTGCGTACGGTGGCGATTCTCGGCGGCGAGTCGAGCGGTAAATCGACGCTGGTGAATAAGCTCGCTAACATTTTCAATACCACCAGCGCCTGGGAATATGGCCGGGATTACGTCTTTTCGCATCTCGGCGGCGACGAGATGGCGTTACAGTATTCGGACTACGATAAAATCGCGCTTGGCCATGCACAGTACATTGATTTTGCGGTGAAATATGCCAATAAGGTGGCGTTTATCGACACCGATTTTGTCACCACCCAGGCGTTCTGTAAGAAATACGAAGGCCGCGAGCACCCGTTCGTGCAGGCGCTGATTGATGAATACCGCTTCGACCTGGTTATCGTGCTGGAAAATAATACCCCGTGGGTTGCCGACGGCTTGCGTAGCCTGGGCAGTTCAGTCGACAGGAAAGAGTTTCAGACCATGCTGGTAGAGATGCTCGAGGAGAACAACATCGAGTATGTCCATGTTGAAGAACCGGACTACGACGCGCGATTCCTGCGCTGCGTGGAGCTGGTAAAGCAGATGATGGGCGAGCAGGGCTAAAAAGTGACGGGGTTCGCCATCCTCAGGATCGCGAACCCGCTCCGATCACTCAGGCGTACCGCGCACAAATATGTTATAGGGCGACGGGCGCTGCGAATAATTGACGATTTCAACGCCCAGCGTTTTCGCGCTGGCGACGGCAATATGCATTTTTTGCTCCAGATACTCCGGCCCGAAGCGTAATGGGTCCGGCGTGCCGTGGCCGTAAAAGGCATCCTGCTCCAGCCCGGAAAAATAGTTCCCGGCCCACTCCCGCAAGGTTTTTTCCGTTTTCTGATTAAAGTCATTACAGACCTGTGGCATGCCCTCGGCGCGCCATTTTTGCACCTTCTCAGGGTTATAGTCGTGATCGAAGCCGAGCAGCCCGATCCGCGCTGGCGCCAGGGTCAGCATTATCCAGTAGAGACCCTGAAAGAAAGAGGTATAGCCAATTTTTCTTTCCAGATTGAAACCGCTTAGCTCCCCGAAACCGAGCGTTTCTGCTCCCTGATGCAGAGCGGCTGAGTACTCTTTGTGCCGAATTTCCGTGCGGTAATTTTTCGTCTGCGGATAGTTTTCGGCAGGAAAGTCGTTGGGGTGGATCCAGTAATCAAATACCTCGTCGGGGAAGATTCGCCAGGCGTTGTTTAAACACACTTTGATATGGTCGCGGTAGCGTTCGTCCGTGGCCTGCTGGGCTGAAAGCCCGCTACCAACATAAAGCACCTTCATGATTTTTCCTTGTGATTCAGGCGACAACACGGGCAGCGCTGGCGCTGCCCGTGGATAACATTACGACACACCAGATAGCTCAATGCGTTCGCATTCGCGGTCATAGCTGCCGTTCAGACAGAGATCGATGGGATGAGGCTCCCAGTAGATCAGCCCGCGAACTTCGAACAGCATGTTGGTACTGCTGAAGGATTTATCCTTCTCGTGGAGAATATGCACCAGCAGCGATTCGGGGATGATTCGGGGCTCGAAGCGCAGAATGGCATCACGAATGTTTTTCTCCATTTGCCGCCAGTTGTTCAGGTTGACCGGCATGCCCGGAAGCGGAGTGATGCCGAAATTCACCACCGTGTTAGCCACATGGCAGTGCTTAACGGGATCGAGTTCGCGATCGATGTTGTTGCAGTTGAGGAGCGATGCCAGATCCCGCTGCACCAGACGCCTGAGGGTCCTCGCATCGTAAAAGGCTTTGTCAAAGGCCTCCTGCTGCTTTTTGGGCTCATCATCCAGCAGGCGATCGAGCAGGGTGGGCAGATATTGCTGCTTGCTGTTCATGGCGTTCAGGCCGTCTCAAAGGTGAGGGTGCCCGTTTCCATGATCGAAAATTCGCTTTGCTCGGTGACCCACATCTTACGGCCTTCGCCGATGGTCAATACCAGGCTTTGCTGCTGCCAGTGGGTCTCGTCGCCGAGCTTCACGCTCAGGCTCTGGCTGGCGTCGATCGGGTAGCGGGCAGGTAAATAGCCGCTCCATTTACGCGACGGGGTGACGAGCGTCGCGGGTGCCCACATCAGGTCAAGCAGCGACTGAGGTGGCTGCACCGTCAGCGATTGGATCTGCTCGAACGGCACCCAGCGATACCCGCCGGCGCAGATAAATTCGCACACTGGCCCAAGACGGCCATCGCCATCGGCAATCCAGTCGAACGCACCGGCGTGCTCGCTGTGGCCTGCGGTGACCGGGGCAAGCTCGAAGGCCTGAAAGCGAAGCTCATCCGCTTTATCGATTTCCTGGGCGGCACTGGCCTGGTTTGCCTGGTGCAGAATGTCCAGCCAGGTGGGGGCCTGCTCGTCAAGCGGGCTGGCCTTGCGTTCTCCGTTGAGCACCTGCTTACGCACCATCTCACTCATGATCAGGTTTTTCAGCAGTTCGCTATGCGAGGAGGTCGCATCCGACAGGGCGGCCAGGGTATCGACCTGCGTCAGCGCCTTATCCCATGCTTCTTCGATGCACCAGAGCGTTGCCAGCGCGTAACGAGATTCCCGGTCGGCCGGGCGTTTCTTTAGGGTAGAAAGCAGGTCTTCCGTCAGTGAACCAAAGGTATTTTCCTGCAGGAAGGTCCTGAGACGGGGAGTTGTCAGCATCATAGTTAATCCTTTAATTACAGTAGAGTGTCCAGGTCTGCCCGGTAAATGTCCTGTACCAGCAGAGCGGGGATCCGTTTTTGGGTGTCGTAGCGAACTTCTTCAGGGGCCAGCAGCTTGAGGACGTCGGTTTTTGTCTGCTCTTCGGCCTGGATCCTGTCACTTTCGGCGATCTCCAGCTCGTTAAACACTTTGTGGATAAGCGCCGGCGTTTCAAAAATACAGTGGGTGACGGTGGCTGATTTGACCTGCGCCTGAACCCTGTCGAAGTGAAACACGTTTTCGTTGAACCGGTTGTCGCGCCGCGGGCCGGACTGTCGGGCGTGGGGCTGCTGGATGCCCCAGATCAGGGCCTGGCGAAACTCTTTTTCAAGCGATTTAAGAATGTCCCTTTTTTCGTTTTCCGGTGCCTCGGTGACGTGCTGCAGGCTGTTGTGCAGGATCTCCACCAGCTCCGGTAACTGGGCGTCGTTGCCGCAGCCGTCGGCGTAACCCAGCTCCTGGAGCAGACTTTTATCTGTCTCCTCGTCCTCCACGGTGATGCCATAGCGGGCAAGCTGAATGCTGCTCTGGATCCGCAGGGAATGACGTTCCTGAAAGGCCAGCGGGTGGCCATCAACATAGCAGGGCAGCAGCCGCTGAGCGTTAAGCAGGCTAAGCCCCTCTGCGCCATGGCTGAAAATAACCCCCTCCTCACAGGGGGCTTTTGCAGGGGAGAAGAACTGACCGCTGTCGACATCGAAAATGACGGTTTCATTGTCACCCAGCACCCGACGCGAGCGCTGTTCTGGCCAGTAAAGGTTTAAAGTGATCATGCCTAGCCTATAAACACATCGCCCGAGCCACTACAGATGGCGGCACCACAGCCGGTGCAGTCACCCAGCCGAGCCGCGGGACTGTTGTTGATGAACACGGTACCGGAGCCGGATGCAACGGCGCTTCCGCCATGAAGGGCGCATGCGGCGGCGCTTCCCAGCATGGCCGCGGGTATGCTGTTGATAAAGACGTTCCCGGAACCGCTGACGACCGCGCCGCCGTGACAGATGGCATCGCCTAAGCGTGCTGCATTTTGCATATAACCTCTCCTTTATGGATTAAGGGTAAATCCGCCCGCCGAAGCGGAGAGCGGAAAGGGGTGACGATCAGGGTGGCGGAGTCCTCGTCGGTGTGACGGTTGGCGTTTCCGTCGGTGTCTCCGTCGGACTCTCCGTTGGGCTCTCCGTCGGACTCTCCGTTGGGCTCTCCGTCGGACTCTCCGTTGGGCTCTCGGTCGGACTTTCCGTCGGGCTCTCGGTCGGGCTCTCGGTCGGGCTTTCCGTCGGGCTCTCGGTTGGGCTCTCGGTCGGGCTTTCCGTCGGGCTCTCGGTTGGGCTCTCGGTCGGACTTTCCGTCGGGCTCTCGGTCGGACTTTCCGTCGGGCTTTCGGTTGGGCTTTCGGTTGGGCTTTCCGTCGGGCTCTCGGTTGGGCTCTCGGTTGGGCTTTCCGTCGGGCTCTGAGTTGGGCTTTCCGTAGGCGTAACGGTTGGCGTCACCGTCGGCGTATCCGTTGGTGGCGGAGGCGGCGGAGGAGGTGGTGGTCCAGGCGGCAACGGCGGTAACGGAAGCGGCAGAGCCATCAGGCCAAAGACCGGGATTAATCCCGCCAGGCTGGAGAGTGCGGCCAGGCCACCGCCTGCACCACCGCCTCCGCCGTTGCCGCAGCAGTCGTCATTGTCACCTGGGTTGATTTGTACCTCACCGCCCTGAATGATGACTTTGTCAGAGCCGATGATTTTGATGGTTTTCGCGCTCAGCGTCAGGATGCCGCCCGAACCCAGGGCCATTGCGCCACCCGCAACCATCGTTAACGCGCCGCCGGCAGCGGTCTGCCAGGCACCTCCCACGGACTCGGCATGATAGCCGCCGACGTTGATTAAGTTCGCGCCCCCTACGTTTGTAGCATTCATCCCACCGACGTTCAGACTGTTGGCTGCGCCAATGGCCTCTGTACGTGCTAGGCCCACGACCAGACCGTAGGTTAGCCCGATGGTGTTGCTGTAGCCGCCACCGATGATTTTTGAGTAGTCGGCCCCCACGCTCATGCTGCGGCTGACACCGATGATTTCCGATGCGTTAGCCCCGACGCTTTTGCTGTAGTTCGCGTTGACGATTTTGTCGTAATTCGCCCCCACGCTGACGTTACGGTTGGCACCGATTACCGTTTCTGCGTTTGCTCCGATGGTCTGGGACTCATCGTTCTTGGTCACACGCACCATGTTACGCTCGGCCTGTTCCCAGTACTGCTCCTGGCCAGGCTTGTCTTCAAAGCGGATGCCGTTGTAGTTGGTGCGACCGCCGCCGACCGTGCGGCTTATCATGCCGCTCTGGGTGCTGTTGACCGGCAGATCCCACGGCGGCATGGTGACGTTGTTGTAGAGGCTGCCGATGATCAGCGGGCGATCGGGGTCGCCGTTGATGAAGTCGACGATCACCTCGTGGCCGATACGCGGGATGTAGATCCCTCCGAAGTTATTGCCTGCCCAGGCCTGGCTGACGCGCAGCCAGCAGGAGTCCGATTCGCGGTTTTGCCCATAGCGATCCCAGACAAAGCGTACCTTGACCCGCCCGTATTCATCGGTCCAGATCTCTTCGCCCGGCGGACCAACGACGATGGCCGTCTGCGGGCCACGGGTGCGTGGACGCTTAATGGTTAACGGGTGGCGATAAATCTTGCTGGTGGGCTGCACGGTAAAATCGCAGTGGTAGGTGAATATCTCCACGCCGCTGACCTGCGGGACCTCAGTGATCCGCAGGCTGCTTGCCAGCACCATATATTCCCGGTTGGCCTTTTCGAGCGGATAGTTCGTCAGGGTAAAGTTGCAGCCGCAGACGATGCCGCGAACCTCTCCACTGCCGGTTGCCCGTGAGCCTTCTGCGCCGCGTTCTTCCATGCGCACGCTGGCCAGCATTTCGCCCACCGAGGGCTGCTCGTAGTCACCGGGCCAGTGGAACACTTCCATCTGGTTGTAGACGGTGTTACGCGGCTTCGTGTCGATGGCGGAAATATCGGCGCGGGAGCGGGTGAAGTCGTAGTCGTTGGTTAGCCAGCTTCCGCTGACGATAGTCTCCTGGTGATGGAAGTGGTCGATATACTCTTCACCGGCCTTCGGGTCGTCCGGCACGTAGCTGATGGTGTGGTAGGCCTCGCTGAAATAGGGGCGATGGGCACCGACGTGATCGACCAGGATAAGCTTATGCTTATGATCGCTGTGTTCAAAAAACCAGTAAATTCCCCACTCTTCCATTAACCGTTCGATAAACGCGAAATCGGTTTCACCGTACTGAACCTGAAAATCAAGTTTTGGGTAATTGGCCGATAAGCGTTTCTCTACCGGATAATGATATTCACCCAGTACCTCATCAAGAATATCCACCACACTTTTCTGCTGGAATATTTTGAAGTCTGAAGTCAGCTCCGTAATATGTAACCAGGGCCGCAGAATAATTTCATACATGGCCTGGTTGGCGTCCCGGCCAATATATCTTGCTTTCTGGACTACTCCTGAGATTTCACGGGTGCCTTTACCGACATAGCTCACTTCATCCAGCCCATTGCCATCCAGCTCGATTTCAATGGTCATCTCTTTGCCGAGCAGCGCCTTGATATCAATATTGGACGCGGACTGCCAGGAGATCGCAGGATTAGCAGGTGTTTTGGCGGTAATCGACCATGTATAAAGCGTGGAAAAGGCTTCTTCGCCATCCAGCTTTGACAGGACTAGAGCAGGCTCTCCCAGCAAGTAAGGCATTGCCGGGCTGCTCAGGCTGATTGTACGCGACATGTAAATACCTGAAACGTTGTAGATAATTTTAGCCCTGCGCACACGGCGTGTGAGCAGGACGATGATTGTTTACTGGCGATCGACGCCTCTATTTTTTCGTCATGCGGTCGTCTCCCTCTGAAATATGTTTCCATCACCTTGTCTATCCCTGTTAATTATCAGTGGGACACTCAAAACCCTTTAACAGGCTGGAGAGCGTACTGTTATCAGACACCATTCCACCGAGGGTGATATCCATCCGGCGCTTATCGACAAAATAAGTCAGCAAGATATTTCCGTTGTCGTCTGTCTGGCGCAGCGCAGCCTGATCCATCCAGCGGAACAGAGCCCATGGGCTATTTAGTGAAACCGGAGAGGCGCTGCCGGGTAACGCGGGCAGGGCGCTGATATTGATGTTGGTACTGCCGTTGGTGCCTGGCCAGTTAAACAGCCACGGAACAACCGGGCCGTGAATGTAGCGGAACGGACTGCCGCCGATGTTCATATTGAGCTGCACGATAGCGGGATCCATATACGCAACGGAAAGCGTCGGCGTCAGCTGCATCTTTTTGCCGTCATCGCTGCTGAAGAAGGCGTTACGGATCCGGGTTACCTGCTGGAAAAACGCCAGATTGCCTTCCGACTGCGTGCCCTTATAGCGCCAGACGGGCTGCGAGGTGTCGACTTTATCGGCCAGATTCTGCTTAAACCAGCTGTCGACCAGCCCGTCCCGGGCAAAGAACTGCCTGAAATCATGAAGCGTGACTTCCTGCGCTGACTCGCGGAACGGATAGCGGTTGGCCAGCGTTTCCCGGCATACCGCGCCGAGGTTGCTGTCCACATTTTTACTGTTGCTGGCGAGCACCTGAGCCTGCACTTTCTGCGATGCGCCACGAATGAAGGGTTCAACGACCGTGCGGAACGGGGTGGGCCAGGTCTGCGCCTGAATGCCGATGCGCATGCTGGTATCGGGCATCACCGGCGTTTCACCGTTGCTGAGGTTGTTGCTGGTGACAACAAACAGCGTGTACAGCTCGCCAAGCGTTGACGAAAGCTTATTGAGCTGGGAGCCGGGCAAGCCTGGCAGACTGCTTTCCATCGCGAGGGCGTTGCCCTGGCCGTTGACGAACTCATGCAGGGCGCGAAAACGGTCGTCCACCTCTGACCGGGTCAACTTCTTAATTAAGGCATCGGCCGCGTCATCCAGCTTTTTGGCCTGGCTGACCAGTCGGTTGTTGGTGAGGCGGTTATTACCGTCGTCGAGCAGCTCCGGCAGGTTTTTATCCTTCTGCACCAGCGTGGTTTGTTCGACGGAGACGCGGGCCAGGTTGACCAGCGGCGAGTTCGGTGAGGCGAGGATTCGCAACAGATAGATATCGCCTGCCAGCGGGGAACCGCCGGAGGAAACCTCATCAAGCGGGATGAGCCGAATGCTGTCCAGCAGACGGCTCCACAGGCTACTGTATTCACGCAGATAGAGCCGAAGCACTCCTTCGCGGACCGTCAAAGGATTGGGTGCTGCTTCCGTTTTCGTACCCATTACCCACTGATCTTCACGCTGTAGCTGGGTGATGAGGAGGAGAAACTTTTTTTTTATCAGCATCTGGTACCCGGCCCGGGTAAAAAAACCAGGGATACCGTCGCGTGCCAGCTGCTCATCGGTGACGGTAAAGATTTGCGCGCTGCTATCCCCGGTCATTTTGTCGAGCGTCATCGGCTCTGGCGCCTGGGCGAGCTCCACGGACTTTACGCGCTGGTAAAGCCTGGCGTTAAGCGAGCGCTGACCCAGGGCTGCGCGGGCCTGAGCGATCAGCGTGGTATCCGCTTTTTGCCCATATTGCAGCCACTTCTCTCCGGCGAACAGGGCGCTCAGGTGGGCCTGGAATACGCTCTCATCGCCGTAGGCCGTCAGCTTGTCCTGGCTGTCCCATTGCTGAGTTAAGGCTACGCTAAGCCATTCGTTGCTGGCCTGGCCCTGGCCAAAAATGCCCAGATAGATTTTGAGCGCCTGATACAGCTGTTCGTCGTTCTCACTCTTATCCTGAAGTGCTGCATTCAGCGATGCACTTGCCTGGTTCTGCAACGCTGGCAGGAAAAAACGCTCCAGCATATAGCGGTACAAACCATTGGCGTGCTCGGCCACCGGTTTACCGGTATACAGCCCGTAGCGATAGTCCAGCGCCGGGTCCAGCAGATTCAGGGGGTCAAACTCCGGCAAATCGCGGGCCATCGCCAGCAGGCCGGCGAGGATTTTGCCTTCCGGAAGCTGTTTTAACGGCGCGACGGCTTTTTCCAGCTGCTGCGTTTTGGCGATTACCGCATCGAGATAAGTCGAGTTGTTGTCATAGCTCAGGGTTAGCCCGCGGATCAGGATCACCGCCAGCAGCAGCAGGGCGATATGGCTGAACAGACGCTGCATACGAAAACGCGTCGCCTCGCGGAAGTTTGGCGTGGCGAGGGTGGCGTCCTTGACGATCACGTCGGCAAAAAGCTGTCTGAGGAAGTAGTGTTTGCCCCACACCGTACTCTGAAGCACCTCTTCCTCCGGGATTGCCTGCTCGGCGCTGAACGCCGCGGTTTCTGGCTGGTCGCTGACAAAATAGCGCCGCCAGCGAGAGACCACCGTTTTGTGATTGTGCAGGCGGGTATCAGCCTGCTGGCAGCTGCTGCTGAAGTAGACCCCGCGGAAGCTGGCGCAGAACTGGGTTTCGTCATAGCGGGAGCTGAAAAACGCCTGCTGTAAAAAATCCGCCACTTCGTTGCACAGCAGCTGAAAGTCCAGCGGGAAGGTGTACATCGCCTTGCGATCCTGAAGTGAATACTCCTCCTGCTGGCGAGGGTGGAGGGTGCTCGCCAGCCGCTGCTGCAGCACGTCCAGCTCGCTGGAAATTTTTTGCTGGAGCCCGTTGGTGGAGGTGTTGACCATTTCACCCCACGGGAAAGTGACGCCCCACACCTGGTCGCGGGCTTCGCGGGTCATGCTGCGAAACCAGGGCTCAAAGCCGCTCAAGTGGTCTACTTTGGTGATCGTGACGTAGACCGGGAAATGAACGCCGAGCTGCTGGCGGAGTTCGGCGAGTCGGGCGCGCAGGCGCGTTGCCAGCGCCAGCTTGCTCTCTTTTGAGCCCTGAAGAAGATCGGCCGCAGGAACGGCGACGATCGCGCCGTTGATCCCGTCGCGGGCGCGGTATTTGTGCAGCGTTTTCAGCAGATGCTGCCATTCGTCGTCGGCGGCCTCGCTGCTGATGTATTTGCCTGCGGTATCCAGAAACAGCGCGTCGTTGCCAAACCAGCATTCGCAGCTGGCGGTCGGTGGGTTCTGTTGGCTGGTGCGGCTGAGCTGCTCCGGCAAGGGGAAGTCCTGCCCTGAGGCGATAACCAGCGAGGTCTTACCGGAGTTTTCATCGCCCAGCAGCACATACCAGGGGATCGTTTCGGGCAGAATGCCTGGCAGCAGCAGCGTCCACCAGCGCTTCCAGTGGGTGCGGGCCCGGCTGGTTAACGCCACGGCATGGCGGATTTGGCGGGTAATAAAGGTATATTTTTCCGCCGGACTGACCGCCGGTTTTCCCACGCCTTTCAGGCGATTCAACAGCGCCGGATTGTGGATAAGCGCCACCACCAGCAGCCAAAGGGCATAGAGCAGGACCACCAGCCAGATGACGGCGACGATCGCCAGCCGCCGCGACGGCGCGGTGAGCGGATAGCTTTTCCCGGCCAGCAGCCACGGTCCGGCCACCCAAACCAGCACGCTGGCGCTCAGGGCCAGCGGGATGAAGAACGGAATGCGCCACCACAGGCGGGCGATCCAAAGCCATGCCACCAGGATACACAGGCAGCGCGCACTGACGGATTCGAGCGGATGTGCCTCGCCGAAGCCGGAGAATGGGCCGAGATACCAGATGGCCGCCGCCGCCAGCAGGGCGCAGAGCAACAGCATCAGAAACTTCAGGTTGTGGGTGGAGAATAATCGACTCAAGTAAGACATTCCGTTGTGGCTCTTAATAGGTGACAAACATTTCAACGCGACGGTTTCGTGCCCGACCGGCTGCATCCTGATTGCTTTGCAGCGGCTGCCGTTCTCCCATCCCCTCAATACGAATTTTGCTCGCAGGAATGCCCGCGCTGATCAACAGGTTAGCGACGCTGTTCGCCCTCTGCTCCGACAGGGCCTGGTTATTCCTGATGCCAGGTTTGTTGATCGGCATGGCGTCGGTATGACCGACGATCAACACTTCGCCGTTGACCCGGCGGATCTCCGTGGCGACGCGCCCGAGGATCGCCGTCATTTCCGGTTTCACCTGTACGGAGCCTGATTCAAACATTGAATCGCCGCTGAAGATGACCTTGCTCTGCTGGCTGGTTTCATCGACCGCCACCTGCTTTTTCGCAATCTCCGCTTTCAGCAGAACGGCCAGGCGCAGACGTTGCACAGGCGCTGCCGGGGCGATGCGGGTCATGGCGTCAATACGCGCGGTCAGCGCATGCTCTTTCACCAGCAAATGGTATTTGCACCAGATAAAGGTGCCAGCGGTGAGCAACGTGACCAGCAGCAGCGTGCCCCGCACGGGCACGAAAATCCGCGCCCGGCGCTTGATCTCCTGTCGCTCCGGCAGACCGAGCGGCGACAGCTCTGGCGAGACTTTACTGAGCGTGTTTTGCAGCAGGGCCAGCAGGCGCTGGCGAATGCGCATCAACTGGCGATCGCCATCCTCGACGATGCTGTAACGGCCCTCAAAGCCCAGTGCCAGAATGCGCAACATGATGTCGAGCACGTCGGCGTAGTCGTGAGGCTGCATCGACAGGCGCCCGGCGAGCAGGAAGAATTTGTTACCGCCGTCGTTATCGCCTTCAAAATGGTTAAGCAGGTTGCTGCGCGCCCAGCCTGAGCTGATGCCCCACGGAGAGGCGTGCGCCGCTTCATCGAGCGCGGTACACAGGCAGTAACGCACGATGGTCATTTTCTTCCATGGAATATCGACCTCTTCACAAATCACCGTGAAGACGTTGATTTCGCTGGCGAGCGTACGTTTGAGTACCTCGACCTGGCTGCTGTCGGCGATCTCCAGCGGCATTTCACTCAGCGCTCGCAGCAGCGGTTGGCTGGCCTCCAGCAGCGGATTGCTGGCCGCATTTACCCGCAGCACCCGCTGCTGAATGCTCTCGCCCTTCAGGCTGGCTTCATTCAGGGCGAGGCTCACGGTCGGCTGCGCCGGAGCGTGCCCCGACCCGGCGTTGACGGCAGACGTGTTCAGAGGACTTTCTGCGGACTCATCGAGCAAAAACTTGCCCAGCGCCTGCAGGCTTTGCTCGTTGTCATCGGTCATCTCTGCGATGCTGTCGCTCATCAGTGACGAATCCCCCATAGCTCAAGCCGCAGCTCGGGCAGGTCGCCCGCCACGTGCAGCGCCAGCGCCCCGCTTTGCAAAATGCGATCCCAGAACGGGCCATTGCGGGTCAGTTCGAAATAGACGCTGCCGCTGTGATACGGGATCTGGCGGGGCGGCACCGGCAGGTTTTGCAACACCAGGCCCGGCAGGTGCGAACGCACCAGCTCATGCAGCTGCTGCGGAGAACTTATCTTGGCCTGAGCGGCGAACTGTTGCGCCAGAATATCGGCGGCCATCTGCGCGTTGACCGCCAGCACCAGGCTTGAGAAGGAGCGTAGTTCTTCCGGCAGTACCGATGCGGCCCACACGCCCTGGCCTTTTTTGTGTAGCGGGATCATTTGACCGGCGCGGACCAGAATCTGGTTCAGGAGATCGTTGAGCTCTTCGACCAGCGGGCGTATGGATTTGAAGAGCGCGCCGTGGTGGTAGCCGGGTGCGGGCCGTGGCCTGCGGGTGTTAACCCGGATGAAGGTTGACAGCTCACCGGCAAATTTTGCCAGCTCCTGGTACAGCGCGATCGGCGGCAGCTCCGGAATATGGCGCAGGTGATCGAGTATCGGCTCGTATTTATTGAAAATTTGCAGCAGCAGATAATCGACGATTTCCGAACTGGCGCTGGCCTTGCCGTCGCTGTTACCCAGACGATTGGCGAGCATTTCGGCACGAATCTTCACCAGCCCGTTCAGGTGGGTCAGCCATTCGCCGAGTAGCGGGCTTGCGCCGTAGCCGGTGACCGGTGGAATGAAATCTTCAAAGTGCAGCAGCACGCTGCCGTCCGGCTGCAGGGCTTTCACCTTCATGAGCGGTAAACCGATCCAGGATTCGGTCATCTCGGTTTCACTCATTAATCTCAGGCGAAGGCGGCCAAGCTGTACCTGCTTCGCGCCCTGACGGATGGCGTTGCTGTCGTTCAGCTCGGCATCGTAGGCGCAGAAGCGGGCCAGCGAGCTGCGATCGTACTCATCGAAAATGGTCTCATCGCTGTTGTCGAGCCGTAGCGGTACCGCCAGCCAGATCACCTTCCCGAGGTGCTCTGCGGAGATGGTTAGCGGTTCAGGCGGTTCAGCGTGTGCGGGCACATCAAAGGGCGTGCCGTCCGGCAGAACGCCTTTGCAGGTGCGCAGGACCAGTTTTCCATAGGCCAGCGCCTCGTTATCTATCTCATATTGCGCAAACCCCCAGAAGAACGGGGTGAGGGTAGCGGCCCTTTTGTGCGCGTAATATTCAAGGTAACGCTCTTGCTGTTGAAAGAGCTGAGGGCGCAAAAAGAGTCCCTCACTCCACACGACTTTATTAGTTCTCACGGGTCAGTTCGCTTCTTTAATGGATACGGATACGTTGTCGAGGGCGACCTCCAGCTTCAAAGGCTCATCCGTTGACGGGATTAGCCAGTGATACCAGGGGCGGGAATTCTGTGGATGCAGGGCGTAAACGGCGTTCCACCTGGCGTCATTGATCGTGCGGAAAGCGGCGGCAATGCCGAAAAAATGGACGTCGCGGGGGGGCTCGAGTTTGATCGTGCGGGATTCGCCCGGCTTCAGGATCAGCTGCTGCTGATTCCTGATGTCGTTAAGGAGAGCAGGATCGGCTCCGTTGGTCAGTGAAATAAAGTCGCTGTTGGCAAAATTATCCGCGTTGACGAGCGAATAGAGCATGACCTGAACCGGTGCAGCGCGGCCGTCCCGGTCGGGATTGCTGTTTTTGCTGGCGTGGAATGTCATTTCCACCCTTTTTGGGGGGGGCTGGGGCTCATTCCTGGTGCTGCATGCGGCCAGCATCAGAGCCAGGATCAGGTTCAGACCGTACTGTGCAGCTTTCCTTTTCATCAAACTCTTACCTGTTTCCTTCAGTATTATCCTGAATAACCGCTGCGCGATGTAAACGGCTATTCAGTAATAACGCTGGGTGGTGAAATGAAGACTCGCCAAATAGCGAGCCTTCGGGGCATGAAAATTAACCGTGCAGGTTAGCTTTCACATCATAGGTCGCGGAAATAACGCCAGACTTATGACCTTCAGCATTCTGCATGACGTAATCCTGAGTCATTTTGGTGAATGAGAAGCGAACGGATTCACGTGGACGCGTTTCGTCATCGTGAGAACCATTCATATTTACTTTAGTGATGATGGCATCGGTAAATTTAATGGTCAGATATTCCAGCGGGTCGCCACCGGCTTTACGGATCACAAATTGAATGTTCTTAATGTGTTTACCGGTCAGACAGTAGTTCAGCAGGTTCGGGCTGGCTTTGTCGGTATAGTGGACGAAGCAGAAATCATCAACCGTTGCACGACCAGAACCGCCGCCGGAACCGCTGTGCATATTTGAATGCTGTGCGACATCCCAGTTCCAGGATAAAACCTGGATTTCATTTTTATGAACGGCATCCGGAGATTCACCCTCAATTCCTTCGATTTTAATAAACATATCTTGTGCCATAATGCATATTCTCCAGTGCTTATTTAGCTAATTTAAAACAACAAATTATGTTCTTCCTTCCCGGAAGAACGTTCCCTTTTGTAATGGTGAGCATCACAAAAAATAGTTTTGCGCGAGTGGTCAGCCTGTTTTATCAGGCGCCTTCTTTCACGGAAGGTAGTTTGGCCACCATGCGCAGAGAAACGGTTAACCCTTCCAGCTGGAAATGCGGGCGCAGGAAGAATTTCGCCTGGTAGTAACCCGGGTTGCCCTCAACGTCTTCCACCACCACTTCTGCCGCCGCCAGCGGACGGCGCGCTTTGGTTTCAACGGTTGAGTTGGCCGGGTCGCCGTCGACGTAGTTCATTACCCAGTCGTTCAGCCAGCGCTGCATTTCGTCGCGCTCTTTGAAAGTCCCGATCTTGTCGCGGACGATACATTTCAGGTAATGCGCAAAGCGTGAGCAGGCAAACAGGTACGGCAGGCGTGCCGAGAGGTTGGCGTTGGCCGTGGCGTCCGCATCGTAGTACTCGGCAGGTTTTTGCAGGGATTGTGCGCCGATAAAGGCGGCATAATCGGTATTCTTGCGGTGAACCAGCGGGATAAATCCATTCTTCGCCAGCTCGGCTTCACGGCGATCGGAAATCGCGATTTCGGTCGGGCATTTCATGTCCACGCCGCCATCGTCCGTCGGGAAGGTGTGGCATGGCAGGCCTTCCACGACGCCGCCGCTCTCCACGCCACGAATCAACGTACACCAGCCATACTCCTTGAAGGAGCGATTGATGTTTACCGCCATCGCATAGGCGGCGTTGGACCAGATGTATTTGCTGTGATCGGCGCCGTCGGTGACCTCTTCAAAGTGGAAGGCGTCTACCGGGTTGGTGCGAATACCGTACGGTAAACGGGCGAGGAAACGCGGCATCGCCAGGCCGATGTAACGGGAGTCTTCGCCCTGACGCAGCGAGTTCCATGCGGCGTATTCCAGGTTCTGGGTGAAGATTTTGGTCAGGTCGCGTGGGTTGGAGAGCTCCTGCCAGGACTCCATTTGTAGCACCGTCGGTGATGCGCCAGAGATGAAAGGCATATGTGCGGACGCCGCGATTTTGCCGAGCGAAGCCAGCAGGTCGACGTCCGGTGCGGTGTGGTCGAAGTAGTAATCCGCCACCAGGCAGCCGTAAGGTTCGCCGCCGAGCTGGCCGTACTCTTCCTCATAGATCTTCTTAAACAGCGGACTCTGGTCCCAGGCGATGCCCTTATAGCGCTTCATGTTGCGGCGCAGCTCGTCCTTGGACATGTCCATAAAGCGCAGCTTCAGCTTTTCATCGGTTTCGGTGTTGTAAACCAGATACTGCAGGCCGCGCCAGGCGCTTTCCAGCGCCTGAAACTCCTGATGATGCAGGATAAGGTTGATTTGCTCGGAGAGCTTGCTGTCGATGCCGGCAATGATTGACTCAATGCTTTTGTACGCGTCATCCGAGATGGTGACCGTATTGGCCAGCGCCTGCTCGGCGAGCGTCTTTACCGCACCTTCGACGGCGACCTTGGTCTGTTCCGTTTTGGCTTTAAACTCTTTCGCCAGCAGCTGGTTGAAATCGCTGGTTTCCGCCGTTGACTTCGACGTTTTTTGGGCTTGTACATCCATAACAGACATAGGGGTTCCTTTCTTTTTCATTACTCTTCTGGCTGAACGTCAGCAACTTCAGGTTGGGCTTTTGGGGAAGCGGCAAGGGTATTAAGCAGCGCTTTGTCCTTGAGCAGCTTTCTCACCAGCTCTTCGGCGCCAGCTTTGCCATCCATGTAGGTTTGCAGGTTGGCAAGCTGGGACCGTGCTTCGAGCAACTGGGATAAGGAATCCACTTTTCGGGCGATCTCATCCGGTGAAAAGTCGTTGATGCTTTCGAAGGTGATATCGACCATCAGCTGGCCTTCGCCCGTCAGAGTATTCGGCACCGCAAACGCCACGCGTGGTTTCATTGCCTTCATGCGCTCGTCGAAATTGTCGATATCAATATCGAGGAATTTGCGATCGGCGATCGGTGGGAGCGGCTCCAGCGGCTTACCGGAAAGGTCTGCCAGCACGCCCATAACAAAAGGCAATTCGACTTTCTTTTCGCTGCCGTAAATTTCCACGTCATATTCAATCTGTACGCGCGGCGCTCGATTTCTGGCAATGAATTTTTGAGAGTTACTTTTACTTACGGCCATATCAATCCTTAATAATTCAGCGCTGAATAATATTATTTTTATCAGGTGATGATATTTCCCGACAAAAGTTGCCAGCTATTCAGCGCATAGCAATAGCTGGCTTTCCCGATAATGAACTCAGTATCTTATTTGTAATCGACTATAATCGCCGCAGCTGTGTTAATGAGACCCACGCTTGCACCTGAGGTACCGGTGGCATAATAACTGGCAATAAACTGATGACTGATACCTGCTGTACTGCTGACGACGTAATCCTGATTACTGAGCGGATCGTCAATCACCATTTGCTGTTGATCTGCTTTACGTAAACGCACTTCAACATTCTTGCTATAATCGCTGCCAGTGGCATTAGGTAAATTCCCCGTGGCTGCATTCGTGCCGGATGCCGTCGAACCAAAATAAAGTGAAATTGCTTTATTCGTCGGGCAGTTGCTCAACGTAATGGAGAATGTCTGACTACCTGCTTCTGCCCCGTTGTAATTTAAGGTGGTGGTTGAAATCTCTGGTAAAACAATTGTCTCGTTAGCCGAGCCATTATTAATGGCGAGGTCGCAGGTATTTTCCAGATAAGACCCTTTAAACTGCACATCGATTTTGCAATTGTCCGAGACGCCGCAGGATTGCGCCAGCGCCAGCGGTGACAATAGCCAGAAGGCAAATCCCAGGGTTTTGGGCATTATCGACGATAGCATGTCACCTCCAGTTGTACGACGCTGTTACTCTTCGTTGCGAGGACCTGATTCAGGGCATTTTTGGCCGGCACAATGAGGCACTTATCCTTCCCGGACACCGCGAACAGGTTGCCGGACGCCGGGTCCCAGCCGCGTACGAAGGCCATTCCGCCTTGTCCGCTGACGCCCTGATTGATCCCTTTGTCATCCACCAGTTCGCTGCCCACAGGAATCGGGTTGTGCTGCTCATCGCGGATCACCAGCACAATCGGTGTGCCTTCGATAGTCTTCATATCCACGCCAACGATCGCGCCTTCGCGCGGCACCACGGTGCGCTGGCTTTGGAGCACGTCGACGTTGTCAGGTACGCTGCGGTAATCCAGCGCAATGTTGTTTTCCCGATACGCGGTGAGGGAAGGGACGATGGCGTAGCCGCGACCGTCAATTTGCGAGCCCTGGCCGTTAAACATTTTCGCGCCCTTCGCACCCTTCGCGCCGATGACCGCAAATGGCATGTCGCCTACGGATGGGCCAAGCGTCACGCCGCCTTTGTGCGCGACAACGCTGCCCATTGCCGAGAGCGAAAGCTGACGGGAAGAGCCCTGGCTGTCGACGCCTGCGGTCATCCCGAACTGCCCGACCGGGCTGCGATAGTTCATGTTGCCGTATACCGCTTCGCGAGAATCTGACTGATACGCCTTCTCTGCGGAAGTGCCGATACCATAGGTCAGCTCATTCTGATCGCCGCGGCTGCCGTTGGCGTTCATCTGGAAGCGATCGCTTTTCGGCGAGCTGTGGCTGTAGGTCGAATAGAGCGAATCAAACAGCGGCCTGCTGTTGGTATTTCGCCCAATCGGTACGTTGATCGAGGCCAGATAAGTGTTCTCATATTTGCCGTTTTCATCGCTGGTGCGCATCGCCGTCAGCGCGAAGGAGAAATAGCGCAGCGATTTGTTCCAGCTGATAGAGTACTGCTTCGCGGTCCTCTCGCTGCTCCAGTAGGTGTAAAGACTGCCGGTGAAATTGAGCGTACTGTTGTCCCACAGCGTCTGGGAAATGGTGGCCGTGAAGCGCTCTTTGGTCCGATAATCCACATCGTAGTCGTCGTTGGTTCTGCCATCACGGGCAATGCTGGCGTCACGCAGCGAATAGAACCCTTTCGTTGAGTATCGATAGGCCGCCATGGTCAGGTTGGTGGCGGTTTGCTCCATGAATTTGGTAAAGCTGACGTTGTAGCTATTACCGCTGGAGTGTCTGCCGTCTTCCACCTCACTCCATGCGCGGGTAATGTCCATCCCGAGCCCGCCGATCAGGGTGTTGATCGCGTTACCGATGGAGAGGGCATAGTAGTGGTTTGAGATCTGCGACCCGCCGTAAACGGTATAGTTATTGCCCAGGCCGTATTGCAGCAGTCCCTGCAACACTTTTGGCTTCTCTTTGAGCGTATCGTCGTTCATTTCACCGGCCAGCAGTTCGAAGCTGCTGACATCTTTATGAAGCAGCATCGGCGGTGCGGAGAAAGGCACCGTGCTGGTGCGCACCGAGCCGTTGGCCTCGGTTATGGTCATCTGCAGATCGCCACCGTAACCCATCGCCCCGATATCGGTGAGCTCAAACGGGCCCGGTGGTACGACGGTCTGGTAGACGGTCATCCCGTGCTGGGTGATGCTGACTTTAGCGTTCGACTCCGCCACGCCCCGCACGATTGGAGAGTAGTTGCGCAGACCTTCAGGCAGCATGCGATCGTCGGATTTAAGCTGCACCCCGCGAAGGCTAAAGCTGTCAAAAACTTTACCGGTCGTGTTGGTGTCCCCCAGCGTCAGCTGGCTTTTCAGCGCCGAAATATCGGTAGCAGCGTAGGTCGCCAGGCTTTCGGTATGCGGCGTGTCTTTGCCGTCGTACCAGCTGACGTTGGAGCGCTGACGTAATCGCCAGGGCCCGACGTTGATGCCCGACAGCAGCCCGATATTGCTGGTGTGGCCATCGCTGCGTGATTCACCGTTACGTGGGCCAGTGGAACTGCCATAAAAGTTGGCGTTGTAGTCCAGAAAGGCCGCAGGCATTCCGCTTTCCCAGCGTGACGGGTCGGTGTAGCCGCGCGGGAATTTCACCTGGTTTGCCTGAGGGACTCGGATGTCCAGCTCCAGGTCACCGCCGTTATACGTCACCAGGCTGTCAGGAATAACCTCACCCAGACGGAAGGGCGATGCGCTGTCCGCAACGGGTTTATCCGTCTTAATGCCGAATTTTTGCAGCTGCTCCGGTGTAAAAATGGCTTCGGCGTTTTGCTTATTTTTCACTGGTGCAAAGGTAATCTCCTCGCGGCCGCGCTGTTCGCCGTTCACGATAACGGTCAGCATATAAACACCTGGCGAAACCGGATTGCCTTCGCTGAACTGGGTGACGTCAATTCCCTTGCCGTGCAGAAATTCAGGGTTGTAATCCACTATCTCAGAGGAGGACTCCGCTGCCTCTGAGCTATTCTGCGTAGCCCAAACTCTGTGCACCGGCAGGGCAGCGAAAATTAACGTCGCCAGCAGCGTGCAACGCTTATTCTCGTGAATAAAGTTTTGTGCTGATCGTTCCATTATCACTATTATCCCTGACACCGTTGAACCGGACAGAAACCATCCCGTACGGTGGTTAATACCGAAAGAAAATTAGCTTTTTTTCTCAATGAACGCGCCGGCCTGATTTACCATCGTTTTTTCCACGGCAGCGCCGTAGTCATTGAGTAAATAGACCGTTAGCTGACTCACGTTGCCTCCAGGTGCGGCACTTTTATCGGCGTAAAAGGTTTCGGAATATCCGGGAGCAACCACATCCATATTCATAAAGTATTTTTTATTGCCGATCGTAAACGTGCCGGTATCAAACGAAAAATGGTAAGGCGTCGGGTTGGTAATTTTAATTCCGGTACCTTTTTTAGGATCCGACACGGTGCTCCATTGCAGTCGGTTAAAGACCTCGACGCTGTTCTCTTTTAAATTTTGCGGTCGGTAGAAAATCTTAATCCGGGTGCGGAATGCCAGCTCCAGGCGGCTTTTTGCCGGAAGATTTTTATTTACCGGTGGAATTTCCAGCAGGTTGAACCAGAACAACGATTCACGATCCTGCGGCAGCGCCATGCCGTTATAGATAAGCCTCAGGCTCTGACCTTTTCCCGGCTCCACGCGGTACACCGGTGGCGTCACCAAAAAAGGGACCTTAACCTCATTAAGGTTGGCATTGGCTTTACCGTCGTCGATCCAGATTTGCACCAGCGCAGGCTTATCTCCTTTGTTGTTGGTTCTGATGCTTAATTCTTTTTCATTACCCGGGAAAATAATGCGGGTGCCTGAAATGGTGACCCCGGCAGTACTTAAACGGCAGTATGAAAATAAAACCAATAACAAAAAAAACTTTTTGAAAAATGACATAACCGAATCCTGTTAAAATGACCTGGGCCCTGATTCGGCGCAAAAATAACCCACTGTCGGACCGGACAATCCGGACAACAGATTATGATTACGCCGAACGATGGCTTACTGACTGTTATTTATAGGCCAGCGTGTACTGTACTTTTGCCGTTACGTCACCCGCGGTGGTGGCCGCTGAGGCATAGTAGGCACCGATATAGGTCATCTTGGCGGTGTGATCGGTGGTCGAGATTGGGAAGAAACCACCGGTGCCGCCTACAGGGATCTGGCTGGTGCCATCTTTATCAAACAGGCGAACTTCCACGTTTTCCGCGCCGCCATCGGCTTTCGCGGTGCTGTTGGTCAGGTTACCCGTTGCGGAATTGAAACCATCGCTGTTGATGGCTTCGAAGTGGGCAGCGACGCTCGCTGGGCCACCGGTCTCCGGGCAATTTTCCACATTGATATCAAAGGTGGTTGAACCACCGACGGCACCTGCTGTTGACAGCGTCTGGGTAGACAGGGTTGGCAGAGTGACCTTCTTGTCCACGTCGGCTGAGACAATGCTACAGGTCTCGGCAATCAGCTTACCGTTAAAGGTTACGGTACCCTGAGTGACTTCGCCTGCGGCGAACGCGGAGGATGTGGTCATCGCCAGAGCGATGGCGCACAGTGAAATATTCAGTTTAGACATTTCTGTTCCTTAGATATTGATTACTGCTTTATCGGTCTTATGACCTTCCTTTCGAACTTATCCCTTCCCGAATGAAGGGAGGAAAATAAGTTCATTGTTTAAAATGTGACGCTGAATTGTTTTTCAGCTTCACAGTTCAAATATAAAACCTGTTGCGGAATAGCCGCCTTATGCTGCAAAACATAGCGCCCAATCTGCGGCGTAATATATTTCTCAATAAACTGGATAAGTGCCCTGGCCCCTGTTTGCTCAATTGCACAGTGGTTGATAATGGCCTCCATTACCGTGGTTTCATACTGCAGCTTAATGCCATAGTGATCGTCCAGGCGCTGTGCAATCTTATTCAGATGCAGCTCAACAATGGCCAGCAGTGAGGCATGCTGCAGCGGAATATAGGGCACGACTTCCAGACGACCCACGAACGCCGGTGGGAAAGCTTTCAGGAGTTCCGGCTGTAGCGCTTCCAGCAGCCCTTCATGATCCGGCGCGCTTTGCGGGTCGGCATACAGTTGAGTGATTAATTCGCTACCGACGTTGCTGGTTAGCAGCAGCGTGGTGTTCTTAAAATCGATATAGCGGCCTTCGCCATCTTCCATCCAGCCTTTATCAAAGACCTGGAAGAAGACTTCGTGAATATCCGGATGGGCTTTTTCAATTTCATCCAGCAGAATCACGCTGTAGGGTTTACGGCGAACCGCCTCGGTTAATACGCCGCCTTCGCCATAGCCTACGTAACCCGGAGGTGCACCTTTTAATGATGAAACCGTATGCGCTTCCTGATATTCGCTCATATTGATGGTGATCAGATTCTGCTCGCCGCCATAAAGCGAGCTGGCCAGCGCCAGCGCCGTTTCCGTTTTACCAATGCCCGATGTCCCGACCAGCATAAAGACGCCTACCGGTTTATTCGGATCGCCCAGCCCGGCGCGGGAAACCATCACTCGTTCGGCAATGCGTTCCAGGGCATGCGGCTGACCAATAACGCGCTCCTGCAGGCGAGCGGGCAGCCCGGCCAGCGTATCGATTTCATCTTCAAGCATTTGCCCCACCGGGATGCCGGTCCAGTCCGCCACGATGGCAGCCACCATGTCATGGCTGACCTCCGTCGGCACCAGCGACGGTTTACTCTGCAACGTTGCGAGGGTCTCTTCCATCTCGAGCAATTTAGCCCTCTGCTGCTTGCGGCTCTCTTCATCGATCTCGTCGTCAGCGCTCAGCTCGCGGCGAAGTGCCTGAATGGCGTCCACGCACGCTTTTTCCTGCTCCCAGCGCTGGCTAAACTCAGCCTCTTTTTGGCTCAGTTCGGCAATCTGCTCTTCCAGCTTCACGATCGCGGCGTCATCACTTTTGCCGAAATTCAGCGCTTTACGCGTTTGCTCCAGTTCGGCCTCGGTTTCCTGGCGCTGAGCTTTCAGCAGCTGGAGCGTCATCGGCGGCGTAGCCTGGGCAGTGGCGACGCGCGCGCAGGCGGTATCCAGCAGGCTAATGGCTTTATCGGGTAGCTGACGCGCCGGAATGTAGCGGTGTGACAGGCGAACGGCAGAAACCAGTGCCCCATCGGTGATCCACACCCCGTGGTGATCTTCCAGCATCGGAACCAGCCCGCGCAGCATTGAGACGGCCGCGTTTTCGTCCGGCTCATTAGCCTGTAAAACCTGGAAGCGACGGGTCAGCGCGGGATCCTTCTCAATGTGGCGCTTGAACTCACTCCAGGTGGTTGCGCCGATGGTGCGCAGCTTTCCGCGAGCCAGCGCGGGTTTCAGTAAGTTCGCCGCATCGCCGGTTCCTGCTGCTCCGCCCGCACCAACCAGGGTGTGCACTTCGTCGATAAACAGGATCACGGGCTGTGGGGAAGCCATTGCGCTATCCAGCACCGCCTTAAGACGTGCTTCGAACTCGCCTTTCATGCTGGCACCCGCCGAGAGCGCGACAATATCGAGCGCCAACAGGCGCACTTCGCTCAGTGCAGCCGGGACTTCACCGGTTGCGATCGCCAGCGCAAGACCTTCCACAATCGCCGTTTTACCCACTCCAGCTTCGCCCGTCAGCAGGGGATTGTTCTGCCGACGACGCAGCAGAATATCCACCATCGTGCCTATTTCCTGGCTACGGCCGACGACCGGGTCGATTTTTCCCTCCCGCGCCAGGGCGGTGAGGTCGGTGGTGTACTGGGCCAGGCTGGCGTTGACACCGCCGGAGAGCGAACCGCTGGCTTCACCTGGAAGGGCGTCTTCCCGTGCAAACCCCTCCAGCTGTAAATCCTCAGCGGATTCGCCGGAGTCCCGCACGATAAAACTGAGCTCTTTAGTGAGCGGTTCAAGCGCAATTTTGTCCAGCCCTGGCAGCATAGCCAGCAGCTCGCGGCGCAGCTCCATGGTGGTCAGCATCGCAATCAGCAGATGACCGCTACGGATACGCGCGGATGAACACTCGAGACTTGAATAAACCCAGGCACGTTCAACCGCCAGCTCAATACAGTAAGAAAAATCAGC
This sequence comes from Scandinavium sp. UTDF21-P1B, assembly GCF_040750395.1. NCBI lineage: Bacteria > Pseudomonadati > Pseudomonadota > Gammaproteobacteria > Enterobacterales > Enterobacteriaceae > Scandinavium > Scandinavium sp. UTDF21-P1B. Next base: position 63,360 of record NZ_JBFLVD010000002.1, read on the forward strand.
AATGCTGCTCGCGCCATTAGGCAAACGAGCCAGCGCCCGGTTCAGATCATTATCCATCTGCGCGGGATCGACATCGAAATAACGGACGATATGTTTAAAATCATTATCTGAGTCCTGCGCCCAGAGTTGATTAAACCAGTGAACTAATTCAACGTAAGGATTCCCGCGTAATTTGCAAAGGGTGGTTGCACTTTCAATACTGCGGAAAAGAGTGTTATTAAGTTTACTGAACAGATTCTTTCTTGTAATCGCCACGCCATTTCCCTTATGGGTAAGTTATTTCGCAATAGTCAGTAATAGCATTACGAGCTTTTGAATGAGCGTATTTAACCGTAACTTTCCGTCAGAATAAATATGCTGTCGGAGGATAATAGGCCAAATAGGAATTTGGCGTGGGTCCTTATCTTAAATGGAAAAGGCGATATAGGGATATCCTTATGATTTACATTGTTTTTATTGGTAATCGTAAAAGGGGATTACAATTTTAATGGTCGCCGCCCGGTGAAGAGTTGAGTATCTTTTTGCGGAATGGAACAGCAGGGATTGGGGCTTTATTTGTGGAACACAAGTTTCTTGATTATTACAACAGGGAACTCACTTTTATGCATGAAATGGCCAGTGAGTTTGCCCAAAAACATCCTAAAATAGGCCGACGGCTGGGCGTGAATGGTATCGAGGTCGCCGATCCATTTGTTGAACGTCTTATCGAGTCATTCAGCTTTATTGCCGCGAGGATGCAGCTTAAGCTTGATGCTGAATTCCCGGCCTTTACCCAAAGGCTGCTTGACGTTATTTACCCCAATTATAATGCGCCGACGCCATCAATGGGCGTCGTACAGCTGCGCCCGAATCTGAAAGAGGGCGATCTCACCCAGGGGTATGAAATTGCTAAAGATAGTGCCTTCTTCACCCCCATTTTTCCCGGCGAAACCACGCGCTGTGAGTTTCGCAGCGGGCAGTCGGTTCGCCTGTGGCCGCTGGCGATTGTCGATGCTCAGCTGACGTCCTTACCCCCGGATTTGCCTAATCTGGAGCGACACCGTATTCCGGTGGGAAAACTTAAAGGTGCTATTCGCCTTAAGCTGCGTCTTAAGGAAGGCATGCAATTTTCTGAGCTTCAGGGATTTACCTCCTTACCGGTATATTTGAACGGTGATGAACGTATTGTCTCGCATCTTTTTGAACTCCTGCATGCCGGCAGTCTGGCCACCATACTTCGTTACCATAATGGTGAAAGCCAGCAGGATTGCGTATTGGGTAAAGAGGCTTTGGCTTTTGAAGGGATGCTGCCAGAACAGAGCTTGTTGCCGATGGCATGGAATATTTTCCATGGGCATAATCTGGTGCATGAGTATTTTTCTTGTCGCCAGCGCTTCTATTTCGTCACGCTGAAGGCACTGGAGCAGGCCGCGAAAAATAATCACAGCGATGAGCTGGAGATTATCATCCTGCTCGACAGAAGCCCGCAGGAGATGGCCGGGCATATTGACACGGGCTGTTTCCAGCTTTTTTGTACGCCGGTGATTAATCTGTTTCCAAAGCGCATGGATAAGCTGGAAGTCAAACGCAATAGCCACGAATTGCATATTGTTCCTGACCGCAGTCGCCCCCTTGATTACGAAATTTTTTCGGTGACTCAGGTTGTCGGGCAACAGGCGGAAAACAGCAAAGAGGTGCTATTTAATCCTCTCTATCAGACCCAGCATAATGACCAGGGTAATTTCGGCCGTTATTTTTCGCTGACGCGACGCCAGCGAATTAAGGGGCACACTCGTCGTAAATATCATTCGCAGACGCTGTATAACGGTACAGAAGTGTTTATCTCGCTGGTCGATCAGCAGGAAGCACCGTTCAGCGACGATATTCGCTATTTGTCTGTGGTGGCGATGGTGACCAATCGCGATTTGCCACGCCTGATTTCCCGCAATGGCCAGTTTGAGCTTTCGGTGTCGGATGCGGCTCCCGTTGAGGCCGCGCGCTTTATTTCCCCGCCGGGCTCACCGCGTGCGCCTTTTGTCGCCAGTGAATCCGCCTGGCGTCTGATCCGCCAGCTTAATTTCAACTACCTCCCGCTGTCGGAGATGCCGCACGTCTCCGGCGGTGAAGCGCTGCGTCAGATGCTGCAGCTGTTTGTCGATAATACCGATCACGATACGCTGACCCAAATCCGCGGTCTTGTGGGCTGCCAGACTGAACCGGTCATCCGCAGGCTACCGGGAAACGGGCTGCTGATGTATGGCCGGGGAGTGAAATGCACCCTGACAGTGGATGAAGAGAATTTCTCCGGCATTAGCCCTTATCTCTTTGGCCTGGTGCTGGAGAACTATATCGCCCGCCACGCATCGATCAACGTGTTCACCGAGACTGAGCTGCGTACGCTGCAGAGGGGGAGTCTGGCGAACTGGCCTGCGCGCCCTGGCCAAAGGGGAGCGCTGTAATGGTTCAACTGCCTCCCTCTTCGCTGCACGATAGCCTGCGGGCCTGGTGTCAGGAGGATGCGCCGTGGGAAAGTGGCTTCTTTGGCCTGATGCGCACTCTGGCGGCCCGCACGCCTGCGCTGCCGGTGCCTGGTACTGCCCGCCGTCCGTCGCAGGAGCGACATCGCATCGGGCAGAGCGCCCAGATGCTGTTTTCGCCTCGCGAAATTGCGAGCCTCAGCCTGCAGCCGTCGCGGCTGGATATCCGGCTTTTCGGCCTGGGCGTCTGGGGAGCGCAGGGGGCCATGCCGCTGCACCTCTCCGAGCTGGCCTGGTCCCGTTCGGAACAACAGGATCACGCGCTCGGCGATTTCGTCGATATTTTCCACCACCGGGCGCTCTCGCTGATTTGGCGCTCGTGGTTTGTTTCTCAGGATACCGCCTCGCTGGACAGGCCGGATGATGAGACTTTCTCGTTTTATATCGCCAGCCTGATCGGTATGGATCCTGATGAGCTGCGTGCAGGGCGTCTGCCCATCCACGCCCGCCTGGCTTCGTCAGCGCACCTGATCCGCGAGGCCCGCAACCCGGACGGACTCATCAGCGCCTTGCATTACTACTTCGGTATTCCGGTATCGCTGGAGGAGTTCGCCACGCACTGGCTACGCTTTCCGCCGGATGAACTTAGCCAACTGGGTGGAGGCGGTGAAGCGCTGTTGCTCGGCGATGGGGCGGTGCTGGGGGAAACATTGCCCGATCGACAGCATAAATTCCGGCTGACGTTGGGGCCGCTGACCCTCGCCCAGTACCAGCGCTTTAGCCCCTGGGGCGAAGACCTGCCGGTGCTGTGCGAGTGGGTGCGGAATTTTATCGGCTACGAGTATGCCTGGGATGTGCAGCTGATCCTGAAAGCCGAAGAGATCCCACAGGCCAGCCTGAGCGGTGGCCATCAGCTGGGCTACACCAGTTGGCTGCCTCGCGATGATGAGGCCACTGCCGTCTCCGGCATGAGTTTTGAACCTGAATATTACCAGTTTTAACCCCGGCGGCGGGGACGTGAACCGCCAGGAGTATCAGGAAGAATAATGAGCACTATGGATTACTACCAACATCTTTTGCAGCCCGTGTCCGGCGATTCCCCCTGCGGGGAGAACCTGGACTATGACCCGGCATTTCTGCTGCTGCAGGCCAAACTTCAACCCCGTCTCGGCGCCGAGTATGGCGAATTTGTCGAGGTTGCCGACCCGGTGAACTGGGCGGAAATCGAACGGGAGTGCCAGGCGCTGCTGGCAAAGTCGCGGGATATTCGTCTGATCGTGACGCTTATTCGCTGCAGGCTGCGCGTCGTCGGCCTGACGGCGCTGGCAGAGGGGCTGAAAACGCTCGTGATTATGCTGCAACAGTGGCCCGATGACCTCTGGCCTCAGCTGCTGGAGGACGGCGAGTTCGAACCGCTGTTGCGGTCTAATGCGCTCCATGAGCTGGAGGATATGCACGGCCTGATCAACGACGTGCGCCAGCATATGCTGCCGCGTGCGGTTGGGGTGCAGTGCGCGGTGAAGGATCTGGAAAAAGCGCTGGCGTTTCCCCGCGATGAATCCGCTCTGCCGGAAGCGACGGTGAGAGCGATGCTGAACGAGTGGCGCGAGAAAAACTACCCGGAGATGTCCGCACCCTGGCAGGCGCAGCAGACGTTGACGGTCCTGACCCAGATGCTGAGCGAGTCGCTCGGCGATGTGTCACCCGTTTTCACCCGGCTTGAGCATCTGCTGGGGCTGTTTACCAGCATGGGCCAGCCTGCTGTGGAGGCGGTTTCCAGCGAGACGTCCGCACCGGTTACTGTGCCAGCGACCGTCGGGCCAGCCGAGTCCCAGGAATCGCTGCCGGTCCCCCTTGCTTCCACTGCCGTTGCTTCGCCCGTTCAGGGGCTGAATAGCCGTGCCCAGGCGCTACTCAGCCTGCGGGAAGTTCAGGCGTGGTTCGTGGCGATGGAGCCCGGTAGCCCGATCATTTTGCTGCTGGAGTTTGCCATTAAAACTTCAGGGAAGAGTTTTACCGAACTCATGCAGTTGCTCCCTGTCGAGATTGTTTCTCATTTGAACACAGCCGGGAGAGAATAAAATGAAATTGCAATTAGGGTTGCTGCTGTTGGGGGCGGGTGTGGCGGTGAATGCGCAGGCCGTTTGTACGGTCAGTTCTTCGTCCGGTCAGCCGGTGCCGCACGTCTTTTCCATCCCGGATATCACGGTCAATATCGATGCGGATGCGCCTGCCGATACCACTAATCCTGTCAGCATTCAGGATGCCGCTCCGCAGGGCTATGACGTCAAATTTGACCAGTGCCATACCGGCGATCTCTTCGGGAAAAGTTCGATCAATATGCCCGGGCCTCAGGGGGGCGCCTGGATCTACCCAAGTAATATTCCGGGGATCGGCATCAAGATCCTCTGGAATAACGGCGGAGCCTTCAGTAATGGGCAATTTCCCACCACCGGGACAATGGATTTCTCGGAAGAGGGCGGTGGTACGCTGGGTACGTGGGTTTATCCGGCGAACTCTTTCTATCGGGTTGAAGTGTATAAGACCGCCGAAACGCTCAACCTGACGCCGCAGGGGCAAAACATTGCCCTGCTGCCCAATAATTATGCCTATAACTGGGTGACCAGCGACTCGTATGCCAATGCCGGGCAGGTTCTGCACCTCGGCACCATCCAGGTGAACAGCACCCCCTCCTGCCGCTTTGAAAACAGTAAAGTGGTGGATTTTGGCACCGTCACCGGTGACATGATCAACGGCGGGTTGCAGGTAGAGCGGCCGCTGAATTTTGCCATCACCTGCCGCACGGATTACGGCTCCTATTCCTCAACCGCTTCGTTATCCAGCGAGTCGGCTTCTGCCGATGCCAGCTATATCGCCGTGACGGATCAGAGCGGGGCGAAAGACAGCCTGGCGATTAAGGTCAAGGACAGCAGCGGCAACTGGCTTAAGCTCGATGGCAGCAGCAGCGAAACGCTCAGTAACCTTGCCAGTAACGCGCCAGCGGAGTTTCACTGGACGGCGGCGCTAATGTCCCAGCCCGGCGTGCAGAAGCACCCTTCCGAAGGGGATTTCACCGCGCACGCGGAAATTCTCTTACAGGTCAAGTAGGTGGGAGGGATAACGACCATGACTGAGAGCCGTACGCTGTTTGTCAGCATTGCCTGCTACCGTGATCCGGAGCTGATCCCCACTTTGCAGAGCCTGATCGATGAGGCGCAATACCCGCAAAACCTGCACATTGCGGTGTGCTGGCAGGACGATAACCCAACGTCCGCGCTGTTCACCGACGCCGGGATGCAGTTAGTTGAAGAGCGTGTTGAGGAAGATTACACGCTGTTTCGCTTTCACTGGCGTCAGGTGCAGCTTGAGGTGATTGCCGTGGACTACCGCCACAGCCAGGGGGCCTGCTGGGCCCGTTATATGGCGGAAACGCGCTTTGCCGATGAGGATTTCACGCTGCAAATTGATTCGCACTGCAGGTTCATTCACCACTGGGATGGGGAGATGATCGCGATGCTGGAAGGGCTGCGCAGGCACAGTGAAAAACCGGTGCTGTCGACCTATCCACCGGCCTACGATCCGCAGGACGATCCGGCAAAACGGGGCCAGTTTGTCAGCCGTCTTATTTTCCGTGAATTCTCAAAGGAGGGGCTGCCGATGCTCTCCTCGGTGCCGGTAAAAAGCGAGCAGCCCGTTCGCGGCAGCTATATTGCCGGCGGATTTTTGTTTGCCGGTGGCCGCTTTGTTCGCGAAGTCGCTAACGATCCGCAGATCTTCTTTGCCGGGGAGGAGATCGCCATGGCCGCTCGAGCCTGGACGCACGGCTATGACATCTATACTCCGCACAAAATTTTGCTCTGGCACTACTACGGGCGCAAGCAGGCGAACAAAATCTGGGGGGATCACACCCGGGAAGCCAAAAACGTCGGCGAAGTGGCCATGGGGTGGTGGGAGAGAGATGCTATCTCGAAAAAGCGGATCCGCAGCCTGTTCGATCTTGAAATCGTTCCCGTTGATCCCGGAATTTACGGCCTCGGCAGTGCGCGGAGTTTACGTGATTTTGGGCGTCTCATCGGCGTGGATTTTAAGCGCCGGGCGGTATTGCCAGAGGTGCTGGGGGCGGAGAAAACCAGCGTATTTCCGCCTGAGAGCTGGCCTGACGATGAGCAGTGGGTGCAGCGGCTTATCTCACCGTTCAGGAAAACCGTTACGTTGAAAAAGGAAACTGTTGCCGCCCTGATGCCAACCACTGACTGGTGGTATCTGGGGGTTTATAGCGCAGGCAACCGACTGATGGACGAGAAAAAGCTCTCTCCTGAGGCGCTGGAAAAATCCCTCAATATCTCGAAAAACGACGAGTTTTCGCTGGATATTCAGTTCAGCACTGCCCCACGTTTCGATCCGGCGGTTGTTCGTCTCTGTCCGTTCAGCGAGAGCGGCGGCTGGGGTGAGGTACTGGAGAAACCATGGTAAGCGCCGAAACGCTGCTACAGCAGCTGCTTTACGTCGACTCTCTGCTGGCGATGGACGGGATTATTCCCTCGCACTCGCAGTATCAGGATCGAATGGGGCGAATCATTGTCGCGCTGGACACCGCGCTGTGTGAGAACGCCACCTCCCCGGTTCAGGTAAAGCATTTTTGCACGCTGCTCTGCCAGCTTATCGACTGGCGCCTTCGCGGCAGGAGTCTGCGAAGTCCTGGCTACTGGCCAACGCTTGCCCAGCATCTGTACGGCGTTGAGGAGCCACAGGAGCCGTTCAGCACGCAACTGGAAGCGCTGTTAAGTACTTCCACGGGTGAGCTACTGAAGCTGAGCAAGATGCTGCTGGTCTGGCTACCTTCGATAGAGGAAGAGCAGGGGCAACTGGCTAAGCTGATGGCCGACTGGTGTGAGCCACCCTTGCCGCTGGCATGGACGCCACCTGCGGAAGCCGAAATCCTGCCGCCGCCGGTGGCTCCGCCAACGCTTCGCTCAAAAGCGCGGTTTCCTCTTGTCTGCGGCGGGATGCTGATGGCACTCACGCTGCTGTGGTTCTATCTGAAGACCTGGTAATTATGTCTGAACGTTATTTATTTCCGCTGGCGGGAGGGCTGATGCTTACCGCGCTGCTGCTGGCCTGCGGTATATACAGCTCCACGGGATGGAATCTGTTGTTTATTTGTCTGGCGCTGGTCGCAGCCTGCGCATTTTGGTGTTTGCGACCAGTCCCGGCAGCGCCAGCGCCTCCTCCGGATCGGACGGAGGTACAGGATGTGTATCTTGTGATTGGGCCTTATGTCGCAAGCTGGTTCACCGTCCATAACGATGAAAGCTTGCTGCGCTACGACCGTCAGCGTCTCTGGCTGGCGGCAAGAGATGCACGCGAGCTGGTCAAGCACCTGAATTACCATTCCGCTAACCCGGAAAAGACGCGGATAACGCTTTTTTTTCCGTTCCTGCCTGACGGGCATGATACCGAGGCTCTGGCCATTGGAGCACTGATGTCGTGGGCCAGCGCGCTGAAAACCATCACGTTGCCGGAACCGTTGCCCTGCATTTTTGCCCTCTACAGCCGCTGTAGCGAGCAGTGCTATCTCGGGGATCCGGACGAAGTCATCTGGTCCGGGGAGAAGCACTCGCTGCCGATGGGCGGATCGCTGGATGCGCTGATGGGGGCGCTGTGGCTTAAGTTTGCACGACAAAATTCCGGGGGCGATCGCTGGCTTGCGCAACGTCAGGCCACCCTCGGCACTTTGCGAAACTGGTTTGCGCAATCCCAGATTTTACTCGCCATGAATAGCGTTTTTAACTGTTCCAGCCTCACGTTGACGCATTTCTTATTGGCTGATTCGGGCAGGGGGTTTATCCGTCACGGTGCCTGGTCCCGCTGGCTGAATGAGCACTACGCGGTGCTCCCTGGGCTGGCGAAATCACGGATTGAGCTGGCGCTTCCGGAGCTGACCCGTCCACAGACGCGCGGGCGGGTCGCTGTAGTAAACCCAACGAAGGGCTGGCCGCTTTGGCCTGCATGCCTTCTGGGAGGCCTGCTGGCAGGCTCGATGTGTTATGCAAAATGGCATGAAGTGCAGCGGGAAATGGAGGTTCAGGCGCAGGTGTTTGCGGTCAACCGGGTAGACGATAGCGCGCTCCGGAAAAAGTGGCTTGCAGTGGACAAACTCCGCGCGTCTGAGGCTGCGCTTCGCCACTGTTCCACGCGCTATTTCTTCCAGAACTGGGGATTTGCGCAATGTGATGCCCTGCTCTCTCTGAGTCAGCAACAGCTTAAAAAATATGTCCGGTGGGTGGTGTTCTCTTCGGCCAGCAACCGTTCGCTATTTGCCTCGGGAAATTACGTCATTCTGCCAGAACGTGCAGATCGGTTGGAACCGCTGGCGAAGTTAGTCGAACAAAATCCTGGCGTGAATTTTTTGATCGTCGGTCACTCCGATAACAGCGGCGACGGACAGCAGAATATTCTGTTGTCTATGCTGCGGGCACGCGCAGTTCGCGACTGGTTAATCACCCATGCCCATGCGGATGCGTCGCGATTTACGCTGAAGGGCGTGGGTGACCTTTATCCTCTGACTTCTAACAGTACCGTGGAAGGACGCGAGATTAACCGCCGGATTGAGGTGATTCCTGTCCCTTTTACTTCCCTTAACGTTAATGAGTAGATATTTATTATGAATTCGCTGTCTTATAAATTAATTGAAGGCCACTTCCTGAGTTCCCCTCCGGTGCTGGACAGAAGTGTAAATGTTCTTATGTTTCGGGACCCGGAAGATAACGAATATAACATTATGATCAACCGTGCGACGCTGGAAGAAGAGGAGTCTCTGGATGCGTACTGTGAGCGACAAATAGAACAGTTAAGAAATAAACTCCCGGGGTTTAAGATTGAAGGGAAAACTCTGAAATCTGAAATAGGTCCGGCAAAGCTGCCGGTGTTACAAATATCGAATAGCTATCTGCAGGATGGAAACACGGTTCGCCAGGTTCAGTCGATAATAAAGCTTCCGTGGCATGCAGTAATGAATCATACCGAACGTGAAATCATTATCTTTACCCTTCACTCGGTGGGGGAATTCACAGAGTATCAGCGTCGGCATTACGTACAGGCCATCAATACATTCCAGCCCCATACCTCGGTTGGCGTCTGAACAGGTTCCGTCCCCCATCACTGACGGGGGACGGAATAAATATTAAAGACAAAGCGTGATCCGTTCACTGTCGATATGCTGCACCATCCATGAAGCATAATGATAGAGTTCAGACTTTTTAGTGATCCCCATCTTACGCATGGCGTTGCGGCAGTGGGTGCTTACCGTTTTGTCGGTGCAGCCGAGAATTGCCGCAATATCCTGGGCGCAGTAGCCTTTGCCGAGATTGTGCAGCACCTGATTTTCCATGGCGGAGAGCTGCAGGTATCGCCTGCCGCCGATTTTTTGGAAAATATCTTTTTTATTTTCTTCTGAAAGCGGAAGTCGGGCCAGTGACAGAATTTTTTCAAGCTTGGCCTGGACTTCATTAATGGTCAGAGAGTCACAGTTAAAAGGGATGTCAATGGAAAAAGGGGTGCTGTGTCGATGCTTTGCCGGAGGCGACGGTTTAAGATGATAATTAATGCTGACGACGCTCTTGCGAAAAGTGATATCTGCCGGTGAGTTCCTGTGCCAGGTGGAGGAGGAATTATCTGGGGGAGGTTCAACAAGCGTAATCATTTTCCGTAATCCATATTTATAGAAATAGTCATTGCTGACGATGGTTACATTATTGAGCAATGGTGAAACAGTGTGTGTCATGTTCTTCATATCGTAACGGTTATCCCTTTTATTCCGTTTTCGAGATCGACTGTGATGCAGGTTTAAGGTAGCGGCGCGCATGCTTCGTCAAGATGAATGAAGCCTGTTATGTCCACTAAAATTGCAGTTTGCATAAGATCTGGGATGTGAATAATCAACGCAATAAAGATTAACCTGGCGACGGTCTCGGACAATTACGTTGCGTGATTTAGTATTATCACTGCGTGTATTTAACAATAATTGCGTGGCCTAAAGAAATACTTTTGCACGGAATGAAAAAAATAAGAATCTTGCCAGGGTGATTTTCTGATAAATACTAACAATTAAGAATTGTTACACGTAATTACACTTCAACAATGCATGCATTGAACATCAATGTCTTTCCTTTGTAATTCTTAATGCCTGCTGGCGGTTGGGTGAAAGGAACAGGATAATCTTTGGTGCTGGATGCCGCGGCCGGAAGTCGATCCTGGTCCTGGGGAAATCATCTGCAAAGACAAAAAATATCCGCCACCCATCGGGTGGCGGATATGCAGAGCCGCCGAATTATTTGGCAATACGCTTGTACTTGATACGCTTTGGCTCAAGCGCATCGGCACCGAGGGTGCGTTTTTTGTACTCTTCGTACTCGGTAAAGTTGCCTTCGAAGAACTCCACCTTACCTTCATCCTGGTAGTCCAGAATGTGGGTAGCGATACGGTCGAGGAACCAGCGGTCGTGCGAGATGACCATTGCACAGCCCGGGAATTCCAGCAGGGCGTTTTCCAGCGCGCGCAGGGTTTCGATGTCAAGGTCGTTGGTTGGTTCATCGAGCAGCAGCATGTTGCCGCCTACCTGCAGCAGCTTCGCCAGGTGCAGACGACCGCGCTCACCGCCGGATAGCTCGCCCACGCGTTTACCCTGATCGGTACCTTTGAAGTTGAAGCGACCCACGTAGGCGCGGCTTGGCATCTCGGTGTTGCCAATCTTCATGATGTCCAGCCCGCCGGACACTTCTTCCCACACGGTTTTGCTGTTATCCATCGCATCACGGAACTGGTCAACGGAAGCCAGCTTCACGGTTTCACCCAGCTCGATGGTGCCGCCATCCGCTTTCTCCTGGCCGGACATCATGCGGAACAGGGTCGATTTACCCGCGCCGTTCGGCCCGATGATACCCACGATGGCACCTTTCGGTACGGAGAAGCTCAGGTCGTCAATCAGCAGGCGATCGCCATAGGACTTACGCAGGTTGCTGACCTCAACGACTTTATCGCCCAGACGGGGTCCAGGTGGAATAAAGAGTTCATTAGTTTCGTTACGTTTCTGGTATTCGGTGTTGTTGAGCTCTTCAAAGCGCGCCAGACGGGCTTTGCCCTTCGACTGACGGCCTTTCGCGCCCTGACGTACCCACTCCAGCTCTTTTTCAATCGACTTACGACGAGCCGCTTCCTGAGAAGCTTCCTGCGCCAGACGCTGATCTTTCTGCTCAAGCCAGGAGGAGTAGTTGCCTTCCCACGGAATGCCTTCGCCGCGGTCCAGCTCGAGGATCCAGCCTGCCACGTTGTCGAGGAAGTAACGGTCGTGGGTAATCGCCACAACGGTGCCTTCGAAGTCGTGCAGGAAGCGTTCCAGCCAGGCCACGGACTCGGCGTCCAGGTGGTTGGTCGGTTCGTCGAGCAGCAGCATGTCTGGTTTTTCCAGCAGCAGGCGACAGAGCGCAACGCGGCGACGTTCACCCCCGGAGAGGTTCGCAATTTTCGCGTCCCAGTCTGGCAGACGCAGCGCATCGGCGGCGCGCTCCAACTGCACGTTCAGGTTGTGGCCGTCGTGCGCCTGGATAATCTCTTCGTATTTGCCCTGCTGAGCGGCCAGCTTGTCGAAATCGGCATCTGGCTCGGCGTACAGTGCATACACTTCTTCAAGGCCCTTCAGGGCGTTGACCACTTCCGAAACCGCTTCTTCAACGGATTCGCGAACGGTATGCTCCGGGTTCAGCTGGGGTTCCTGCGGCAGATAGCCAATTTTGGTTCCCGGCTGCGGGCGTGCTTCACCTTCGATATCGGTATCGATACCGGCCATGATGCGTAACAGGGTGGATTTACCGGCACCGTTGAGGCCCAGTACACCGATTTTTGCGCCAGGGAAGAAGCTCAGAGAGATGTTTTTCAGAATATGACGCTTCGGCGGGACCACTTTGCCGACGCGATGCATGGTATAAACGAATTGAGCCACGTTGGACTTCGCCTCTTTTATTTTGATGAATTGGAGTCAGAGGCGAAGTGTAGCCTTTTTCACACGCTAATCCCAGCCAGGCGACCGTGATAACGATAAAGGTAAAAAAGTGTCCGCAACGTGGCGCAATTCCGGTTGTCTGATTAGCATAAAGAGAGGCTGTGGCCGTTGAGCCTTCAGGATGAAGAGATTGACCGGACACGGCTTTTTTACGCGGCATGATGCTGCATTGACACACTTTTTAAGGAGCGCATGTGGAAAATGCTAAACCCATGACGTGGCGTCTTCTGGCTGCGGGCGTCTGTCTGCTGACCGTAAGCAGTGCGGTCCACGCCGATTCACTGGACGAGCAGCGCAACCGTTATGCACAGATTAAACAGGCCTGGGACAACCGTCAGATGGACGTCGTTGCTCAACTGATGCCGACGCTGAAAGATTACCCGCTCTATCCCTATCTTGAATACCGCCAACTCACCGATGATTTGATGACTGAACCTGCGCTCAGCGTGAGTCAGTTTGTGCAGGCCAACCCAACGCTGCCCTCAGCACGCACGCTCAAAAACCGTTTTGTGAACGAGCTGGCTCGCCGGGAAGACTGGCGAGGGCTGCTGGCGTTCAGCCCGGACAAGCCCGGCACGACCGAAGCGCAATGTAACTACTACTACGCCAAATATAGCGTGGGCCAGACTCAGGATGCCTGGGCAGGTGCGAAAGATTTGTGGCTAACCGGAAAAAATCAGCCAAATGCCTGTGACAACTTATTCAGCGCCTGGCGCGCATCAGGAACCCAGGATCCGCTGGCGTATCTTGAACGTATTCGCCTGGCGATGCAGGCCGGTAATACTCGCCTGGTGACGTCGCTGGCGAATCAGATGCCGCCAGACTACCAGACTATTTCTGCGGCGGTGATAAGCCTCGCCAACAACCCAAACAGCGTGCTGAGCTTCGCTCAAAGCACCGGTGCGACCGATTTCACTCGCCAGATGGCGGCAGTCGCGTTTACCAGCGTGGCGCGCCAGGATGTGGAAAACGCCCGTCTGCTTATTCCACAGCTGGTGCAGGCGCAGAAGCTGAACGAGGATCAGACTCAGGAGCTGCGCGATATCGTGGCCTGGCGGCTGATGGGTACCGACGTGACCGACGATCAGGCCCGCTGGCGCGATGATGCCATCATGCGTTCGCAGTCGACGTCGCTGGTGGAGCGCCGCGTGCGTATGGCTATCGGCAACGGCGATCGTCGTGGCCTCAATACCTGGCTTGCGCGTTTGCCAATGGATGCCAAAGAGAAGGACGAGTGGCGCTACTGGCAGGCCGATCTGCTGATGGAGCGCGGGCGCGAGCAGGAAGCGAAAGATATTCTGCACTCGCTGATGCAGCAGCGCGGATTCTACCCGATGGTGGCGGCCCAGCGTTTGGGGGAAGAGTATCCCATTCGCGTTGAGAAGCCGGAAGGTACCGTTGCGCCGCTGTTGGTTAACGGTCCGGAAATGAACCGTGTGCGTGAGCTCATGTACTGGAACCTAGATAATACTGCGCGTGCGGAGTGGGCGAACCTGGTGAGCAGCCGGACCCGCAGCGAGCAGGGGCAGCTGGCGAAATACGCATTCGATCAGGACTGGTGGGATCTCAGCGTGCAGGCCACAATTGCCGGTAAGCTGTGGGATAATCTCCAGGAGCGTTTCCCGCTGGCGTATAAAGATCTTTTCGTTCGCTATACCGGCGATAAAGCGATCACCAAAAGCTACGCCATGGCGATTGCCCGCCAGGAAAGCGCGTGGAACCCGAAAGTGCGTTCTCCGGTGGGTGCCACGGGGCTGATGCAGATCATGCCGGGCACCGCGACGCATACGGTGAAGATGTTCGCGATTCCGGGATACGGCGGGCCGAATCAGCTGCTGGATCCTGAAACCAACATCAACATTGGTACCCGCTATCTGGAGTACGTTTACCAGCAGTTTAATAACAACCGCATCTATGCGTCAGCGGCTTACAACGCCGGTCCTGGCAGGGTAAGAACCTGGCAGGGAAACAGCGCCGGTCGCCTTGATGCCGCCGCGTTTGTCGAGAGTATTCCCTTCTCGGAAACGCGTGGTTACGTGAAAAACGTGCTGGCCTATGATGCGTACTATCGTTATTTCATGGGCGAGAAACCGCAGATCCTCACCGACGTTGAGTGGAAGCAGCGTTACTGATTTGCTTCCGGTATGTTATGCTTGTACTCGTTAAAGAGTACATTCAGCGGGCGGCCGGTGCCGTCCGCCCCAACAGGGTGGCGTAACATGACTCAACAATCTCCATACTCGGCCGAAAACGCAGAACAGCGCCACCAGGAGTGGCTCCGTTTTGTGGAGCTGATGCGCCAGGCGTTTGCCGCCGATCTGCATCTGCCGCTGCTAAATTTGATGATGACCCCGGACGAGCGTGAAGCGCTGGGTACGCGCGTGCGTATTATCGAAGAATTGCTGCGCGGTGAAATGAGCCAGAGGGAGTTGAAAAGCGAGCTCGGCGCGGGGATTGCGACAATCACCCGTGGCTCGAACAGCCTGAAATCAGCGCCAGCGGAGCTCCGCCAGTGGCTGGAGCAGGCGCTGCCGAAGACTCAGCGATAAACGGCGTTGTGAAAAGGGCTAAGCGCCAGGATCACCGCCTGATGATAAACGCTGCTGCGGGTCAGTTTGCCCGCGGTAAACACGCCAATCGCGCCTTCCTTGCGGCCAATTTCATCAATGCCCGTGTAATGTGACATAACCGGACCGAGGGCATCGCCCGCCCGCACGCGTTCAAGGATGACATCAGGAAGCGGCAGCGTTGCCGAACGCGCCTCGCCACGCTGTTCACGGCTATGGATTACCACCCAACTGAAGGTGCTTCCTTCGTCAATACCGGCTTCTATTGCTACCCAAAAGTCCGCATCTGGTCTGACAAGACGTGCATTTTCGACCCGGTTCCGTGCGCCAGCGCGCGTTTCATCACTTCCGTGAGGCTGCTCCGGTACGCCGCTCTCGACGGAAACGGCATCAATATGGCAGGATCCTTCGCCGAAGATCTCGGCAAAAGCCTGCGTAATTGCCTTAATTTTGGCGGGATTGGTGGTAGCTACGACAACATTGTGCATAATCAGTACACTTACGACAAAAAATCATCATCGCAGTATAACGGATAATTAGCATGTTACAGGTATACCTTGTTCGCCACGGTGAAACGCAGTGGAACGCCGAGCGACGTATTCAGGGCCAGTCTGACAGTCCTTTGACCCAAAAGGGCGAGCAGCAGGCCTGGCAGGTGGGAGAGCGTGTTCGCACACTCGGCATTACTCACATTATCGCAAGTGATTTGGGCCGTACGCGTCGTACCGCCGAGATTATCGCTGAAGCCTGCGGGTGTAGCGTCACCTATGATCCACGCCTGCGCGAGCTCGATATGGGCGTGCTTGAACGTCGTCTTATTGACTCCCTGACGGAAGAAGAAGAGGGCTGGCGTCGTACGCTGGTCAATGGCACGGCGGGTGGACGTATCCCGGAAGGGGAATCTATGCAGGAGCTCGGCGACAGGATGAACGCGGCGCTGAAGGATTGCCTCGAGCTGCCGGAAGGTAGCCGTCCGCTGTTGGTGAGTCACGGTATGGCGCTTGGCTGTCTGGTCAGCACCATTCTCGGCTTACCGGCTTATGCGGAGCGTCGTTTGCGTCTGCGTAACTGTTCGATTTCGCGAGTGGATTATCAGCAAAGCCCGTGGCTTGCGCCTGGCTGGATCGTGGAGACCGCAGGTGACGTCACGCATCTGGACGCCCCTGCGTTAGATGAGCTACAGCGTTAACGACGAATAGGGATCAGGTATTCGCAGCGCAGCTGAATAGGCGGTTCCTGATCCATCACGTCTTTCTCCGGGAAGAAGCGTTCGATATCCTGACCCTTACGGCGCGTCAGACCGAGCATCGGCATGCATGTGCCATACACCGTCAGCACAAATTCCTGCAAGCTGCTTCCCAGCCCTTCATAGCTGAACATCACGTATTCACCGCCTTCCAGCGTCACCGGTTGGGCATCCTGCAAATGGCCGTCAGCCATGTCGGAAGTCAGCGCGGTGGTGTAGAACACTTCCTGTTCATCGTCTCGCTCAAGGCTTGGGCGGGGTTCATGCAGACCGTAAAGCGTCGGTGGAATTGATGGTGAATTGCCGAGGAACTCGCGCCAGAACTGGCCGCGCATTTGCTGGCGGAATGCTGAAATTTCTTCCAGCTTACAGGTATAGCTCTGGGTCACGCCGACCAGATGGGTTTCCGGCAGGGTGATGAACTCATATTTTGGCATCGTAAATTCACCCAGACGCAAGGGCGGACGCATGCCGTAGGAATTCCAGTCCGGCGAGCGACGATAGAGCGCTGGCGTCAAATTGAACTGCTTTTTGAACGCGCGGGTGAAGGTTTGCTGCGAGTCAAACCGGTATTGCAGGGCAATATCCAGAATCGGACGTGCGGTGAGGCGCAGGGCGACAGCTGATTTGGACAGACGACGGGCGCGAATGTAGGCGCCGATAGCGTGACCGGTAACGTCCTTAAACATTCTTTGCAGGTGCCACTTGGAATAGCCCGCTTTTGCCGCCACGTTATCCAGAGACAAAGGTTGGTCGAGATGCCCTTCAAGCCAACTAAGAAGATCGCGAATAATCCCAGCCTGATCCATATAATGTCCTCATCCTTTCGCAAGTGCCTGTAACTAGGGTAGCGGATAGTAGCACTTTTTGATGTTTTAGCATTCGGTGTTTTTTTTGCTCAAAAGTGCGATCAAAGATTCGAAACGAGGGTGATTTTTGTAAAGCTGTGATCTATAAACACTTTCTTCTTCATTCTCGAATAATGGCTTAATGGCACGTTCAGAAATGGTAACAATATGAAATACAAGCAATTAATTACGGGTTTCCTGCTCGCGCTGGCAGGAAGCGCGGCTCACGCGGAACAGATTGGCTCCGTCGATACGGTGTTCAAGATGATCGGCCCGGATCACAAGATTGTCGTCGAGGCATTTGACGATCCGGACGTGCAGAATGTCACTTGCTATATCAGCCGGGCGAAAACGGGCGGTATTAAAGGCGGGCTGGGTTTGGCGGAAGATACCTCTGACGCGGCAATCTCCTGTCAGCAGGTTGGGCCGATTGAGCTCAGTGAGAAAATTAAGAAAGGTAAAACTGAAGGTGAAGTCGTCTTCCAGAAACGCACTTCGCTGGTGTTTAAGAAACTGCAGGTGGTGCGGTTCTATGATGCCAAACGGAACGCGCTGGTGTACCTGACCTACTCGGACAAAGTGGTTGACGGTTCACCGAAAAATGCCATCAGTGCGGTGCCAATCATGCCGTGGAATAAGTAAAGGGCGAAAAAAAACGGCGCCTGGCGCCGTTTTTCATCAACAATTCGGAACGATTATTCCTGCAGCTCACCGCAGAAACGGTAACCTTCGCCGTGAATCGTGGCGATGATTTCCGGCGTATCCGGCGTGGATTCGAAGTGTTTACGGATGCGACGAATGGTCACGTCAACCGTACGGTCATGCGGCTTCAGCTCGCGGCCCGTCATTTTCTTCAGCAGTTCAGCGCGTGACTGGATCTTGCCCGGGTTTTCGCAGAAGTGCAGCATGGCGCGGAATTCACTGCGCGGCAGCTTGTACTGTTCGCCGTTAGGACTGATCAGCGAGCGGCTGTTAATATCCAGCTCCCACCCGTTGAACTTGTAGCTTTCCACGCTGCGACGCTCTTCGCTCACGGTACCGAGGTTCATGGTACGGGAGAGCAGATTACGTGCACGAATGGTCAGTTCACGAGGGTTGAATGGCTTAGTGATATAATCGTCTGCGCCGATTTCCAGGCCGAGGATTTTATCGACTTCGTTGTCACGACCGGTCAGGAACATCAGGGCGACGTTGGCTTGCTCACGCAGTTCACGCGCCAGCAGCAGGCCATTTTTGCCCGGCAAATTGATATCCATGATGACCAGGTTGACATCATTTTCAGACAGGATCTGATGCATTTCCGCGCCATCGGTGGCTTCGAACACATCGTAACCTTCTGCTTCGAAAATACTTTTTAACGTGTTGCGTGTTACCAACTCGTCTTCAACGATAAGAATGTGCGGGGTCTGCATGTTTGCTACCTAAATTGCCAACTAAAATCGAAACAGGAAGTACAAAAGTCCCTGACCCGCCTGCTGCATGTCGAAAATTAACATGCCAGGCATAACATGACTAAAGTACGTAATTGCGTTCTTGATGCACTTTCCATCAACGTCAACAACATCATTAGCTTGGTCGTGGGTACTTTCCCTCTGAACCCGACAGTGTCAAAAACGGCTGTCATCCTAACCATTTTAACAGCAACATAACAGGCTCAGAGATGGCTGACACCCAATAAAACTACGCTTCGTTGACATATATCAAGTTCAATTGTAGCACGTTAACAGTCTTGTGAAATCCTCGCATCTAAATGCTAGCGTTTGTCACAAAATTTCAACAACTCAATTGATTGCAATCATAAACTGATTAGCAGAATGAATCCAAAAGAGGAGTGGTAACCTGGATTCAAATACCCTGACAGAACATGATGATATATAGCTTCTGTTAACATATGCCCTCAGAGGATTCTCAAGTAATAGTTTAGTCTTATTGATATGTTATGAAACACCATTTCGGCGTTTTTTGTTGCAACTAAGTAAATTCGCGGCGCGCAATATGATGATGTGCATCACATTGTGGTCGTTACAGAGTAAAAAAGAGAAGATTACATGCGCTTATCAATTGTGCTGGTTTCGCCAGCAAGAGCCGAAAATATCGGTGCGGCAGCCCGGGCTATGAAAACCATGGGCTTTACGGAGATGCGAATCGTCGACAGTGAGGCGCACCTTGAACCTGCGGCACAATGGGTGGCTCATGGCTCCGGTGATATCCTCGATAACATCAAAACCTTCCCGACGCTGGCCGATGCTTTGCACGACGTTGATTTCACCGTCGCAACCACGGCCCGCAGCCGTGCCCGGTTCCATTATTACGCGACGCCGCAGGAACTGGTGCCTATCCTTCAGGAAAAGTCACAGTGGATGGGCCATGCCGCGCTGGTGTTTGGCCGTGAAGACTCCGGGTTAACCAACGACGAACTGGCTCTCGCAGATATACTCACCGGTGTGCCGATGGTGGCTGATTATCCGTCGCTGAACCTGGGGCAGGCCGTGATGGTCTTCTGCTATCAGCTTTCGGCGCTTACCCAAATGCCCGCTGCGCCCGTGCCAGAAAATAATGAAAACCAGCTGCAGGCTTTGCGGCTCAGAGTAATGGCGTTGCTCTCAAAACTTCAGGTTGCTGATGACATGAAGCTTGCCGACTGGTTACAGCAGCGTCTTGGCCTGCTTGGCCAACGTGACACAGCTATGCTGCACCGTTTGCTGCACGATATCGAAAAAAATATCGCCGACTAACGTGCTGCCGTAAGTTTTTCTTATGGATATATCTGCTGTCTCCTGGATTGCTGCCAGAGAATGTGAGGGATTAACAGCGCTTAAGGGGCGAAGCCTGATTGGGTGACAAAACGTGACGAATGTAAAAATTCGTTGACTTAACCAGGCCAATCCTTTAACCAATATAGGCAGACGACAGACAAGTAAAATAACAGAGCACACAACATCCATGATTCGCATCAGCCGCATGACAACCATTATTACCACCACCATTACCACAGGTATCGGTGCGGGCTGACGCGTACAGGAAAAACAGAAAAAAGCCCGCACCTGAACAGTGCGGGCTTTTTTTTCGACCAAAGATCAAGGGGTAAACCATGCGAGTCTTGAAGTTCGGCGGTACATCAGTGGCAAATGCAGAACGCTTTCTGCGCGTTGCCGATATTCTGGAAAGTAATGCCAGGCAGGGGCAGGTGGCTACCGTGCTTTCTGCCCCGGCCAAAATCACCAACCATCTGGTCGCGATGATTGAAAAAACCATTGGCGGTCAGGATGCCCTCCCGAATATTGCTGATGGTGAACGTATTTTTGCTGACCTGCTTCAGGGGCTGGCCGATCTCCAGCCCGGTTTTCCTCATGCCCAGCTCAAAGGTTTTGTTGAGCAGGAGTTTGCCCAGATCAAACATGTGCTGCACGGCGTGAGCCTTCTGGGCCAGTGTCCTGATGGCGTCAACGCCGCGCTGATTTGCCGCGGTGAGAAGCTGTCCATCGCCATTATGGCAGGCCTGCTCGAAGCGCGCGGACACAAAGTCAGCGTGATTGACCCGGTCGAAAAACTGCTTGCCGTCGGTCACTATCTTGAATCCACTGTCGATATTACGGAATCCACCCGTCGCATTGCAGCGAGCCAGATCCCGGCAGATCATATGATTCTGATGGCGGGCTTTACCGCCGGGAACGACAAAGGCGAGCTGGTGGTGCTGGGCCGTAACGGGTCTGATTACTCTGCTGCCGTGCTCGCGGCCTGTTTGCGTGCGGACTGCTGTGAAATCTGGACCGACGTGGACGGTGTATACACCTGCGACCCGCGCCAGGTGCCGGACGCGCGCTTGCTGAAATCCATGTCCTATCAGGAAGCAATGGAGCTTTCCTACTTCGGCGCAAAGGTGCTGCACCCCCGCACGATCGCGCCCATCGCTCAGTTCCAGATCCCTTGTCTGATTAAAAATACCGGCAATCCACAGGCGCCGGGCACGCTTATCGGCGCCAGCCACAACGAAGACGGTCTGGCGGTGAAGGGCATTTCTAACCTGAACAATATGGCGATGTTCAACGTCTCAGGCCCGGGCATGAAGGGAATGGTTGGCATGGCGGCCCGCGTCTTTGCCACCATGTCTCGCGCCGGGATTTCTGTCGTGCTGATTACCCAGTCTTCTTCTGAATACAGCATCAGCTTCTGCGTGCCGCAAAGCGACAGCGGACGCGCAAAGCGGGCTATGGAAGATGAGTTTTATCTCGAACTGAAAGAAGGGTTGCTGGAACCGCTGTCCATCATGGAGCGTCTGGCGATTGTCTCCGTTGTCGGCGATGGTATGCGCACTCTGCGCGGCATTTCGGCGAAATTCTTTGCGGCACTGGCTCGCGCTAACATCAACATTGTGGCCATTGCTCAGGGCTCTTCAGAGCGTTCCATTTCCGTTGTGGTAAACAACGATGATGCCGTTACCGGTGTACGCGTTGTTCACCAGATGCTGTTCAACACCGATCAGGTCATTGAAGTGTTCGTGATTGGCGTCGGCGGCGTCGGCGGTGCGTTGTTGGAGCAGCTGAAGCGCCAGCAGGGCTGGCTCAAGAATAAGCACATCGACCTGCGCGTGTGCGGCGTGGCTAACTCCCGCGCGTTGCTGACCAACGTCCACGGCCTGAATCTGGAGGAGTGGAAAAGCGAGCTGGCAGAAGCCAAAGAGCCGTTTAATCTGGGCCGGTTGATTCGCCTGGTGAAAGAGTATCACCTGCTGAACCCGGTGATTGTTGACTGTACCTCCAGCCAGGCCGTGGCCGATCAGTACGCTGATTTCCTGCGCGAAGGCTTCCACGTCGTAACGCCAAATAAAAAGGCGAATACCTCGTCGATGAACTACTATCACGAGCTGCGTCAGGCGGCGGCGGGGTCGCGCCGTAAATTCCTGTATGACACCAACGTTGGCGCAGGCTTACCGGTCATTGAGAATCTGCAAAACCTGCTGAACGCGGGCGACGAGTTGCAAAAATTCTCCGGCATTCTCTCCGGCTCCCTTTCGTTTATTTTCGGTAAGCTTGACGAAGGCATGAGCCTTTCACAGGCGACGACAATGGCGCGTGAGATGGGTTATACCGAGCCAGACCCGCGGGACGATCTGTCCGGCATGGACGTGGCGCGTAAGCTGTTGATTCTGGCCCGTGAAACAGGCCGCCATCTTGAACTAAGCGACATCGTTGTGGAATCCGTTCTGCCGGAAAGCTTCGATGACAGCGGCGATACCGACAGCTTTATGGCGCGCCTGCCGCAGCTCGACGATGAGTTTGCCGCGCGCATTGCCAAAGCTCGTGATGAGGGTAAAGTGCTGCGCTACGTCGGCAATATTGAGGACGATGGCGTGTGCCGGGTGAAAATTACCGAAGTGGACGGCAACGATCCCCTGTATAAAGTGAAAAACGGCGAGAACGCGCTGGCGTTTTACAGCCACTATTATCAGCCGTTGCCTCTCGTGCTGCGCGGTTACGGTGCGGGTAACGACGTGACTGCTGCCGGGGTCTTCGCTGACCTGTTACGCACCTTATCCTGGAAGTTAGGAGTTTAAGATGGTGAAAGTCTATGCCCCGGCCTCCAGCGCCAATATGAGCGTGGGGTTTGATGTGCTGGGTGCGGCGGTAACGCCGGTGGATGGCACGCTGCTTGGTGACAATGTGGAAGTGGTGGCCGCAGATGCCTTCAGCCTGAAGAACATCGGCCATTTTGCCAGCAAGCTGCCGGTTGAACCGCGGGAAAACATTGTTTATCAATGCTGGGAGCGCTTTTGTCAGGAAATTGGCAAAACCGTGCCCGTTGCGATGACGCTCGAAAAGAATATGCCGATCGGCTCTGGCCTCGGCTCCAGCGCCTGCTCGGTGGTTGCCGCGCTGGTGGCAATGAACGAATATTGCGGCAAGCCGCTTAACGATCACAAAATGCTTGCGCTGATGGGCGAGCTGGAAGGGCGCATTTCCGGCAGCGTGCATTACGATAACGTCGCGCCGTGCTTCCTTGGCGGCATTCAGCTCATGCTTGAGGAAAGCGGCATTATCAGCCAGCAAATTCCGGCCTTTGACGAGTGGCTGTGGGTGCTTGCCTATCCGGGAATCAAAGTCTCAACGGCGGAAGCTCGTGCGATTCTACCGGCGCAATACCGTCGTCAGGACTGTATCGCCCACGGTCGCCATCTGGCTGGATTTATTCATGCCTGTTACAGCCGCCAGCCGGCGCTGGCAGCGAAACTGATGAAAGATGTTATCGCTGAGCCGTACCGCACCAAACTGCTGCCGGGCTTCGGCGAGGCGCGCCAGGCGGTGGCGGAAATTGGCGCTCTGGCGAGCGGCATTTCGGGATCGGGGCCAACGATGTTCGCGCTGTGCGACAACCCGGCCACCGCCCAACGAGTCGCAGACTGGCTCAGTAAACACTATCTGCAAAATCAGGAAGGCTTCGTTCATATTTGTCGGCTGGATACAGCGGGCGCACGCGTAGTGGGATAACCGATGAAACTGTATAACTTAAAAGATCATAACGAACAGGTCAGCTTCGCGCAGGCCGTGACGCAAGGGCTGGGTAAAAATCAGGGCCTGTTCTTTCCGCACGATTTGCCAGAATTCAGCCTGACTGAAGTTGATGAGATGCTGAAGCTGGATTTCGTTTCCCGCAGCGCCAAAATTCTGTCGGCGTTTATCGGCGATGAAATTCCGCAGAGTGAGCTGGAAGCCCGCGTGCGTGCGGCGTTTGCCTTCCCGGCTCCGGTGAAAAAGGTGCAGGAAGATGTCGGCTGCCTGGAGCTGTTCCACGGCCCGACGCTGGCGTTTAAAGATTTCGGCGGCCGCTTTATGGCGCAAATGCTGACGCACATCAGCGGCGAAAAGCCTGTCACAATTCTGACGGCTACCTCCGGTGATACCGGCGCGGCGGTTGCTCATGCGTTTTACGGCCTGAAAAACGTGCGCGTTGTGATCCTCTACCCGAACGGCAAAATCAGCCCGTTGCAGGAAAAGCTGTTCTGTACGCTCGGCGGCAACATTGAAACCGTAGCGATTGACGGCGATTTCGATGCCTGCCAGGCGCTGGTCAAGCAGGCCTTCGACGACGAAGAGCTGAAAGCTGAGCTGGGCCTGAACTCCGCTAACTCGATTAATATTAGCCGTCTGCTGGCGCAGATTTGCTACTATTTCGAAGCCGTTGCGCAGCTGCCGCAGGAAGCCCGTAATCAGCTGGTGATTTCCGTCCCCAGCGGAAACTTTGGCGATTTGACGGCGGGCCTGCTGGCAAAATCGCTGGGTCTGCCGGTGAAACGCTTTATTGCCGCCACCAACGCCAACGACACCGTGCCGCGTTTCCTTCAGGAAGGCAGCTGGAAGCCGAAGGCTACTCAGGCAACGCTATCCAACGCCATGGACGTCAGCCAGCCAAACAACTGGCCGCGAGTGGAAGAATTGTTCCGTCGTAAAGTGTGGCGCCTGAGCGAACTTGGCTATGCGGCGGTGGATGATGAAACCACCAAAGCGACGATGCGCGAACTGCAAGACGAAGGCTATATTTCTGAGCCACACGCAGCCATTGCTTACCGCGCGCTGCGTGACCAGCTGAACCCAGGCGAATATGGCCTGTTCCTCGGTACCGCACACCCGGCTAAGTTCATCGAGAGCGTAGAGGCGATCCTGGATACCAAACTGCCATTGCCAAAAGCGCTGGCGGATCGCGCAGATCTGCCGCTGCTCTCTCATCATCTGCCAGCCGACTTTGCGGCGTTGCGTAAGCTGATGATGGAAAAAGCGTAACGTTCGTTTCAGGGCTCAAAAGAAACCGGGTTAGCCTCGCGCGACCCCGGTTTTTTTATGGCTGAAAAGTGGAGAAATTACGGAGGGAATAAGCAGGAAATGCGCAGGAATTCCCATAAAATGCGGGCACTTAGAGATTAGGATTGCGGAGAATAACAAGTCCGCTTCCTGACGGTTACTCTCATTCCATCGACCCATAACGGGCAAAGTTGTGAAAGGAGTAACCTATGTCAAACCTGAAACCTGTACTACTGGCGCTTTCAATGATGCTGGTGGCTCCGGCGGTGGTGCACGCCTCTGAAATTACGCTGGTGCCGGCAGTGAAACTGCAGATTGGCGATCGGGACAACCGCGGCAACTACTGGGATGGCGGCCACTGGCGCGATCATGGCTGGTGGAACAATCACTACGAGCGCTACAACAATCACTGGCGTCCACGCCCGGGGCCGCATTATGACCATCATGACGATCGCCACGATCATCACGACGATCATCATGACAACCACGGCTGGCACCACTGACTTTTCAGCCCCTCACCCGCTGTGGGTGAGGGGCGTTTTCACTTCTGTTCGTGGCGCTTAAACACCAGTTCTTCGTGGGTTGAGGCGTCTTCGTCAAAGAAATAGCCTTCGCTGTCAAATCCCTTCAGCTGTTCCACCGTGGTCAGACGGTTTTCAATGATGTAACGGCTCATCAGACCGCGCGCCTTTTTGGCGTAGAAGCTGATGACTTTGAACTTGCCGTTTTTCTCATCGAGGAACACCGGCTTGACGATCTGTCCGTTCAACGCTTTCGGCTTCACCGCGCGGAAGTATTCGTCGGATGCCAGGTTAATGACGATATCGTCGCCCTGAGCCTTTAACGCTTCGTTCAGCTTGTTCGTGATG
This sequence comes from Scandinavium sp. UTDF21-P1B, assembly GCF_040750395.1. Classification (NCBI taxonomy): domain Bacteria; kingdom Pseudomonadati; phylum Pseudomonadota; class Gammaproteobacteria; order Enterobacterales; family Enterobacteriaceae; genus Scandinavium; species Scandinavium sp. UTDF21-P1B. Next base: position 89,196 of record NZ_JBFLVD010000002.1, read on the forward strand.
ACCTCGCCCCAGAAGTGATAGAGATCTTTGCCTTTGGCATTTTCAAGTCGAATGCCCATTTCAAGGCGATACGGCTGCATCAAATCGAGTGGACGAAGCACGCCATACAGGCCGGAAAGCATGCGCAGATGCTGCTGGGCAAAATCGAAATCTGCTTCGCTGAACTCTTCCGCCTGCAAACCGGTGTAAACATCGCCTTTGAAGGCGAGGATCGCCGGGCGTGCGTTCTGCGGCGTGAAATCCGGGTGCCAGTCGTGGAAGCGGGTGGCGTTGAGATCCGCGAGTTTGTCGCTGATGCTCATCAGCTTGCCAATCTGGGGCGCAGTGAGTTTGCGCGCGACGGCAATCAGCTGCTGGGAGTAGTCCAGCAGCTCGGGATGGGTGTAGCGCGATGTTGGCAGCTCGCTTTGATAATCAAGCGTTTTAGCAGGAGAAATCAGAATCAGCATAGTCAGTCCTTCCGGGCATTTTTCGAGACTTTAGCAAAAAATGGCCCGGAAGGGATCGATGGCTGCTATTGGCGTGGCACATCATCCCAACTACCGGCTGCCAGCTGCCGCTCGATTTCCGGGTAGCGTGCCGGGTCAAACACCGGTTTTACCCCAAGCTTGCGTTGACGCAGGTAATCGCTGGCGATGATGCGCACCACTGGCGAAAGCAGCAGGATGGCGGTCAGGTTAGTGATAGCCATCAGTGCCATGATGATATCCGCGAACTGCCACACCACCGACACGCTCAGCAGCGTGCCCAGCATTATCATCAGCAGGGTGATGCCCCTCAGCAGCCAGACGTTGCGAGGCGTGTTCATCCGCAGATAAATCAGGTTGTTCTCAGCGTAAATATAGTTGGCGACAATAGAAGTGAACGCGAACAGCATGACGATAACCGCGACGAATTCTGCCCCCCAGCCCCCGGCAAAATTCATCATCGCCTTTTGCACCAGCTGAATGCCATTGACCGTGGCGTGAGTGGATTCATTCCCGGCGAGCAATACGACAATTGCCGTGGCCGTGCAAATTACCAGCGTATCAATCAGCACGCCAATCATCTGCACGATACCCTGAGCTGCCGGGTGTGGTGGCCATGACGCCGCTGCCGCTGCTGCGTTAGGCGTCGAACCCATGCCCGCTTCGTTGGAGAACATGCCGCGCTGAAAACCCGCGGTCAGCGCCTGGCTGATGGTATATCCCACCGCACCGGAAGCCGCTTCCTGCCAGCCAAAGGCGCTGCGAAAAATGGTTTCGATAATCGCCGGAATTTCATTGAGGTGCCAGAGGCTTATCAGGACGCTGGCGGCGACCCAGGTCAGTGCCATTACCGGTACCATCCACTGCATCAGCTTCGCCACGCCCCGCAACCCGCGAACGATAATCAGCAGCGTTAAGGCCATGAGCGCCAGCCCGGTGACGTACCCGGGTAAATTAAACGCGAAGTGCAGGGCCTTCGAAACGGAATTGGCCTGCACGACATTGAAAATCAAACCATAGGCGAGCAGCAGGAAAATAGAGAACATCACGCCCATCCAGCGCATCCCGAGGCCACGGGACATATACCAGGCCGGGCCGCCGCGAAATTGTCCGTTGGCGTCGCGCTCTTTGTAGAGCTGGGCGAGTGAGCACTCGGCAAAGCTGCTTGCCATGCCGATAATCGCTGACATCCACATCCAGAATATCGCGCCTGGACCCCCTGCCGTAATGGCTATGGCTACCCCGGCGAGATTGCCGCTGCCGACACGGGCCGCAAGGCTGGTGCAAAGCGCCTGAAAGGAGGTCAGGCCGTCTGGCTGCGGAGAGACGCTGCGCTGAAGGCTTTTGCGAAAATGGCGAAGATAGCGAAACTGGATATACCCCGTTCGCCAGGTAAACCACACCCCGGCGCCGAGCAGCAGGTAAATCATTACCGAGCCCCAGAGTATGTCATTGATAAAAGAGAGAAACTCAGGCATTTAATGTCCTTCTTCGATGCCAAAGACCAGTGTAAGCGCTACCATTTTTTAGACAATCCATTATCGGGTAGCCAGCGAATAATCTGAGTTTATCATACTCTGCGCTCTTGTTCCGTCCGCGGTTGCGCTGACACCGGGGCGTGATATCATCGTGAGCAGACCGGTTACATCCCCCTAACAGCTGTTTAAAGAGAAACACTATCATGACGGATAAATTGACCTCCCTGCGTCAGTACACAACCGTAGTGGCTGACACCGGAGACATCGCGGCAATGAAGCTGTATCAGCCTCAGGATGCGACAACCAACCCTTCTCTGATTCTGGGCGCGGCTCAGATCCCGGAATACCGCAAGCTGATTGATGAAGCGATTGCCTGGGCGAAAGATCAGAGCAGCAACCGCGAGCAGCAGATTGTTGACGCGACCGACAAGCTGGCCGTGAACATCGGTCTGGAGATCCTCAAGCTGATCCCTGGCCGTATCTCTACTGAAGTTGACGCGCGTCTCTCCTACGACACCGAAGGCTCTATCGCCAAAGCAAAACACCTGATCAAGCTGTACAACGATGCGGGCATCAGCAACGACCGTATTCTGATCAAGCTGGCTTCCACCTGGCAGGGCATCCGCGCCGCCGAGCAGCTGGAAAAAGAAGGCATCAACTGTAACCTGACCCTGCTGTTCTCCTTCGCTCAGGCTCGTGCTTGCGCAGAAGCGGGCGTGTTCCTGATCTCCCCGTTTGTGGGCCGTATCCTCGACTGGTACAAAGCCAACACGGATAAGAAAGAGTATGCTCCGGCAGAAGATCCAGGCGTGGTATCCGTATCTGAAATCTACAGCTACTACAAACAGCACGGCTATGAAACCGTCGTGATGGGCGCAAGCTTCCGTAACGTTGGCGAGATCCTGGAACTGGCTGGCTGCGATCGTCTGACCATCGCGCCTGCGTTGCTGAAAGAGCTGGCCGAAGCTGACGGTGCCATCGAGCGTAAACTGGTTTACACCGGTGAAGTGAAAGCGCGTCCGGAACGCATTACTGAATCTCAGTTCCTGTGGCAGCACAACCAGGATCCAATGGCGGTAGACAAACTGGCGGAAGGTATCCGTAAGTTTGCTATCGACCAGGAAAAACTGGAAAAAATGATCGGCGACCTGCTGTAATCATATTCCGCGTGGCCGGGCTCCCGGCCACCTATTCCCGCCTTCGTTTGTCTCCCTTTCCTTTCTGCGTGTATCATTCCGCTTAACCGCCTTTTTTTAACGGAATTGATATGAATACTCTTCGCATTGGCCTTGTTTCCATTTCCGATCGCGCCTCAAGCGGCGTTTACCAGGATAAAGGCATCCCTGCGCTGGAAGCCTGGCTTGCTCGCGCACTGACTTCACCCTTCGAATTGCAGACGCGGCTGATCCCGGATGAGCAGGCGATCATTGAGCAGACGCTGTGTGAGCTGGTGGACGAAATGAGCTGCCATCTGGTGCTGACCACCGGTGGCACCGGGCCTGCGCGCCGCGACGTGACGCCAGACGCCACGCTTGCGATTGCCGATCGTGAAATGCCGGGCTTCGGTGAGCAGATGCGCCAGATTAGCCTGCACTTTGTACCGACGGCGATCCTGTCCCGCCAGGTGGGTGTGATTCGTAAACAGGCTTTAATCCTCAATCTGCCGGGCCAGCCAAAATCCATTCAGGAAACGCTCGAAGGCGTGAAGGATGAAAACGGCAAGGTGTTGGTGCACGGTATTTTTGCAAGTGTACCGTATTGTGTACAGCTTCTTGAGGGGCCGTACGTGGAGACAGACGAGCAGGTGGTTGCGGCATTCCGCCCTAAAAGCGCCCGCCGTGAAACAATCTCCTGAAGATAGTGTATTTATGACATAACCTTTGTGGGCCACGGATTGACCGATGATTTACGCTGTAGTAATTTTTTCTTTACGAAAACTGTAAATCAATTAAAACAAATGGCCCGCTATGTCCTCTTCTGCAAGACCTCTCAACCGACAGGATTATAAAACCCTGACGCTGGCCGCCCTCGGCGGCGCGCTGGAGTTTTATGATTTCATCATCTTCGTTTTCTTTGCTGCGGTCGTCGGCGAGCTTTTCTTCCCGGCCGATATTCCGGAATGGCTACGCCAGGTGCAGACCTTCGGCATCTTCGCAGCTGGCTACCTGGCTCGTCCGCTGGGTGGCATCATCATGGCGCACTTCGGCGATCTGGTTGGTCGCAAGAAAATGTTCACCCTGAGCATTCTGCTGATGGCGGTGCCAACGCTGCTGATTGGCTTGCTGCCAACCTACACTTCGGTGGGCATCGTAGCACCTCTGCTTTTACTGTTGATGCGCGTGCTCCAGGGGGCCGCTATCGGCGGTGAAGTGCCTGGAGCATGGGTGTTTGTGGCCGAGCACGTGCCCACACAGCGTATTGGCATTGCCTGCGGCACGCTGACGGCTGGTTTAACGGTAGGCATTTTGCTGGGATCTGTCGTGGCAACGCTTATCAATACCAGCCTGACTCAGCAAGCTATTCATGACGGCGGCTGGCGAATTCCTTTCCTGCTCGGCGGCGCTTTCGGCCTGGTGGCGATGTATCTGCGCCGCTGGCTGCAGGAGACGCCGATCTTTCTTGAGATGCAGCAGCGCAAGCAGCTGGCGCAGGAGCTGCCCGTGAAATCGGTAGTCGTGAAGCATCAGAAGGCGGTGGTCGTGTCGATGCTGCTGACCTGGCTGCTGTCGGCGGGGATTGTGGTGGTGATTTTGATGTCGCCGGTGTGGCTGCAAAAGCATTACGGTTTTGCGCCTGCGCTGACGCTTCAGGCCAACAGTCTTGCGACCATTATGCTGTGTGTGGGCTGTTTGCTGGCGGGGCTGGCGGTCGATAAATTCGGTGCGAGCCGTACCTTTATTATTGGCAGCCTGCTGCTCGCGGCCTCGAGCTGGGCGTTCTATCACCTGGCAGCTCTCTCTTCTGCCCATCTTTTTATGCTGTACGGCTTAGTGGGGCTGTGCGTCGGCGTGGTGGGAGCGGTGCCGTATGTGATGGTCAGATCGTTTCCGGCAGAAGTGCGGTTTACCGGAATCTCGTTTTCATACAACGTTTCCTACGCGATTTTTGGCGGGCTGACGCCTATTGCGGTCACGCTGTTGATGGGCGTCTCGCCGATGGCACCTGCCTGGTACGTGCTGGCGTTGTCGCTGGTGGGGTTGGTGTTAGGCTTCTGGCTACGCCAGAAACCGGTAGAGGTCAGGTTGCTGGCTCGCTAGCGACGTTGCTCCCTTGCCGCCCGTTTGCCCAGTACGAAGCAGACCATCGGCAGGGGAAGCGTCACGATAAGTAGCATCCACAGCAGGGTATAGACCGCATCCACGCCGTCGTTTTGCAGATTGGTATAGAGCTTCACCGGAATACCCTGCGGGAAATAAGCAAAGATCATCACTATGCCAAATTCCCCCACCGCGCGGACCCAGGCGAGCGTTACGGCGGAGGCCAGCCCGGGTAATGCCAGCGGTAGCGTCAAAAAGCGAAAACGATTCCAGCCTGATGCGCCCAGCGTTTGCCCCGCTTCAAGAATGCTTTTCGGTACCGTAGCAAAGGCGGATCGCGCCACGACGATAAAGTAAGGCAGGGCACCATAAACCTGCGCCAGCACAAACGCGGCCGGGTTGTTGACGAGCGTTGCGCCAAGCACTGAAAGCCACCGACCAAAAACGCCGTAGGGCCCGAACGCCGAGACCAGCAAAATCCCCATTGCTAGCGGCGGCGTCAGAAGTGGGATCATCACCAGCAGTTCGCCGATTATCCGTTTACGTCCGCTGGCTTGCGACAACCACCACGCCACCGGGACGCCGATCAGGATAATGATCCCCAGCGCCAGTAACCCCAGCCCCATTGAAATCGCGATGGCGTTGTCGTCCCGCCAGGCTAGCTGCAAATGGCGCCAGGGCGTGACGCTAACCAGCGTAATAAAGGGAATACTCAGCAGCAGAATGGCGGGCAGCGAAAGCCAGCCCGCAATCCAGCCCGGACGTCTTAGCGCGCGTATACGCTACCTCCTTTCGGTTCAGCGTAACCAAACTCTTTGAACAGTTTATGACCTTCTGCACCCTTCATAAATGTCACGAATTTCTGACCCTGTGCCACACCATTTGGTGCATTTTTCAGTACCGCTGCGTAGAACACCATTGGCTGGGTGTGGAGCACTTGATCCTGACCTTTGCCGTCCTTGATAGTGAAACTGACGGTGTCATACCACTGTTTCGCCATCGCCGGGTTGCTCAGGTTGATCTCGTCCGGCAGGGCAATATAAGGCAAATGAGCCGAGCGCACTTCGCTCTCGTAGCCAGCCGCGGCATCCACCTGACCACTCTCAAGGCGCGCCAGCAGGCCGCCTTCCTGGTGTGTCTGTTCCGGGTTTTGCAGCGAACCTAAAATCTTATCGGCGATGCCAGGCATCTTGTAGTATTTCTCGGCCAGCATCAGGCTGAAGACAATATTCTGCCCTTTAGGATCAACGTAAGGATCAGTACGGCCAAAGGAGACATCTTTCTGCGCCAGCAGGTTCAGCCATGAACCGTCTTTCTTCTGGCCGGTTTGTTCAAACTGAGCGGCATGTTTGCCCTTAGGGCTGTAGGCTATCACCATGCTGGTGCTGGCGACCGGGACGGCATCATCGATGAGCCCCGCATCTTTGAGGATTTGCATCGGCCCCGGGGTAATGGAGACGAACACGTCAGCCTCAATCTTGTGGCTGGCCAGCAGGCGTGCCATGCCATAGGCACCTTGTCCCTGACCCTGGTACTCGCCGTTATCCACTTTGGCAAATGCCGGACCTAACCCCTGATCCATTACCTTACCCATTGAACCGGCGTAAGTTACGCGAATATCTTTCGCCAGCGCCACGGACGATATTTGCAGCAGCGCAACCGCCGCCAGGGTGTATTTCATTTTTCCATTAGCCATAAAATTATCTCGTTATATATTATTTTGTATAACGAGTGTCCTGGAAAGAGGCGGCGATGACAATGTCTGAAAGGGCATCGTTGAGATTAGGTTGATAAAACGCAATAAGCCGGAGAGGTTCCCGGCTTATTGGTTAGTGCGAAGGGAAATGCCCAGGATAAGGCGCGTGCCAGGCTGCCTATCGTCCAAAAGACCAGCCTCTACAATGTATCTTTATTGGCGACAAATTACAGAATAGAGAGACGCGCCTGTGGGAGCAGGCACGTCGAGGGGCGATCAGTCTTTTGCACCAATCGGCAGGATGGTGCGGCCAAACTGCTCGTTCAGTACTTCACCCATCGCCAGCCAGATAGCGCTTGCGCCGCAAACCAGACCAATCCAGCCTGCAATGTGAACGATGCTTTCGTTATCCGCCAGGTGGCCAATCGCCAGCAGGGCAAACAGTACGGTCAGACTCAGGAACACGAACTGCAGCATGCGCGGGCCAGTCAGGGTACCGAAGAACATGAACAGCGTGAACACGCCCCACAGGCCCAGGTACATGCCCAGGAAGTGCGGGTTAGACGCTTCTGCCAGGCCCATTTTAGGCATGATCAGAATTGCGACCAGGGTCAGCCAGAAAGAACCGTAAGAGGTAAAGGCGGTCAGACCGAAGGTATTGCCTTTTTTGTACTCCAGCAGGCCTGCAAAAATCTGCGCCAGTCCACCGTAAAAAATACCCATCGCCAGAATGGCGGTATCAAACGGGAAAAGACCGCTGTTTGTCAGGTTCAGCAGAATGGTGGTCATGCCGAAGCCCATCAGTCCCAGCGGTGCCGGGTTAGCCAACTTAGTGTTGCCCATATTTCCTCAAAAAATTCATTAATAAAGGGGAAAAAGTAAAACCCTCGCGCCAATCCTCAGGCAGCGGGGCGCGGCATAATAATCAGAGCCGTGCCTGCCGTCTATGATCTGAGCAGGGTGATTTTAAAAAATTTTTTCGCTCTCCCCCTTGATGCCCCATCTAACGACCCCATCTTGTATGCAACCGCAGTGGTGAGCCTGAAAAAAAACGTAGCGGGGCGCTTGAAACAGCACATTTCGCCCTTATTACAGGTTCACAACCACATGTTGATCGAATTTTTAGTGGAGACGTTTAGATGGGTAAAATTATTGGTATCGACCTGGGTACTACCAACTCTTGTGTAGCGATTATGGATGGCACTACTGCACGTGTGCTGGAGAACGCCGAGGGCGATCGCACCACGCCTTCTATTATTGCTTATACCCAGGACGGTGAAACTCTGGTTGGTCAGCCGGCTAAACGTCAGGCCGTGACAAACCCGCAAAACACCCTGTTTGCAATCAAACGCCTGATTGGCCGTCGCTTCCAGGACGAAGAAGTGCAGCGTGATGAAGCTATCATGCCGTACAAAATCGTGGCAGCCGACAATGGCGACGCATGGCTGGACGTAAAAGGCACCAAAATTGCACCGCCGCAGATTTCTGCTGAAGTGCTGAAGAAAATGAAGAAAACCGCTGAAGATTATCTGGGCGAGCCAGTGACTGAAGCTGTTATCACCGTACCGGCTTACTTCAACGATGCTCAGCGTCAGGCGACCAAAGATGCCGGCCGTATCGCCGGTCTGGAAGTGAAACGTATCATTAACGAACCAACCGCAGCCGCGCTGGCTTACGGCCTGGATAAAGAAGTCGGCAACCGCACCATCGCGGTATACGACCTGGGCGGTGGTACTTTCGATATCTCTATCATCGAAATCGACGAAGTTGACGGCGAGAAAACCTTCGAAGTTCTGGCAACCAACGGTGATACTCACCTCGGTGGTGAAGACTTCGACAGCCGCCTGATCAACTACCTTGTTGAAGAATTTAAGAAAGATCAGGGCATTGACCTGCGTAACGACCCGCTGGCGATGCAGCGCCTGAAAGAAGCCGCAGAAAAAGCGAAAATTGAGCTTTCTTCTGCTCAGCAGACCGACGTTAACCTGCCGTACATCACCGCAGACGCGACCGGTCCAAAACACATGAACATCAAAGTGACTCGCGCGAAACTGGAAAGCCTGGTCGAAGACCTGGTAAACCGTTCTATCGAGCCGCTGAAGGTTGCACTGCAGGATGCTGGTCTGTCCGTGTCCGATATCCAGGACGTTATCCTGGTCGGTGGTCAGACTCGTATGCCAATGGTGCAGAAGAAAGTGGCTGAGTTCTTCGGTAAAGAGCCACGTAAAGACGTGAACCCGGACGAAGCTGTTGCTATCGGCGCAGCGGTTCAGGGCGGCGTGCTGACCGGTGATGTGAAAGACGTTCTGCTGCTGGACGTTACCCCGCTGTCGCTGGGTATCGAAACCATGGGCGGCGTGATGACAGCGCTCATCAACAAAAATACCACCATCCCGACCAAGCACAGCCAGGTGTTCTCTACTGCTGAAGATAACCAGTCTGCGGTAACCATCCACGTGCTGCAGGGTGAGCGTAAGCGTTCCGGCGATAACAAATCTCTGGGTCAGTTCAACCTGGATGGTATCAGCCCGGCTCCGCGCGGTATGCCACAGATCGAAGTGACTTTCGACATTGATGCTGACGGTATTCTGCACGTGTCCGCGAAGGATAAAAACAGCGGTAAAGAGCAGAAGATCACCATCAAGGCGTCTTCCGGTCTGAATGAAGAAGAAATTCAGAAAATGGTTCGCGAAGCAGAAGCCAACGCTGAGTCTGACCGCAAGTTCGAAGAGCTGGTTCAGACCCGCAATCAGGGCGACCATCTGCTGCACAGCACCCGTAAGCAGGTTGAAGAAGCAGGCGAACAGCTGCCGGCTGAAGACAAAACCGCTATCGAGTCTGCGCTGACCGAGCTGGAAACTTCTCTGAAAGGTGAAGACAAAGCCGATATCGAAGCGAAAATGCAGGCGCTGGCCCAGGCTTCTCAGAAGCTGATGGAAATTGCTCAGCAGCAGCATGCACAGCAGCAGGCGGGTTCTGCTGACGCTTCTGCGAACAACGCGAAAGACGACGACGTTGTCGACGCTGAGTTCGAAGAAGTGAAAGATAAAAAATAATCGCCCTGATGCAGGGTAATTAACTGGCACGGGCGTCGGAGTTTACTCCACGCCCGTGCTCGCATGTTAAGGGCAGATAAAGAAACATGGCGAAGAAAGACTATTACGAGATTTTGGGCGTTTCCAAATCAGCGGAAGAGCGTGAAATCAAAAAGGCTTACAAGCGCCTGGCGATGAAGTTTCACCCGGACCGTAACCAGGGAGACAAAGAAGCCGAAGCCAAATTTAAAGAGATCAAAGAAGCCTACGAGGTCCTGACCGATGCGCAGAAGCGTGCGGCCTATGATCAGTACGGCCATGCGGCCTTTGAGCAAGGTGGCATGGGCGGCGGCGGCGGATTTGGCGGCGGCGCTGATTTCAGTGACATCTTTGGTGATGTGTTCGGCGATATCTTCGGCGGCGGGCGTGGTCGTCAGCGTGCTTCACGCGGCGCGGATCTGCGCTACAACATGGATCTGACGCTGGAAGAAGCCGTTCGCGGCGTGACCAAAGAAATCCGCATCCCGACGCTGGAAGAGTGCGACGTGTGCCACGGCAGCGGTGCGAAAGCGGGCAGCAAACCACAGACCTGTCCGACCTGTCACGGTCAGGGTCAGGTGCAGATGCGCCAGGGCTTTTTTGCCGTGCAGCAGACCTGTCCACACTGTCAGGGTCGCGGCACGCTGATTAAAGATCCGTGCCACAAATGCCACGGTCATGGTCGCGTCGAGAAGAACAAAACCCTGTCTGTGAAGATCCCGGCAGGCGTTGATACCGGTGACCGTATTCGCCTGGCAGGCGAAGGCGAAGCAGGTGAACACGGTGCGCCAGCAGGCGATCTGTACGTTCAGGTGCAGGTGAAACAGCACCCAATCTTTGAGCGCGAAGGCAATAACCTGTACTGCGAAGTGCCGATTAACTTTGCAATGGCTGCACTCGGTGGCGAAATCGAAGTCCCGACGCTGGACGGTCGTGTAAACCTGAAAGTGCCGGGTGAAACGCAAACCGGCAAGCTGTTCCGCATGCGCGGTAAGGGTGTTAAATCCGTTCGCGGTGGCGCACAGGGCGACCTGCTGTGCCGTGTCGTTGTCGAGACGCCGGTCAGCCTCAACGATAAGCAAAAACAGCTGCTGAAAGATTTGCAGGAAAGCTTTGGTGGCCCAACGGGCGAGAAAAACAGCCCGCGTTCCAAAAGCTTTTTCGACGGTGTGAAGAAATTCTTCGATGATTTAACCCGTTAACTCGTCTGAGATCGCTTTACGCTAAACAGCCCGGTCGTATGTATGGTCCGGGCTTTTTTATGCCTGTCTTTTATTGCTCGATAAAAACGAGCTAAAATGCAGTGATAATCTGTTTTTAACGAATCTTTGTGGCCGTTATTATGGTTTTATCGATGTATTAATGAATAAGAGAGAGTAAAAGTGAAACATTTACAGCGCTTCTTTAGCGGTGATGCTTCCGGAGGCATCATTCTGATTATTGCCGCCGCGCTGGCAATGCTGCTGGCGAACATGGGGGCCACCAGCGGACTTTATCACTCATTTCTGGACACCCCGGTGCATCTGCGCGTGGGGGCGCTTGAAATTAACAAGAACATGCTGCTGTGGATCAACGATGCGCTCATGGCGGTGTTTTTCCTGCTGATTGGCCTCGAAGTGAAGCGTGAGCTGGTCGTTGGTTCCCTGGCCAGTCGCCACCAGGCGATTTTCCCGGTTATCGCGGCGCTCGGCGGCATGATTGTCCCTGCGCTGATCTATCTGGCGTTTAATTACCAGGATCCGGTTGCGCGCGGCGGCTGGGCAATTCCTGCGGCGACGGACATTGCCTTCGCTCTCGGCGTGTTGGCCCTGTTGGGCAGTCGCGTACCGACGTCGTTGAAAATTTTCCTGATGGCGCTGGCGATCATCGACGATCTCGGGGCGATTGTGATTATCGCGCTGTTCTACACCAGCGATCTCTCCGTGCTTTCTTTAGCCGTCGCAGCTGCGGCCATTGCCGTGCTGGCTGTCCTGAATCTGACTGGCGTGCGGCGGACCGGGATCTACATTATGGTTGGTGTGATTTTGTGGACGGCGGTGCTGAAGTCCGGCGTGCATGCCACGCTTGCCGGAGTGATTGTAGGCTTCTTCATTCCGTTGAAAGAGCAGAATGGCAAATCGCCTGCCGCCCAGCTTGAGCACGTGCTGCATCCGTGGGTAGCGTTCCTGATCCTGCCGCTGTTTGCATTTGCCAATGCGGGCGTATCGCTGCAGGGCGTGACGATGGAAGGGCTGACGTCGATGCTGCCGCTGGGGATTGTCGCGGGGCTGTTTATCGGTAAACCGCTGGGGATTAGCCTGTTCTGCTGGCTTGCCCTGAAGCTGAAATGGGCCACGCTGCCGGTGGGCACAACCTGCAAGCAAATTATGGCGGTGGGGGTGCTGTGCGGAATTGGCTTTACCATGTCGATTTTCATTGCCTCGCTGGCGTTCGGCAGCGTTGACCCGGCGCTTATCAACTGGGCTAAGCTGGGGATCCTGACGGGGTCGGTGCTGTCTGCGGTGATTGGATATACCTTGCTGCGGATGCGTACCTCAGTGGAGCAGACCAGCCCGGTCTGACATCTTACAGAGAGCCCTGAGCGGCTCTCGTTCTGACATTCATCAGGGAGCGAAATTATGTCGCACATAAACTACAACCACCTTTACTACTTCTGGCATGTCTATAAAGAGGGCTCGGTGGTCGGCGCGGCGGAAGCGCTGTATCTGACGCCGCAGACTATCACCGGACAGATTAAGGCGCTGGAAGAACGTTTGCAGGGAAAACTGTTCAAGCGCAAGGGCAGGGGGCTTGAGCCCAGCGAGCTGGGAGAGCTGGTGTTTCGCTATGCGGATAAAATGTTCACCCTGAGCCAGGAGATGCTCGACATCATCAACTATCGCAAAGAGTCGAATCTGTTGTTCGATGTTGGCGTAGCGGATGCGTTGTCAAAGCGTCTGGTCAGCGGCGTGCTGGACGCAGCGGTAGTGGAAGATGAACAAATTCATTTACGATGCTTTGAATCCACGCATGAAATGCTGCTGGAGCAGCTTAGCCAGCACAAGCTCGACATGATTATCTCTGACTGCCCCATTGATTCCACGCAGCAGGAAGGGCTCTTTTCGGTGAAGATTGGCGAATGCGGCGTTAGCTTCTGGTGCATGAATCCGAGGCCTGAAAAACCATTCCCTGCCTGCCTGGAGGAGCGGCGCCTGCTGATTCCAGGCCGACGCTCAATGCTCGGGCGCAAGCTGCTGAACTGGATCAACACTCAGGGGCTGAAGGTGGAAGTGCTCGGTGAGTTTGACGATGCGGCATTGATGAAAGCCTTCGGTGCAGCGCACAATGCGATTTTTGTGGCGCCAACGCTCTACGCGCATGATTTATATGCGGACGACAACATTGTGGAGATTGGACGGATGGAAAACGTGATGGAAGAGTATCACGCGATTTTTGCCGAGCGCATGATTCAGCACCCGGCGGTGCAGCGCATCTGTAATCGGGATTACTCGGCGCTCTTTACGCTCCCGCGCTGACATTCAGGCATAAAAAAACCCGCCGAAGCGGGTTTTTTCTACAAAGTACAGCAAAGCGGCGATTAAGCCAGTTTGCTGATCTGCGCAGCCAAGTTGGCTTTATGACGCGCAGCTTTGTTTTTGTGGATCAGACCTTTAGAAGCCTGACGGTCCACGATCGGTTGCATTTCGTTAAATGCTTTCTGTGCAGCAGCTTTGTCGCCAGCTTCTACAGCTGCGTATACTTTCTTGATGAAAGTACGCATCATAGAACGACGGCTAGCGTTGTGCTTGCGGGCCTTTTCAGACTGAACGGCGCGCTTCTTAGCTGATTTGATATTAGCCAAGGTCCAACTCCCAAATATGATCTATATGGACAATTCAAAGGCCGAGGAATATGCCCTCTTAGCCTTCTTTTGTCAATGGATTTGTGCAAATAAGCGCCGTTAGTGTGACAACGCTTGGTTACGTAGTGATGGCGCAGGATTCTACCAGCTTGCGTCCCTCGAATACAGCCTTTCCATGATAAAAATCGTCAGGAACGGCGGGTTTTGGCCAAGGTGAATGAAATCCTTGCATCTTTCCGTCCTCAGGTGCAATCGGCGGTTAACGTCGTCAGCCGTACAAGGTATACTTTGACGATTTTCACTGTTTTGAGCCAGACATGAAGCTGATACGCGGCATACACAATCTGGGGCAGGCACCGCATGGGTGCGTGCTGACCATTGGCAATTTCGACGGTGTGCATCGTGGGCATCAGGCATTGTTACAGCGGTTGCTTGCGGAAGGACGTGAGCGCGGGCTGCCTGTAGTGGTGATGATTTTTGAACCCCAGCCGCTTGAGCTTTTCGCCGTCGATAAAGCGCCCGCTCGCCTGACGCGACTGCGTGATAAAGTGCGATACCTTGCTGAAAGCGGCGTGGACTACGTGCTCTGCGTGCGCTTTGACCGCCGCTTTGCTGCGCTGACGGCGCAAGAGTTTATCAGCGAGCTGCTGGTAAAACGCCTCGGCGTTCAGTATCTGGCGGTTGGCGATGATTTCCGCTTCGGCGCTGGTCGCGAAGGGGATTTCTTGCTATTACAGAAAGCCGGTGATGAGTTTGGCTTTGACGTCACCAGCACCCAAACCTTCTGTGAAGGTGGGCTGCGCATCAGCAGCACCGCCGTGCGCCAGGCGCTGGCGGAAGACGATCTTGAACTCGCCGAAACGCTGTTGGGCCACCCTTTCAGCATTGCCGGGCGAGTGGTTCACGGAGATGAACTCGGACGCACCATTGGTTTTCCGACGGCGAATCTGCCGCTGCGTCGCCAGGTTTCCCCGGTGAAAGGGGTCTACGCGGTGGAAGTGGCGGGCCTTGGCGATAAACTGTTGCCAGGCGTTGCCAATATTGGTACCCGTCCGACGGTTGCGGGCGTGCGCCAGCAGCTGGAAGTACATCTGCTAGACGTTGTAATGGACCTCTACGGTCGCCATATCGATGTCATACTGCGTAAAAAAATACGCAACGAACAGCGATTCGCGTCGCTGGACGAATTGAAAGCGCAAATTGCGCGTGATGAATTAACGGCTCGCGAGTTATTCGGGCTATCAAACCCGGCGTAATGCCAACGTAAAAATACGGAAACGAGAATCTGATGAGTGACTATAAATCAACCCTGAATTTGCCGGAAACAGGGTTCCCGATGCGTGGCGACCTCGCCAAACGCGAACCGGGAATGCTGGCCCGTTGGACTGATGACGACCTTTACGGCGTTATCCGTGCAGCGAAAAAAGGCAAAAAGACGTTCATTCTGCATGATGGCCCTCCTTATGCGAATGGCAGCATTCATATTGGTCACTCCGTAAACAAGATTCTGAAAGACATTATCGTTAAGTCCAAAGGCCTGACGGGCTTTGACTCGCCGTACGTGCCTGGCTGGGACTGCCACGGTCTGCCGATCGAGCTGAAGGTTGAGCAGGAGTTTGGCAAGCCGGGCGAGAAATTCACCGCCGCAGAGTTCCGCGCAAAATGCCGTGAATATGCCGCTACCCAGGTTAACGGGCAGCGCGAAGACTTTATCCGTCTTGGTGTGCTTGGCGACTGGTCTCGTCCTTACCTGACCATGGACTTCAACACCGAAGCCAACATCATCCGCGCGCTGGGCAAAATCATCGGTAACGGTCACCTGCACAAAGGCGCGAAGCCGGTGCACTGGTGCGTTGACTGCCGTTCTGCGCTGGCGGAAGCGGAAGTTGAGTATTACGACAAAACCTCTCCGTCTATCGACGTGGCTTTCCACGCTGTCGATCAGGATGCGGTAAAAGCCAAATTTGGCGTGACTTCCGTTAACGGCCCGGTATCGCTGGTTATCTGGACGACCACTCCGTGGACGCTGCCGGCTAACCGCGCTATCTCCCTGTCGCCAGAATTTGAGTATGCGCTGGTACAGGTCGAGGGTCAGGCGCTGATCCTGGCGAAAGATCTGGTGGAAAGCGTCACCAAACGCGCAGGCATCGCTGATTACAGCGTGCTGGGCACCGTTAAAGGCTCCGAGCTGGAGCTGATGCGCTTTAAGCATCCATTCCTCGATTTCGACGTTCCGGCAATCCTTGGCGATCACGTTACGCTCGACGCGGGTACAGGTGCGGTGCACACCGCCGGTGGTCACGGTCCTGACGACTACACCATCAGCCAGAAATACGGCCTGGAAATCGCTAACCCGGTTGGCCCGGACGGCGCGTATGTGGCAGGCACTTATCCGTCTCTGGACGGCGTTAACGTCTTCAAAGCGAACGACGTCATCGTCAACATGCTGCGTGAAAGCGGCGCGCTGCTGCACGTTGAGAAGCTGGTACACAGCTATCCGTGCTGCTGGCGTCACAAAACGCCTATTATCTTCCGCGCCACGCCGCAGTGGTTTATAAGCATGGATCAGAAAGGCCTGCGTGAGCAGTCGCTGAGCGAGATCAAAGGCGTGCAGTGGATCCCGGACTGGGGCCAGGCGCGTATTGAATCCATGGTCGCAAACCGTCCTGACTGGTGTATCTCCCGTCAGCGTACGTGGGGCGTACCAATGTCGCTGTTCGTTCACAAAGAGACTCAGGAGCTGCATCCGCGCACTCTGGAGCTGATGGAAGAAGTGGCGAAGCGCGTTGAGCAGGACGGCATTCAGGCGTGGTGGGATCTCGATCCGCGCGACATCATGGGTGACGACGCTGACACCTATGAAAAAGTGCCGGATACCCTCGACGTCTGGTTCGATTCCGGCTCGACTCACTCCTCCGTGGTTGACGTGCGACCTGAGTTCGCCGGTCACGCTGCGGATATGTATCTGGAAGGTTCCGATCAGCATCGCGGCTGGTTCATGTCCTCCCTGATGATCTCCACGGCGATGAAAGGCAAAGCGCCTTATCGTCAGGTACTGACCCACGGCTTCACCGTCGATGGTCAGGGTCGCAAAATGTCCAAGTCCATCGGCAACACCGTTAGTCCGCAGGACGTGATGAACAAGCTGGGTGCCGACATTCTGCGTCTGTGGGTCGCATCTACCGACTACACCGGCGAAATGGCGGTCTCCGATGAGATCCTTAAGCGTGCTGCCGACAGCTATCGCCGTATCCGTAACACCGCTCGCTTCCTGCTGGCGAACCTTAACGGTTTCGATCCGGCAAAAGACATGGTGAAACCGGAAGAGATGGTCGTGTTGGATCGCTGGGCGGTGGGCTGTGCTCAGGCCGCGCAGGAAGACATCCTGAAGGCCTATGAGTCTTACGACTTCCACGAAGTGGTGCAGCGCCTGATGCGTTTCTGCTCCATCGAGATGGGCTCGTTCTACCTCGACATCATCAAGGACCGCCAGTACACCGCGAAGGCCGACAGCGTTGCCCGTCGCAGCTGCCAGACCGCGCTGTATCACATTGCGGAAGCGCTGGTTCGCTGGATGGCACCGATCATGTCCTTCACTGCGGACGAAATCTGGGGCTACCTGCCAGGCGACCGTGAGAAGTATGTCTTCACCGGCGAGTGGTACACCGGCCTGTTTGGCCTGGGTGAAACCGAAGCGATGAACGATGCCTTCTGGGACGAGCTGCTGAAGGTGCGCGGCGAAGTGAACAAAGTCATCGAGCAGGCGCGTGCGGATAAGAAAGTTGGCGGCTCACTGGAGGCGGCAGTTACCCTGTACGCTGAACCTGAGTTGGCGGCCAAGCTGACCGCGCTGGGCGATGAATTGCGATTTGTCCTGTTGACCTCCGGGGCCTCGGTTGCGGATTATGCTGCGGCAACCGCCGACGCGCAGCCAAGCGAACTGCTGAAAGGCCTGAAGGTGGCGTTGCAGAAAGCCGAAGGTGAGAAATGCCCGCGCTGCTGGCATTACACCTCCGATGTCGGTCAGGTGGCGGAACACGCAGAAATCTGCGGCCGCTGTGTCAGCAACGTCGCCGGTGACGGTGAAAAACGTAAGTTTGCCTGATGAGCCAATCAATCTGTAAAAGCGGTCTGCGCTGGCTGTGGCTGGTGGTGGTCGTGCTGATTATCGATCTGGGCAGCAAGTATCTGATCCTCCAGCATTTCGCGCTGGGGGATACGGTGTCGCTGTTCCCGTCGCTGAATCTGCACTATGCGCGTAACTATGGCGCGGCGTTTAGCTTCCTCGCCGACAGCGGCGGCTGGCAGCGCTGGTTCTTTGCCGGAATAGCCATCGGCATCTGCGTGATTCTGGCGGTGCTGATGTACCGCTCGAAAGCCTCGCAGAAGCTGAACAACATTGCGTATGCGCTGATCATTGGCGGCGCGCTGGGTAACCTGTTTGACCGCCTGTGGCACGGCTTCGTGGTCGATATGATCGACTTCTACGTCGGCGACTGGCACTTTGCCACCTTCAACCTTGCGGATTCCGCCATCTGTATCGGTGCCGCGTTGATCGTGCTGGAAGGCTTCCTGCCTTCTAAAGAGAAAAAAGTCGCATAAGCATGGCCGGATGGCGCTGGCGCTTATCCGGCCTACAAATGTACTGCGCTCCTTGTAGGCCCGGTAAGCGTTAGCGCCGCCGGGCAAACAGCCTAAACTTTAGAGCAAACCTGCATGTCTAAATCTGTACAGAGCAACAGCGCGGTGCTGGTGCACTTCACGCTAAAACTCGACGATGGCTCCACCGCTGAATCCACCCGCAACAACGGCAAGCCAGCGCTGTTCCGTCTTGGCGATGCGTCACTGTCCGAAGGGCTTGAGCAGCATCTGCTGGGCCTGAAAGAGGGCGACAAAACCACTTTCTCGCTGGAGCCTGACGCGGCTTTCGGCGTGCCGAGTCCGGACCTGATTCAGTATTTTTCACGCCGTGAGTTTATGGATGCGGGCGAGCCGGAAATCGGCGCAATCATGCTCTTTACCGCAATGGATGGCAGCGAAATGCCGGGGGTTATTCGCGAAATTAACGGCGATTCTATCACCGTCGATTTCAACCACCCGCTGGCGGGGCGTACCGTTCATTTTGATATTGAAGTGCTGGAGATAGACCCGGCACTGGAGGCATAAGATGCAGATCCTGTTGGCCAACCCGCGCGGCTTCTGCGCTGGCGTAGACCGCGCTATCAGCATTGTTGAAAACGCGCTGGAGATCTTTGGCGCGCCGATTTACGTTCGTCACGAAGTGGTGCACAACCGCTACGTGGTAGACAGCCTGCGCCAGCGCGGTGCGATTTTCATTGAGCAAATCAGCGAAGTGCCGGACGGCACCATCCTGATTTTTTCCGCGCACGGCGTTTCTCAGGCGGTTCGTAACGAAGCCAAAAACCGCGACCTGACGGTGTTTGACGCCACCTGTCCGCTGGTCACGAAAGTGCATATGGAAGTGGCGCGCGCCAGCCGTCGCGGCGAAGAATCGATTCTGATTGGCCACGCCGGGCACCCTGAAGTGGAAGGCACCATGGGGCAGTACAGCAATCCGGCGGGCGGTATGTATCTGGTCGAGTCGCCTGAAGATGTCTGGAAGCTGAGCGTGAAAAACGAAGCTCGCCTGTCGTTTATGACCCAGACCACACTTTCCGTCGATGATACCTCAGACGTGATTGACGCGCTGCGCAGCCGTTTTCCGAAAATTGTCGGGCCGCGTAAAGACGATATTTGTTACGCCACCACCAACCGTCAGGAAGCCGTGCGTGATTTAGCCCAGCGTGCAGACGTTGTGCTGGTCGTTGGCTCGAAAAACTCCTCCAACTCCAACCGCCTGGCGGAGCTGGCCCAGCGTATGGGTAAATCCGCGTTCCTGATTGATGATTCCACCGATATCCAGGAAGAGTGGGTGAAAACCGCGAGCTGTGTCGGCGTCACCGCCGGAGCTTCCGCGCCGGATATTCTGGTGCAGAACGTCATTGCCCGCCTGCAGGAGCTTGGCGGCGGTGAAGCGGTGCCGCTGGAAGGCCGCGAAGAGAACATCGTTTTCGAAGTGCCGAAAGAGCTGCGTCTCGACATTCGCGAAGTGGAATAAGTTTTTTCCCCCGACGATATGAAAAAATGCCAGGCTAAACACTTGGCTTTTTTTATGGAGGAATGATGCCCTTATCTTTCATTCTCGACACCGATCCTGGCATTGATGATGCAGCTGCCATCGCGGCGGCGCTGTTTGCCCCTGAGCTCAACCTTCAGCTGCTTACCACCGTAGCCGGTAATGTCTCCGTGGAGAAAACCACCCGCAACGCGCTGCAGCTGCTGCATTTCTGGCAGGCCGACGTGTCGGTGGCGCAAGGCGCCGCCACGCCTCTGCTGCGTCCGCTACGCGATGCTGCCTACGTTCACGGCGAATCCGGCATGGAAGGGTATGATTTTGTCGAACACCAGCGCCAGCCGCTGGCGAAGCCGGCCTTTATCGCTATTCGTGATGCATTAATGAGCGCCCCGGAGCCGATGACGCTCGTGGCGATTGGCCCGTTGACGAATATAGCGCTCTTGTTGACCCACTATCCGGAATGCACATTCAACATCCGCCGCCTGGTGATCATGGGCGGATCGGCGGGTCGCGGTAACTTCACGCCAAATGCCGAATTTAATATCGCGATTGATCCGGAGGCCGCGGAACGTGTATTCCGTAGCGGGATTGAGATCGTAATGTGCGGTCTCGACGTCACCAATCAAGCGATGCTGACACCGGAATATCTCGCACAGCTGCCAGGCCTGAACAAAACCGGAAAAATGCTGCACTCGCTGTTCAGCCACTATCGCAGCGGCAGCATGACCAGTGGTCTGCGGATGCACGACCTGTGTGCTATCGCCTGGCTGGTGCGTCCGGAGCTGTTCACGTTGAAACCTTGCTTTGTGGCGGTAGAAACGCAGGGAACCTGGACCGCTGGCACCACGGTTGTGGATATCGAAAACCGCTATGAGCGTCCGGCAAATGCGCAGGTTGCGCTGGATCTGGACGTCGACGGTTTCCGGCGCTGGGTCGCGGAGGTCATTGCCCTCGCTCCCTGAAAATGAAATGTGACAAGCCCTGCAAACGCGGGGCAAATCATACGGGTTTAATCGATTAACCTGCTAAACTTGTCGTGTTGTTCTCCTCGGGCCGGAGATAGACATGAAACCAATTCACAACCCACCACGTCACGTGGACTGGGCAACCGGTGCGCTGCATGGCGAACCGCTGATTCGTAAAACGACACATCTTGGCGATCTGGCTGGCGTCTTTGCTGACGATGAAGCCTGGCGTCAGAGCGACCCGCTTCTACCCGTTTACACCGTAGAAATGTTTGATTCTCCGTCCGGAGCGGGCGAGCTGTATACCGGCGTCACGCATCTGAACCCCGGGCGCGTGGGCGATGAACTTTTTATGACCCGCGGGCATTTCCACGCGCGCCGCGAGCAGGGCGAAGTCTACTTTGGTCTGTGCGGCGAAGGTTTTCTGCTGCTACAGGACGAACAGGGCAAGACGCGCCTCGAAAAGGTGACGGCGGGATCCGTGCATATCATCGCAGGCTTTACTGCGCATCGTTTGGTTAATTCAGGTAGCGAAATCCTCTCGGCGCTGGCCGTCTGGCCAACGACCGCCGGGCATGATTACGCATCCCTGGCGGGAGGATTTGCCAGAAGTATCACCACGGCTAACCTGCAGCGGATGGCGAAAGAGGTGCAGAATGGCTGAGACCGTTTTGCCCTACGGGCTGGCGATGGTCGCCCATCGCGATCCATTAGGCTTCACCTACGGCGAAGACGTAACGGGTCCCATGCCTGAAATTCGCCACCTCGATCAAATTCGCGCTTCCCTTCGCGATCCAGAATGTGGCGGGCCGGAAGATGTTTACGCCATAGCCATGGACGTGGCCCGGCTGCAGGACAGAGATGAGCTTAAAAAAAGGATGTTGCTGTTTGGGGTCGTGACCTACGCGGCGGGCAAATTAGGGGATGAGCCGATCCGTAGCCAGGGGCATGTTCATCGCATCAGCGAGCATAGCGGCTGGTCGCCGCCGGAGCTGTATGAGATCTGGCAGGGCAAGGCGATTATCTACATGCAGGAATGCGTGGCAGACGATCCCGGTCGCTGCTTTGCGGTGATTGCCGGACCTGGTGAAAAGGTGCTGGTACCGCCTGGCTGGGGGCACGCCACGATCTCTGCCGATCCGTCGCAGCCACTGACGTTTGGGGCGTGGTGCGACAGGGAATACGGTTTTGAATATGAGGCTGTGCGCGCGCACAAAGGATTGGCATGGTATCCGCTGTTACAGGATAACCAGGTTATCTGGCAGCATAATACGCACTATATGCCGGGGCGTTTGCAGGCGATAACGCCTCGTCAGTACCATGAGTTTGGTATCACTGAAGCGCCAATTTATCAGCAGTTTATTGACGATCCGGCGCGTTTCCAGTTTATCTCTCGTCCGGACAAAACCGCTGCGCTGTGGCACAACTTCCATCCATGATTATTGCCGGGTGGCGCTACGCTTACCCGGCCTACGGAATATTGCAGGCCCGGCAAATGCAACGCTGCCGGGCAATACCTCAGGCAAACACGCCTGTAGCCACACCTATCGCCGCCAGTACCAGCAGCAGGAGCATCGCTTTTACCGGCGATACACCACGCTTCGCCATCAGATACCAGGTACCCAGCACGACAACCAGCGGTAACAGCTGCGGGAAAATGCCGTCGAGCATCTGCTGCACATGGATATTGACGCCGTCTTTGGTGATGAACTCAAGTCCCGTTCCGAGCTTAACGTAGCTTGCCGCCACACCGCCCATCACGAACACGCCGAGCAGAGACAGTGCCTCGCGCAGGCGGGCAGACTTACTGCTGACCAGCATTTCCACCGAGCCCGAGCCCATCTGGTAGCCTTTTAAAAACAGGAACCACGAGCCGGGTAAGATAATGGCCAGCCACGCTACGGTGTAAAACAGAGGGCCAAGAATATTGCCCCCGGCTGCCAGCGCCATGCCAATGCTCAGCAGAATGGGGATCAGCATTCCGGGGATCATCGAGTCGCCGATCCCCGCGATCGGCCCCATCAGCCCCACCTTAAGGGTGTTGATCATCTCTCCGTCGATGGGCTCACCGTTGGCTTTTTTCTCCTCGAGCCCCAGCGCCATGCCGTTCACGATCGCGCCGATTTGCGGTTCGGTGTTGTAGAAAGAGGCGTGACGGCGCAGCATTTCAGTGCGCTGCGTGGCGTCCGGATAGAGCTTACGTGCTACCGGCAGCATGCTCAGGCAGAAGCCAAAAGATTCCAGACGCTCGAAGCTCATTGACGACAGGTTGTGCATCATCCACGCCCGCCAGCAGCGGCGCAGATCGGCCCGGTTCAGCTTACGTTCTTCCATCAGAATTCATCCTCATCGTCCGCAGCCGCTCTGGTCGCCGCGGGCTGCGGCGCTTCCGGCTTGTAGTTGTAATGGATAAGCGCCAACAGCGCACCAACGATCACCAGCGCCACCATGTTCAGCTTCAGGAAAACAATGCAAATGAAGCCAACGAGGAAGTAGATCAGCATGGTGTAGTTTTTAATGATTTGCTTCAGCAGGATAGCGATGCCGACGGCGGGCAGAATGCCGCCGAGCACGCCCATTGTCGAAATCACGACTTTCGGCAGGCTGTCCATAAAGCCGCTGATGTACTGGGCACCGAAGTAGACCGCAATAAACGTGGGGACAAAGCGCAGAAGAAAGTTGGTCGCCTGTGGGAAGATGGCGCTGTTGAGGTAAAGCCCTCGCTCGTCGCCACGCTCCAGCGCGTTATCGGCCCGGTGGTTCCAGAACGAGTTCAGCACCATCATGGTGTTAAACAAAATGGTTCCGGCAATGCCGATGGTGGCCGCCAGCGCGACCGCGACTTCCGGCCCTTTACCTGACAGGATCCCCAGTGCAATCGCCGGGTATGCAACAAAGTTGAGGTCGGCGGGCATCGAACCGCCCGGCGTGACCATGGCGATATAGACCGCCTGTACCGCAACGCCAATCATGATCCCGGTTTTGAGATCGCCAAGGATCAGGCCCACCAGCATGCCCGACACCAGCGGACGGGTGATCAGGTACCAGCCGCCGGTCAGGCCGAACAGCCAGGGGCTGCTCAGCGCTCCGAGGTAGCACAGCAGGCCAATCAGTGTGGCTTCAAATATCATCATCGGCTCCTTATTTCAGCTTCTGCCGGGCATCCTGCCAGCTGTAGCAGCTGGCGTCCGGCACCAGGCGAAACTCAACGTGGTGGCCGTGGTTGCTGAGCCACTCGAATGCGGCAATTTCCTCAGCGCTCACCGACTGATTTGGGCCGATGGTGGTGGTATTGGCACGGGCGCTCATCGGGCCGACGTTGATTTTACCGTTGTTGTTTTTAAGGCTGATACCGGCCTCTTCGATGCGCTGCAGGGTGACGGGTGATTTACCAATCACGAAGTAACGCTTGTCGCTCGCAATCACCTTCGGCAGCTTTTCGATGGCCGTGGCGGTATCGAACAGCCAGACTTTGGTATCGGAAACGGCCCCTTTCATCACTGAGGAGAGGAGGGGGTCGGCCGCAACGGCATCATCAATGGCCACAATACCGTCGCAGGGCAGCTCTTTGGCCCAGCGCGTGACGAGCTGCCCATGAATGACGCGGTCGTCGATACGAACAAAGGAAAGACTCATGGCGGACTCCTTAAAAATCATCAGATTGAGTAACCGATGCCGGAGCGGCAATCACCAGCGTCGGATGGGTCAGCTCCAGCAGCAGTGCAGCAGCGGTATGAACGTTTTGCAGCGCCCGGACGTCGTCGGTTTGCAGCAACATTGGCAAGTTCACCCCTGCCAGCACCGCCACGGGCGGCATGGTTTGAGGTGAAAACGCGTATTCACAGGCCACGTTCCACGGCGTGCCGCTTTGCATATCGCACAGCACCAGCACGCCGTCTGCACCTTCGCTTGCCGATGCCAGCGTGCGGGAAAAATCATGCCGGAAGCCTTCTATTCCGGCAGTTTCACCGAGCGTGACGCCGTGAACGTACGGCAGTTCGCCGTACACCATTTTCGCGCTTTCCAGTAAGGCGCCGGCCAGCGGGCCATGTGAAGCGACAATCACGGAAATCATCTTTTACCCCCTGACCCAGGCTTTGACGGTGGCAAGCTGTTGTCCGACGCCTTTGCCCCATGGTGAAATTCGGTATTCCCCGACGGACGCGGGGACGATAAAGGTTTCGGCGTAGTGCACCACGAACGGATCGAAAGCCCCCGTTGGGCTTTCCACGCGGGCTTCTGCACCTTCCACGAGATTCAGCACGTTGACGCCACCGTGAGTGTGATGCGTTACCGGGGCGGTAAACCAGTGGCGGCGCGTCTCGATAAATTCCCGTTCATGCAATCCGGTGCGCTCTTCGCGCCAGCCTTCGCCTTCGGCCAGTGGCTCAATGCGGTTGATCAGATGCTCATTGACCCATTTTGTGTCCCGCTGCCAGTCGATGACCTGTTCGCCATGCTCCAGATGCACCGGGCGAGGCAAACCGTCGAGGCCGAGGCGGCCCCAGTCCCAGAGCTTGAAGGTAAAGATGTAAGGCGTGGCGCTGATCTCCAGCACCATGGTGCCGGAACCGGAGCAGTGGACGGTTCCCGCCGGGATCAGGAAGTGATCGTGCTTGCGGGCCGGGATCTGATTGACGAAACGCGCATCATCGAAGGCTTTTTCACCGTTCGCCGCGCGATGCAGATCGTCAATCATGGCTACGGGATCGGTGCCCGTTTTGGTGCCGAGATACACGACCGCGTCCGGCTCGGCTTCCAGGATGTAGTAGCTCTCGTCCTGGGTGTAGTGCATGCCGAACTGCTGTTGAATGTATTCGGTCAGCGGATGGACCTGGAAGCTGAGGTTCTGGCCGCCGATGGTGTCGAGAAAATCGAAACGAATCGGGAATTCTGCGCCAAAACGGGCGTGGACTTTTTCACCGAGCAGTTCGCGTGGGTGCAGCAGAACCACGTCGAGAGAAGGGATCTCGATCCGCACGTCGCCAAACCTTAGCAACAGGCTGTTTTCCTCGGGCACGCAGTCAAAACACCAGGCGTAGTTAGGCTTCGAGGGATCGAGATCGAACTGGTTTTTCATCCACTGGCCGCCCCAGACGCCGGGGTCGAAGAACGGCACTACGCGGAAAGGACGTCCGGCGGTTTGGGCCAGGCCTGCGCGTAACGCATCGCCGCTGACCATCGCAGGCTCGTCTGAAAGGGTCGTATCCAGCAGGTAATCGGCACGTTTCAACAGCGGTGTTTTGTGTTTATCGAACACCCGCCATTCGATGAAAAAGGCGCGCTTGTAGCGGCGCAGAATATCTTCATGTTGGTTTTCGACGCCCCAGTTGCCAAGCTCGCCGCTGCGCATCCGCATCTGGATTTCCCAGCGCGGCAGATCGGCATAAATCAGCACGTCTCCCTGATGTATCAGCGAAGCGCCGGGGCCGTAAACAATCACCAGGCCTTCTTGTACATCGGTGACCTGTCGGCGTAGGGTTTCCAGACGGGCAGAGTCAAAAAATTCCGGAAGCTGATGACAGGAGAGCACGCCAAACACGCGATCGTCGGTCAGATTGCGGGCCAGCAGCTCATGTAATGACTGCTCATCACGGCGCGCGTTTTCAGCGTTGAGGAGCAGTGCAGGATCCAGCGATGTCATTTCTCGCTCAATCTCCGCGAGGCGCACGCCCGGGTAGCAGTCAATCACCAGCACGATTTTGGGCTTTTGCGTCAGTCGGGTTTTCAGCGTGGCAATAATATCCCGCCAGCCCTGCCAGGCCTGGCTGTCGAAGCCCTGAACCGGGACTTCCGGGAATTTATCATAGGTGGTTACGGTCATGTTTATCTCCCTGAATGCGTCCATTAAGATTAATCGATTAACCGAAAGAGAAAAGTGTGGTTAACGCGATTAACCCGGCAAAAGGAGCAAGAATCCGGGTTTAGTGATTCAGGCTGTGAGGCAACTCACAGGGAGTAATGCAAATATCAGGTTATTCGATTAATCTGTACGGAACAGAGGAGGAACCATGACAACAATTACGCTTGCCCTGGTTGCCGAGCGGGCGGGAGTGTCTACGGCAACGGTGTCGATGGTGCTGCGCAACCGCGGGCGGATTTCGCAGGCGACCCGGGAGAGAGTGCTGAAAGCGCTGGATGAGTCCGGCTACGTCTATAACCAGACTGCGGCGAATCTGCGTAATCGCAGCAGTAACCAGGTGGGCCTGCTGCTGCATGACATCACCAACCCGTTTTACGGTGAAATGACCGCAGGTCTGAGCCATGAAATGGAGCGTCACGAGATGCTGCTGTTTCTGGCGAACAGCGAAGAGTCGGAGGAGAGGCAGCAGAAATTTGTCGATTCGCTGATGCGCAACAGCGCCTGCGGGATGGTGCTCTGTGCCGCGCGCGGTACGCCGCAGGCCTTTTTCGATGGCCTGAAGCGCCGCAATATTCCGGCCATTATGGTGGTGCGCCCGCTCGACGATCCGGATTTTGATTTTGTGGGCACGGATAACTTCCTTGGCACGCAAATGGCGACGGCGCATTTACTGAAGCTCGGGCACAAAAACATCGCTTTTATCGGCGGCAGTCAGAATTCCGGCACAAGGTCGCAGCGTATTGGCGGTTTTACCAGCAAGCTGCTGGAAAGCGGTGTTTCGCCAAGGCCGGAGTGGATTGTCACTTCTCAGGCGAGCCAGAGCGATGGTGCGCGGGTTGCGGAAGCGCTTTTAAGCCATTATCCGGAAATTACCGCCGCCGTATGCTATCAGGATATTGTCGCGCTGGGCGTTATGCAGGCTTTACGCAAATCGGGGCGCGAACCAGGGCGTGATTTTGCGCTGGTGGGTTTTGACGATATTACCGAGGCTGCGCTGGTGCAACCGGCTCTGACTACGGTATCGGTGGCGGCAAAAGAGATTGGCCGCAAGGCGGGGGAGCTGTTGTTCAGCCGCATTCAGGGCAACGACGAACCGCCGAAGCGGGTGATCCTGCCGCCGACGCTGGTCGTGCGGGGCTCCTGCGGTTTTCGCTAAGCGCCATGCTTTTTACTGATATTCATCGTGGTTTCACGTTAAATTCTAATTATCGACGTTTTTGGGTGGCAGGGTGTTCAGGCGCTGGTTACTCTGAAAACGATTTACATTGTATTAACGAAGAGAATAGATATGCATGATGGACACATCCGCGTCGCCATTGCTGGCGCGGGCGGCCGTATGGGACGGCAACTGATTCAGGCCGCCGCGCAGCTGGAAGGCGTAAAGCTCGGGGCGGCGTTAGAACGTGAAGGCTCTTCTCTGCTGGGCGCAGATGCCGGTGAACTGGCGGGAATGGGTGTAACAGGCGTGAAGGTGCAATGCAGCCTGGACGCGGTGAAGGATGATTTCGACGTCTTTATCGATTTTACCCGCCCGGAAGGGACCCTGCATCATCTGGCGTTTTGTCGCGAACACGGCAAAGGCATGGTGATTGGCACCACCGGTTTTGACGAAGCGGGTAAACAGGCGATTCGTGACGCTTCAGAAAGCATTGCGATTGTGTTCGCGGCTAACTTTAGCGTCGGCGTTAACGTCATGCTCAAGCTGCTGGAAAAGGCAGCGAAGGTGATGGGCGACTACACCGATATCGAAATTATTGAAGCGCACCACCGTCATAAAGTCGATGCCCCCTCCGGCACTGCGCTGGCGATGGGCGAGGCGATTGCCCATGCGCTCGATAAAAATCTGAAAGAGTGTGCCGTGTACAGTCGTGAAGGCCACACAGGAGAACGCGAGCCGGGCACAATTGGTTTTGCTACCGTACGTGCAGGCGATATCGTCGGTGAACATACCGCGATGTTCGCTGATATCGGTGAAAGAATAGAAATCACGCATAAAGCATCAAGTCGCATGACCTTTGCCAATGGGGCAGTAAGATCGGCCTTGTGGCTTAAAGAAAAACGTAATGGCCTTTTTGATATGCGTGATGTGCTAGATTTGAACAGATTGTAAAGGTTTTACCCCATCGTGATGTGGTTGTGGCAATCGTAATTGGTTGATTGCAGAGGGCAATAATTTATTGCCCTTTTATTTTATCTGTTTGAATCGTTTTTCATTTCTAAGAGGGTAAAATATAAAGTGATCATCTCATTATGTGTTGAGTAAATGTAAATTTTGACCATCTGGTCCACTTTTTTACTTCCCTCTCCTCATTTTTACACTTATCCTGGCGCGCAAGCGTTTCCTGAAAGGCTGTTAGATGATCTTTTTGCCTGTCTTACAGCGACGTATTCACCAGTGGCGTGAAATAACATAAAAAATACCCGTCTTTACGTTGACTTTCTCCTCGTTAATCTCCAGAATGCCGCCGTTTGCACGAAATTCGCGGGCAGCAGATTTGCATTGATTCATCGTATTGAGTGAATTAATATGCAGATAAACTGAGTGAATATTCTCTGGAGGATGTTTTGATTAAGTCAGCGCTTTTGGTTCTGGAAGACGGAACCCAGTTTCACGGTCGGGCCATAGGGGCAACGGGTTCGGCGGTTGGGGAAGTCGTTTTCAATACTTCAATGACCGGTTATCAAGAAATCCTCACTGATCCTTCCTATTCCCGCCAAATCGTCACTCTCACTTATCCCCATATCGGTAATGTCGGCACCAACGCCGCTGATGAAGAATCTTCCCAGGTACATGCTCAGGGCCTCATCATTCGCGACCTGCCGCTGATTGCCAGCAACTACCGCAGTACTGAAGACCTCTCGACTTACCTGAAGCGTCACAATATCGTGGCGATTGCCGATATCGATACCCGCAAGCTGACCCGTTTACTGCGCGAAAAAGGCGCCCAGAACGGCTGCATTATCGCAGGCGATAACCTGGATGCTCAGCTGGCGCTGGAGAAGGCTAAAGCCTTCCCTGGCCTGAACGGCATGGATCTGGCAAAAGAAGTCACCACCGCGGAATCCTACAGCTGGACTCAGGGCAGCTGGACGCTCGCGGGTGAACTACCGGAAGCGAAGAAAGAAGAAGAGCTACCGTTCCACGTAGTGGCCTATGACTACGGCGCAAAGCGCAACATCCTGCGCATGCTGGTAGACCGCGGCTGCCGCCTGACCGTTGTTCCGGCGAAAACCCCGGCCGAAGACGTGCTGGCGATGAACCCGGACGGCATCTTCCTTTCCAACGGCCCGGGCGACCCGGCACCGTGCGACTACGCGATTACCGCGATTGAGAAATTCCTCGAAACCGATATTCCGGTATTTGGTATCTGCCTCGGCCATCAGCTGCTGGCGCTGGCGAGCG
This sequence comes from Scandinavium sp. UTDF21-P1B, assembly GCF_040750395.1. Lineage (NCBI taxonomy): Bacteria > Pseudomonadati > Pseudomonadota > Gammaproteobacteria > Enterobacterales > Enterobacteriaceae > Scandinavium > Scandinavium sp. UTDF21-P1B. Next base: position 119,376 of record NZ_JBFLVD010000002.1, read on the forward strand.
GAGCCAAAACCATCAAGATGAAGTTCGGCCACCACGGCGGCAACCATCCGGTGAAAGACATCGACAACAACACGGTGATGATCACCGCGCAGAACCACGGTTTTGCGGTTGACGAAGCATCAATGCCTGCCACGCTGCGCGTGACGCATAAGTCGCTGTTCGACGGCACTCTTCAGGGCATCCACCGTACCGACAAACCGGCGTTCAGTTTCCAGGGGCACCCTGAAGCGAGCCCTGGCCCGCACGATGCCGCGCCGCTGTTCGACCACTTTATCGAACTTATCGAGCAATACCGTAAGACCGCTAAATAATCAGGAGCCGAGAAGACCATGCCAAAACGTACAGACATAAAAAGCATCCTGATCCTCGGCGCTGGCCCGATTGTTATCGGCCAGGCCTGTGAGTTCGACTACTCCGGTGCCCAGGCGTGTAAAGCGCTGCGCGAAGAGGGCTACCGCGTCATTCTGGTGAACTCCAACCCGGCAACCATCATGACCGACCCGGAAATGGCCGATGCAACCTACATCGAGCCGATTCACTGGGAAGTGGTACGTAAAATCATCGAAAAAGAGCGTCCGGACGCGGTCCTGCCGACCATGGGCGGCCAGACTGCGCTGAACTGCGCGCTGGAGCTGGAGCGTCAGGGCGTGCTGGAAGAATTCGGCGTGACAATGATTGGCGCTACCGCCGACGCGATTGATAAAGCGGAAGACCGCCGTCGCTTCGACGTGGCGATGAAGAAAATCGGCCTGGATACCGCCCGTTCCGGTATCGCGCATACGATGGAAGAAGCGCTGGCCGTTGCTGCCGACGTAGGCTATCCATGCATCATCCGTCCGTCCTTCACCATGGGCGGCACCGGCGGCGGCATCGCCTACAACCGCGAAGAGTTCGAAGAGATCTGCGCCCGTGGCCTGGATCTTTCTCCAACCAACGAACTGCTGATTGATGAATCGCTGATCGGCTGGAAAGAGTACGAGATGGAAGTGGTGCGTGATAAAAACGACAACTGCATCATCGTCTGCTCCATCGAAAACTTCGACGCCATGGGCATCCACACCGGCGACTCCATTACCGTTGCCCCTGCCCAGACGCTGACCGACAAAGAATATCAAATCATGCGTAACGCCTCGATGGCGGTGCTGCGTGAAATCGGCGTGGAAACCGGCGGCTCCAACGTCCAGTTCTCCGTGAACCCGAAAAACGGTCGCCTGATTGTTATCGAAATGAACCCGCGCGTGTCTCGTTCTTCCGCGCTGGCTTCGAAAGCGACCGGCTTCCCGATTGCCAAAGTGGCGGCGAAACTGGCGGTAGGTTACACCCTCGACGAATTGATGAACGACATCACCGGCGGGCGTACACCGGCGTCCTTCGAGCCGTCCATCGACTACGTTGTGACCAAAATCCCTCGCTTCAACTTCGAGAAGTTTGTGGGCGCGAACGACCGCCTGACGACGCAGATGAAATCCGTCGGTGAAGTGATGGCGATTGGCCGTACCCAGCAGGAGTCCTTACAGAAAGCGCTGCGCGGTCTGGAAGTGGGAGCAACAGGCTTCGACCCGAAAGTGAGCCTGGACGATCCTGAAGCGCTGACAAAAATCCGTCGCGAGCTGAAAGACGCCGGTGCCGAGCGTATCTGGTACATCGCCGATGCGTTCCGTGCAGGCCTGTCCGTAGACGGCGTCTTCAACCTGACCAACGTTGACCGCTGGTTCCTGGTGCAGATTGAAGAGCTGGTGCGTCTGGAAGAGAAAGTGGCAGAAGTCGGCATCACCGGCCTTGACGCTGATTTCCTGCGCGCCCTGAAGCGTAAAGGCTTTGCCGATGCGCGTCTGGCAAAACTGGCCGGCGTACGCGAGTCCGAAGTGCGCAAACTGCGCGACCAGTACAACCTGCACCCGGTTTACAAGCGCGTGGATACCTGTGCGGCAGAATTTTCTACCGATACCGCGTACATGTACTCCACGTACGAAGAAGAGTGCGAAGCGAACCCGTCTACCGACCGTGACAAAATCATGGTCCTCGGCGGCGGCCCGAACCGTATCGGCCAGGGTATTGAGTTCGACTACTGCTGCGTACACGCGTCGTTGGCGCTGCGTGAAGATGGTTATGAGACCATCATGGTCAACTGTAACCCGGAAACCGTCTCCACCGACTACGACACCTCTGACCGCCTGTACTTCGAGCCAGTGACCTTTGAAGACGTGCTGGAAATCGTACGCATCGAGAAACCGAAGGGCGTTATCGTGCAGTACGGCGGCCAGACTCCGCTGAAGCTGGCGCGTGCGCTGGAAGCGGCGGGCGTACCGATTATCGGCACCAGCCCGGACGCTATCGACCGTGCTGAAGACCGCGAGCGCTTCCAGCAGGCGGTTGACCGTCTGAAACTGAAGCAGCCTGCGAACGCCACCGTCACCACCATCGACATGGCGGTCGAGAAGGCGAAAGACATCGGCTATCCGCTGGTGGTGCGTCCTTCCTACGTACTCGGCGGCCGCGCGATGGAAATCGTTTATGACGAAGCCGACCTGCGCCGCTACTTCCAGACCGCGGTCAGCGTGTCTAACGATGCGCCAGTACTGCTGGACCGCTTCCTGGACGATGCGGTGGAAGTGGACGTTGACGCCATCTGCGATGGCGAAAGCGTGCTGATTGGCGGCATCATGGAGCATATCGAACAGGCGGGCGTTCACTCCGGTGACTCCGCGTGTTCTCTGCCAGCCTACACCCTGAGCAAAGAGATTCAGGACGTGATGCGCGAGCAGGTGCAGAAGCTGGCCTTCGAGCTGCAGGTTCGCGGCCTGATGAACGTGCAGTTCGCGGTGAAAGACAACGAAGTCTACCTGATTGAAGTGAACCCGCGTGCAGCGCGTACCGTGCCGTTCGTTTCTAAAGCCACCGGCCTGCCTCTGGCGAAAGTGGCGGCGCGCGTGATGGTCGGCCAGTCGCTGAAGCAGCAGGGCCACACTGAAGAAATCATCCCGCCGTACTACTCGGTGAAAGAAGTTGTGCTGCCGTTCAACAAGTTCCCGGGCGTCGACCCGCTGTTAGGGCCAGAAATGCGCTCTACCGGGGAAGTGATGGGCGTTGGTCGCACCTTCGCGGAAGCCTTTGCCAAAGCGCAGCTCGGCAGCAACTCCACCATGAAGAAGCAGGGCCGTGCGCTGCTCTCCGTGCGTGAAGGTGACAAAGAGCGCGTGGTGGACCTGGCGGCGAAGCTGCTTAAGCAGGGCTTTGAGCTGGATGCCACCCACGGCACCGCCGTCGTGCTGGGTGAAGCCGGTATCAACCCGCGTCTGGTGAATAAAGTGCATGAAGGCCGTCCGCACATTCAGGACCGTATCAAGAATGGCGAGTACACCTACATCATCAACACCACCGCAGGCCGCCAGGCGATTGAAGACTCTAAGCTGATTCGCCGCAGCGCACTGCAGTACAAAGTGCATTACGACACCACCCTGAACGGCGGCTTCGCGACGGCCATGGCGCTGAACGCGGACGCCACCGAGAAGGTGATTTCGGTGCAGGAAATGCACGCGCAGATTAACAAGTAATCTCGCAGCAGGCCGGGTCAGGCGTCGTCGCCTCCCGGCAATATTGCCCGGCGGCGTTCTGCTTGCCGGGCATGACAAAATGCCGCCACTTCCGCACTTCATCTTAAGAAACTTCTGGTTTTCCATCTGTGTTCAGTCAGTTAGCCTAAAATGGTTAGCGAGAGAATCAATAATACACAGCACGGGAGAGCACCATGCGTAATAACCTTCTGATCACTTCACTGTTTGCCGCTGCCACTTTGCTTACCGTAGCGGGCTGTTCCTCAAACCAGGCGGTGAAAACCACCGACGGTAAAACGATTGTTACCGATGGCAAGCCTGAGGTAGATAAAGACACCGGTCTGGTCTCTTACAAGAACGCCGAAACAGGTAAAACCGAACAGATTAACCGCGATCAGGTGCAATCGATGGGTGAATTAGATAACTGATTCAGTTTTCTCGACCATTAACGGCACGAATCTTCACTGTTAGCCTGGGGCCGAACTGTCTACACTTTGCTGATAACACAAAGTAAGGCAAAACAGGCTAACAGATGATTTTGATTATTTATGCACATCCCTATCCGCAGCACTCGCATGCGAATAAGCGGATGCTTGAGCAGGCAAGGGAAGTCGACGGCGTAGAAATCCGTTCTCTTTATCACCTCTATCCCGATTTTAACATCGACGTTGCCGCTGAGCAGGAGGCGCTTTCCCGCGCCGACCTGGTTATCTGGCAGCACCCAATGCAGTGGTACAGCGTGCCGCCGCTCCTCAAACTCTGGATCGACAAAGTCCTTTCTCACGGCTGGGCCTACGGGCACGGCGGCACGGCGCTGCAGGGTAAAAGCCTGATGTGGGCGGTGACCACCGGCGGGGGGGAAGATCACTTTGCCGTTGGCAGCTTTCCAGGTTTTGACATTCTTGCCCAGCCTTTGCAGGCCACTGCGATCTATTGCGGTCTGAACTGGCTCCCCCCGTTCGCCATGCACTGCACCTTTATCTGCGATGATGAAACCCTCGCTGCGCAGGCGCGTCACTATAAACAACGGCTGATGGAATGGCAGGAGGTGCATCATGGATAGTCATACGCTCATTCAGGCGCTGATTTATCTCGGCTCGGCGGCATTAATCGTGCCCATTGCGGTGCGCCTGGGGCTGGGATCGGTACTCGGTTATCTGATCGCTGGCTGCATTATCGGGCCGTGGGGCTTACGTCTGGTCACGGATGCCGAGTCTATTTTGCACTTCGCCGAAATTGGCGTGGTGCTGATGCTGTTCGTCATTGGTCTCGAGCTCGATCCACAGCGCTTGTGGAAGCTTCGCGCGTCGGTGTTTGGCGGTGGAGCATTACAGATGGTCGCCTGCGGCGCGCTTATTGGCGTGTTTTGCATGCTGCTTGGCCTCGACTGGAAAGTTGCGGAGCTTATCGGTATGACGCTGGCGCTTTCCTCAACGGCGATTGCCATGCAGGCTATGAATGAGCGTAATCTGACGGTTTCTCAGCTCGGGCGCAGCGCTTTTGCGGTACTGCTGTTCCAGGATATTGCGGCGATTCCGCTGGTAGCGATGATCCCACTGCTGGCGACAAGCGGGGCCTCAACAACGCTTGCTGCCTTTGGCCTTTCAGCGCTCAAAGTGGCGGGTGCGCTGGTGCTGGTTATTCTGCTTGGGCGCTATGTCACCCGTCCGGTGCTGCGTTTTGTCGCCCGTTCCGGCCTGCGCGAGGTCTTCAGCGCAGTGGCGCTGTTTCTGGTCTTCGGCTTTGGTCTGCTGCTGGAAGAAGTCGGTTTATCCATGGCGATGGGCGCATTCCTGGCGGGCGTGCTGCTGGCAAGCTCCGAATATCGTCATGCGCTGGAAAGCGATATCGAGCCGTTCAAAGGTCTGCTGCTGGGGCTGTTCTTTATCGGCGTAGGGATGTCAATCGACTTCGGGACGCTGGTTACGCATCCGCTGCGGATTCTGATTCTGCTGGCGGGCTTCCTTATTATCAAAGCCGTGATGCTGTGGCTCATTGCCCGACCTCTGGGCGTGCCAAAAGCGCAGCGGCGCTGGTTTGCCGTGCTGTTAGGGCAGGGAAGTGAGTTTGCGTTTGTGGTCTTTGGCGCAGCGCAGATGGCCAACGTGCTGGATCCCGAATGGGCTAAGGCGCTGACGCTTGCCGTCGCGCTGTCAATGGCATCAACGCCGATCCTGCTGGTGGTGCTGTCCCGCCTTGAACAATCCGCCAGTGGTCAGGAGCGTGAAGCCGATGAGATCGATGAGGAGCAGCCGCGCGTCATCATTGCAGGCTTTGGTCGTTTTGGGCAGATAGCCGGGAGAATGCTGCTTTCCAGCGGCGTTAAAATGGTCATCCTCGATCACGATCCGGATCATGTCGATACGCTGCGTAAATTCGATATGAAGGTGTTTTACGGTGATGCCACGCGGGTCGATATGCTGGAGTCAGCCGGTGCTGCGCGAGCAGAAGTACTGATCAACGCAATTGACGATCCCAAATCGAACCTCGAGCTGACGACGCTTGCGAAAGAGCACTTCCCGCATCTGCGGATTATCGCCCGCGCCCGCGATATCGATCACTATATTCAGCTGAGGCAGGCGGGCATTGAGGCACCGGAGCGTGAAACGTTCGAAGGTGCACTCAAGTCAGGCCGCATGGCGCTGGAAGCGCTGGGGCTCGGTGCCTATGAAGCGCGTGAGCGTGCGGATGTTTTCCGTCGTTTTAACGTGCGCATGGTTGAAGAGATGGTGGATATGGCGGAAGAGGATGATGCGTCGTTCGCGGCGGCGTTCAAACGCACCAGCGCGATGCTGACCGATATCATCAACGAAGACCGTAGCAATATGGCGATTATCCAGCGCCACGGCTGGCAGGGAACAGAAGAAGGTAAACATACCGGCAACCCGGCAGACGAGCCGGAGACGAAACCTTCGGTTTAACGGGCACTTAGAAAGAAGGGGAAAATATTTCCTCTTCTTTACTCAGCCGCCAGTCGACGAAAGATTATGCTTTCCGTATAGTGGCGGCAATTTTTGCATCCGGGAAATTTTCAATGATCAGTCTGATTGCGGCGTTAGCGGTGGATCGCGTTATCGGCATGGAAAACGCCATGCCCTGGGACATTCCTGCCGATCTCGCCTGGTTCAAGCGTACAACGTTAAACAAACCCGTGGTGATGGGGCGTCTGACCTGGGAATCCATTGGTCGCCCGCTGCCAGGCCGTAAAAACATCGTGATCAGCAGTCAGGCAGGTACGGACGATCGCGTGACGTGGGTCAAATCGGTGGATGAAGCCATCGCGGCCTGCGGCGATGCCGAAGAGATCATGGTGATCGGCGGTGGTCGCGTGTACGAACAGTTCCTGCCGAAAGCGCAGCGACTGTATCTGACGCACATTGATGCGGAAGTGGAAGGGGATACTCACTTCCCGGATTACGATCCGGACGACTGGGAATCCACGTTCAGCGAGTTTCACGATGCAGACGAGCAGAATTCACATAGCTACTGCTTTGAGATTTTAGACAGGCGTTAAGGTGTCTTCCCCGGTGGTGCGATGCTTACCGGGGCTACTTTTTTGTAGGCCTGATTTGTAGGCCAGGTAAGGCATCAGCCGCCACCTGGCAATCAGCGCCATCAGGCAAGTCGATTAAGAAGCAACAGCCTCGTCTTCACCTAAATCCAGATGGCGATTAGACGGCTGCACAAAATATTGCTTATCTTCCCAACGCAGGCACGTCAGTTCTCCACCCCAGCAGCAGCCCGTATCCAGCGCGTAAACCCCTTCCGGCGTACCCTTACCTTCAAGCGATGCCCAGTGGCCGAAAATCACGCTGTACTCGTCTGTGACCGGACCCGGAATGGCGAACCACGGCTTCAGCGGTGCAGGCGCGTTTTCCGGCGACTCTTTGGTGTACATGTCGAGCTGACCGTTCGGGAAGCAGTAGCGCATGCGCGTGAAAGCGTTGGTGATGAAGCGCAGACGCGCCAGGCCGGAGAGCTCTGGCGACCAGTGGTTGGGTAAATCACCGTACATGGCATCGAGGAAGAAAGGATAAGAGTCACTGCACAGCACCGCTTCAACATCGCGGGCGCACAGCTCTGCGGTTTCCAGATCCCACTGGGGCGTGATCCCGGCATGGGCCATTACCAGCTTTTTCTCTTTATCTACCTGCAGCAGCGGCTGGCGGCGCAGCCAGTTCAGCAGCTCGTCGGCATCCGGTGCTTCCAGCAGCGGGGTTAATCTGTCTTTCGGCTTATTACGGCTTATCCCGGCGAATACCGCCAGCAGATGCAGGTCATGATTGCCGAGTACCAGGCGCACGCTCTCGCCGAGCGACTTCACATAACGCAGAACGTCAAGCGATGCCGGGCCGCGTGCAACGAGATCGCCCGTCAGCCAGAGTTCGTCCTGACCGGGCTGAAAGTTCACCTGCTTTAATAACGCGATCAGTTCATCGTAGCAGCCGTGAACGTCGCCAATAAGGTATGTGCTCATTGTATCAATGGATGAGGGCTGGCACGGCCAGACGGAAAACGGGAATATCGATGCTGAAAGGGTTGCCCTCTGCGTCGATCATTTCATAGTGACCCTGCATGGTGCCGAGTGGCGTTTCCAGTACGGCACCGCTGGTGTACTGATATTCGTTGCCAGGCGCGATGTGCGGTTGCACGCCCACGACGCCTTCTCCCTGCACTTCGGTTTCCCGGCCGTGGCCATTGGTAATCAACCAGTAGCGGCCAAGCAGCTGCACCGATCCTCGCCCCAGGTTGCGGATCGTGACCGTATAGGCAAACACATAGCGCTCATCTTCCGGTGAGGACTGCGCCTCAATGTAAACGCTCTGGACCTGGACACAAACGCGGGGCGAATTGATCATGGTTTAGCTCTCCTTTGGGGGCGCATTGTCTGACAGCCAGTTCGCCATGCGGCAGTACTGGGCGACAGAGATGTTTTCTGCACGCATCGCCGGGTCAACGCCAAGCTCGGTCAGTACCTCTACGGAGAAGATATTGCCGAGGCTGTTACGAATGGTTTTACGACGCTGGTTGAACGCTTCGGTGGTGATTCGGCTTAACACCCGAATCTCTTTCACCGGATGCTGCAGCGTGGCGTGTGGCACCAGACGCACCACGGCAGAATCCACTTTCGGCGGTGGCGTAAAAGCGGTTGGCGGTACTTCCAGCACGGGTATGATGTTGCAGTAGTACTGTGCCATCACGCTTAATCGACCATACGCCTTACTGTTTGGCCCTGCAACCAGACGGTTAACCACCTCTTTTTGCAGCATGAAGTGCATGTCGGCGATGGCATCAGTATAGCTAAACAGGTGGAACATCAGCGGGGTAGAGATGTTGTACGGCAGGTTGCCGAATACGCGCAGCGGCTGACCCATCTCCTTCGACAGATCGCCGAAGTTCATGGTCATCGCATCCTGCTGAAAAATAGTGAGCTTTGGCCCGAGGAACGGGTGCGTTTGCAGACGAGCAGCCAGATCGCGGTCAAGCTCGATAACGGTCAGTTTGTCCAGGCGCTCGCCAACCGGTTCGGTCAGCGCAGCAAGGCCGGGGCCGATTTCAACCATCGCCTGACCCTTCTGTGGGTTGATGGCCGAAACAATGCTGTCGATCACAAACTGATCGTTGAGGAAGTTTTGCCCGAAGCGTTTACGGGCTAAGTGGCCCTGATGGACTCGATTATTCATTGAGAGTTAACAATCATTTTGATGGCGAGATTAAGCGCCGTAATAAAACTGCCGACGTTCGCTTTCCCCTGGCCCGCCAGTTCAAGCGCGGTGCCATGGTCAACGGACGTACGGATAAAAGGTAAGCCGAGCGTAATATTCACTGCGCGGCCGAAACCCTGGTATTTTAGCACGGGCAGGCCCTGATCGTGGTACATCGCAAGCACCGCGTCGGCATGGTCGAGATATTTAGGCTGGAAAAGGGTGTCAGCAGGCAGCGGCCCGCTCAGATTCATGCCTCTGGCGCGCATTTCATCTAGCACCGGAATAATCGTGTCGATCTCTTCCATGCCCATGTGGCCGCCTTCACCCGCGTGAGGGTTCAGCCCGCAGACCAGAATGTGTGGCGCTTTAATGCCAAACTTGGTTTGCAGATCGTCGTGGAGAATGTCGATTACCTCACGCAACAGATCGGCCGTGATGGCCTCGCTGATGGCTTTCAGCGGCAGGTGAGTGGTCGCCAGCGCAACGCGAAGCTCCTCGGTCGCCAGCATCATCACCACTTTTTGCGTGCCTGAACGCTCTTCAAAGAATTCGGTATGCCCGATAAACGGGATCCCGGCATCGTTGATAATACTTTTCTGCACAGGGCCAGTGATGAGCGCCGCAAACTCGCCGTTCGTCGCACCGTCGCAGGCGCGAGCCAGCGTTTCCACGACGTAAGCACCGTTTTTCACATTCAGCGTACCGGGCGTCACGGAGGCATGGAGCGGGACGGAAAGCAGGGTGAGCGTACCGGCTTTTTGCGGCACAGGTGCGCAGTGGGCACGATAGGGCAGGAGCGTTAAAGGCAAACCGAGCATTGCTGCCCGGTCTGTCAAAAGCGTTTCATCGGCACACACCACCAGCTCAACGGGCCAGTCAAGCTGGGCCAGCTGTACCACGAGGTCGGGGCCAATCCCGGCGGGTTCGCCGGGAGTGATAACCACACGTTGGTGTTGCGTCATTAGTTGCTCAGAATTTTAACGTAAGCGCTGGCGCGTTGTTCCTGCATCCAGGTGGCCGCTTCTTCGGCAAACTTACGGTTCATCAGCATGCGGTAAGCGCGATCTTTCTGCGCTGCGTCGGTACGGTCCACGTTGCGGGTATCCAGTAGCTGAATGAGATGCCAGCCGAAGTAGGAGTGAACCGGGGCGCTCATTTCGCCTTTGCTGAGTTTCATCAGCGCATCACGGAAGGCCGGATCGTACATGTCTGGCGTGCCCCAGCCTAAGTCACCGCCCTGGTTGGCAGAACCCGGATCCTGTGAGAGCTCTTTCGCGGCTTTATCAAAGGTGGTTTTGCCGCTCTTGATGTCTGCAGCAACCTGCTCAAGCTTCGCACGAGCCTGATCGTCCGTCATGATAGGTGACGGCTTCAGCAGGATGTGGCGAGAGTGCACTTCGGTCACGGAAATGCTCTGGCTCTGGCCGCGCAGATCGTTCACCTTGATGATGTGGAAGCCGACGCCGGAGCGGATTGGGCCAATCACGTCTCCTTTCTTCGCGGTGCTTAACGCCTGAGCGAAGATCGATGGCAGTTCCTGAATGCGACCCCAGCCCATCTGGCCGCCTTTCAGCGCCTGCTGGTCTGCGGAATAAGTGATGGCGAGCTTGCCGAAGTCAGCGCCGCCTTTGGCCTGTTCAACAATAGAACGTGCCTGGCTTTCTGCTTCGTTCACCTGATCGGACGTTGGATTTTCCGGCAGCGGGATCAGGATATGGCTCAGGTTCAGTTCAGTGCTGGCGTCGTTCTGGTTGCCAATCTGGGAAGCCAGAGCGTCCACTTCCTGCGGCAGAACGGTGATACGACGGCGAACTTCATTGTTACGCACCTCAGAGATAATCATCTCTTTACGGATCTGGGCGCGGTAGGTGTTGTAGTTCATACCGTCATAGGCCAGACGGCTGCGCATCTGATCCATGGTCATGTTGTTCTGTTTTGCGATGTTGGCAATAGCCTGGTCGAGCTGGTCGTCAGAGATTTTGACGCCCATTTTTTGCCCCATCTGCAGGACAATCTGATCCATGATCAGACGTTCCAGGATCTGGTGACGGAGCGTAGCATCGTCCGGCAGCTGCTGTCCGGCCTGACCGGCACCGCCTTTCACAGACTGCATCATATTGTCGACGTCGCTTTCCAGTACGACGCCGTTATTTACGACGGCTGCTACCTTATCGACAACCTGTGGGGCAGCGAAACTGGTATTCGCAACCATGGCGATACCGAGAAGCAGCGTTTTCCAGTTCTTCATACTCTTTCCATTTCAATTAACCGCAAAGGCGGATTACGTTTCTAAATTGTGGCGTTACAAAGAGCTTTGATACGGCATGATTGGCGTACGCAACATCTGCTGAGTGCCCAGGCCATAGTTCGAACTCAGGCCGCGCAGTTCAATATTGAAGCCAATGACGTTGTCGTATTTCCCTTGCACGTTCTGGTTATCCCAACCGTTGAGCTTGCGCTCATAGCCGAGGCGGATGGCGTAGCAGCAGGAGTTATACTGCACGGCCAACATCTGATCCGCTGGCTTGTTGACGTTGGTGTCGTAGTAATACGCACCCACCACTGACCATCTGTCGACGATTGGCCAGCTTGCCGTCGTCCCAATCTGAGAAATCCCGTCTTTATACTGAGCCGCAGTGGAGTAACTCGACGGCAATGTCGCCTTAATATACTCCGGGCTTGCATAGCGGTAGTTCAGCTGAACCAGACGGTTTTCATCACGGCGGTATTCAATCGTACCGTTACCGGTAGCGACGTTATCCAGACGAGTATCGTACTGAATACCGCCGCGCAGGCCCCACCGATCGGTCATGCGCCAGTAGGTATCACCTGCCCATACCAGCGAGCCTTTTTGATCGCTTGAAGACCAGTCATCACTTTCATCACCCGTACGGGACGGCGTGAAGTAGTAGATTTGACCCACGGATGCGTTAAAACGTTCAACGGCATTTTGATCATAAACGCGGGTTGTCACGCCAGTCGTTACCTGGTTTGCTGAGGCAATACGATCGAGGCCGCTGTAAGAGCGGTCGCGGAACAGACCGCTGTAGTCCGACTGCAGCAGCGTGGAGTCGTACTGCATAATATTGCTTTGATCTTTGTACGGTACATAGAGGTACTGGGCTCGTGGTTCCAGGGTCTGGATATAGCCCTGAGACCAGTCCATATCGCGTTCAAAGACCATCTTGCCGTCAACTTTGAACTGCGGCAGCACGCGGTTGACGTTCTCTTTCAGGTCTGTCCGATATCGGGTGTTATACCAGTCGACATCGTCCTGCTGATAGTGCGTGGCCAGAAGCTTGGCCTCGGTATCGATGCTTCCCCAGTCGTTAGACAGCGGCAGGTCGATGGTGGGCTCGAGGTGGACACGCGTGGCTTCCGGCATGTTGTCGTTGGTGTTTTTAAAATGCACCGCCTGGCCATAAATACGGGTGTCAAATGGACCGACATCGTTCTGATAGAAGTTAACGTCCAGCTGCGGTTGCGCCGCATAGGAGTTGCTGTTCTGCGTATCGAAGACCTGGAACTGCTTGCTCGAAACCGTGGCGTTAAAGTTCTCTACGGCGTAACCCACGCTGAATTTCTGCGTCGCATAGCCATCGGTGCTGGAGCCGTATTTGGAGTCGAAGTCATTGAAGTAATGCGGATCGCTGACTTTGGTGTAGTCGGCATTGAATCGCCAGACCTGGTCCATTACGCCCGAGTGTTTCCAGTAGAAGAGCCAGCGACGGCTGTTATCTTCAGAGGGATAGTCGTCTTCGTAGACCTTGTCTTTATTCAGATAATCAAACTCAAACAGGCCTGCGCCCGCCTGGGTCAGATAACGGAATTCGTTTTCCCACATGACGCCGCCGCGTTTGTCCATATAGTGCGGAGTAATCGTGGCATCGAAGTTTGGCGCAATGTTCCAGTAGTACGGCAGATAGAACTCAAAGCCGTTGTTGCTGCTGTACCTGGCATTCGGGATCAGGAAGCCTGAACGACGCTTGTCACCGACCGGCAGCTGCAGGTAAGGGCTGTAGAACACCGGCACCGGGCCAATTTTAAAGCGGGCGTTCCAGATTTCAGCAACCTGCTCTTCGCGGTCATGGATAACTTCGCTACCCACTACGCTCCAGGTATTTGAACCCGGCAGACAAGAGGTGAAAGTGCCGTTATCCAGAATGGTATAGCGATTTTCGCCACGCTGTTTCATCACGTCGGCGGTACCGCGGCCCTGACGCCCTACCATCTGGTAATCGCCCTGCCAGACGTTAGTGTCTTTGGTATTCAGGTTTGACCAGGCTTTAGGACCTTTCAGGATCACCTGGTTGTCGTCATAGTGTACATTACCCAGAGCATCGACAGTTCGCACAGGATCGGCCTGACCCGGTGCCTGTTTCTGATGCAGCTGCACCTCATCCGCCTGCAGTCGGCTGTTTGCCTGATTAATATCGACATTGCCGGTAAATACGGCATCATCAGGGTAATTCCCTTTGGCGTGATCGGCGTTGATGGTGACAGGCAGGCTATTAGTATCCCCCTGAACCAGCGGACGGTTATAGCTTGGTACCCCTAGCATACACTGTGATGCGAGGTCGGCGGCGGCGCTCTGCTGACTGTACAGGGCGCTGGCGATCAGGGTAGCCAGAAGGGTGGGAATACGTTTTTTCATACGTTGTATTTGTTGTTCCGTCATCTGTGGCTTCGCGGCTTGCAAACGGTCAGAGACTAACGTACTCATCGTTAACGCGCCAGTGTTAATCCTGCCGCTTCGAGCCAGTGGCGTTAGGCACTGTGTAGAATGGCGAGTATGATAAAGCAAATTATAGGTTATGTCCTGCACTGACCATCAGGTGAGTGCTGTGAAAATCGCCTTTTATCAAGGCGCAAGCCATTACCTGCGACATGATGATAATGACTATCCGGGGAGTCTATGCAGTATTGGGGTAAAGTGATTGGTGTGGCCGTGGCGCTCATGATGGGCGGTGGATTCTGGGGCGCGGTGCTTGGCCTGCTGATTGGCCACATGTTTGACAAGGCGCGAAGCCGAAGACTCAACTTTTTTGCGGGTCAGCAGGAGCGTCAGTCGCTGTTTTTTGCCACCACCTTTGAGGTGATGGGACACCTGACTAAATCCAAAGGGCGCGTGACCGAGGCGGACATTCAGGTCGCCAGCGTTTTAATGGACAGAATGAATCTGCATGGTGCTTCCCGCACTGCAGCGCAGCAGGCGTTTCGCGTTGGTAAGGCAGATAACTACCCGCTGCGCGAGAAAATGCGCCAGTTCCGCGGCGTCTGCTTTGGCCGCTTTGATTTGATTCGGATGTTTCTGGAAATTCAGATTCAGGCCGCGTTTGCCGATGGCTCTCTGCACCCGAACGAGCGCGAAGTGCTGTTCGTTATTGCCGACGAGCTGGGCATCTCCCGCGCGCAGTTCGATCAGTTTTTACGCATGATGCAGGGCGGTGCGCAGTTTGGTGGCGGCTATCAGCAGCAGTCACGTTCAGGCGGTGGCTGGCAGCAGTCACAGCGAGGCCCGACCCTGGAAGATGCCTGCAACGTACTGGGCGTAAAGCCCACTGACGATGCCACAACCATCAAACGTGCGTACCGCAAGCTGATGAGCGAACATCACCCGGATAAGCTGGTTGCGAAAGGCTTGCCGCCAGAAATGATGGAAATGGCGAAGCAGAAAGCGCAGGAGATCCAGCGTGCGTACGAGCTGGTGAAAGATCAGAAAGGTTTTAAATAAAGTGCTATGAATTGCCGGATGCGGCTGGCGCCTTATCCGGCCCTCGGGGAAGCGTTTTCGTAGGCCGGTAAGGCATCAGCCGCCACCGGGCAAAAAATCAGAAATCCGCCGGTGCCTTAAACGTCATGCTGTTGCCAAACTGCGGGTGAGTAATGGTTAACATCTCCGCGTGAAGCAGCAGGCGCGGCGCCATCGCCAGGGCTTCCGGCGTGGCATAGAAACGGTCGCCCAGAATCGGATGCCCCAGCGCCTGCATGTGCACGCGCAGCTGATGGGAGCGCCCGGTGACAGGTTTCAGCTGTATGCGAGCCGTATTGTCATCGGCGTATTCCAGCACTGCATATTCCGTTTGCGCGGACTTTCCCGTTTCGAAACACACTTTTTGCTTCGGGCGATTCGGCCAGTCGCAAATCAGCGGAAGATCGACTAAACCTTCCGCCTTCTCCGGATGACCCCAGACGCGTGCCAGATACTGCTTTTTCGGTTCACGCTCGCGGAACTGGCGCTTCAGCTCCCGCTCCGCCGCTTTGGTGAGAGCCACCACAATCACGCCGCTGGTCGCCATGTCGAGACGATGCACGGATTCGGCCTGCGGAAAATCACGCTGTACGCGCGTCATCACGCTGTCTTTGTGCTCGGCAAGGCGGCCCGGCACGGACAACAGGCCGCTCGGCTTGTTGACCACCATAATGTGCTCATCCTGATACAGCACCACCAGCCAGGGATCCTGCGGCGGATTGTAGGACTCCAGAACCATAACCTTTTCCTTATTGATGCGTCACGACGATCAGTCGCAGCGCATCCAGACGCCATCCGGCCTGCGCCAGGGCTTCCATCACCTGCTGACGGTTGCTTTCAATGGCTTCCAGTTCGTCATCGCGAATGTTCGGGTTGACCGCCTTCAGCGCCTCAAGACGCGACAGCTCCGCCGTCAGTTTCTCGTCTGCTTCCTGGCGTGCGGCAGCGATCAGGGCTTTCGCCGCTTTTTCGACCTGCGCTTCGCCCTGTTGCAGAATGGCGTGCACGTCCTGCTGGACCGCGTTCACCAGCTTGCTGCCGGTATGACGATTCACCGCGCTCAGCTGGCGGTTGAAGGTTTCAAACTCCACCTGCGCCGCGAGATTGTTGCCGTTCTTATCGACCAGCATACGCACCGGCGTTGGCGGCAGGAAGCGGTTGAGCTGAAGCTGTTTCGGTGCCTGGGCTTCCACAACGTAGATCAGCTCCAGCAGCAGCGTGCCGACCGGCAACGCTTTGTTTTTCAGCAGGGAAATCGTACTGCTGCCGGTGTCACCGGAGAGGATCAGATCCAGACCGTTGCGGATCAGCGGATGCTCCCAGGTCAGGAACTGTGCATCTTCACGGGACAGCGCCACGTCACGTTCAAAGGTGACGGTACAGCCATCTTCCGGCAGGCCCGGGAAGTCCGGCACCAGCATATGATCCGACGGCGTCAGGACGATCAGGTTTTCGCCGCGATCGTCCTGATTAATGCCGATGATATCGAACAGGTTCATCGAGAAGCTGATAAGCCCGGTATCGTCGTCCTGCTCTTCAATGCTCTCGGCAAGCCGCTGCGCTTTTTCACCGCCGTTGGAGTTGATCTCCAGCAGGCGATCGCGGCCCTGTTCGAGCTGTGCCTTGAGCGCATCGTGCTGCTCGCGGCAGGTTTTGATCAGATCGTCGAAGCCGTCAGTGTTTTCCGGCGCGGCCAGATACTCAATCAGCTGGGTGTAAACGCTGTCATAAATGGTGCGACCCGTCGGGCAGGTGTGCTCGAAGGCGTCCAGACCCTCATGGAACCAGCGTACCAGCACCGACTGGGCGGTTTTTTCCAGATACGGCACGTGAACCTGGATGTCGTGCGCCTGGCCTATACGGTCCAGACGACCAATTCGCTGCTCGAGCAGGTCCGGGTTGAACGGCAGATCGAACATCACCAGGTTGCTGGCGAACTGGAAGTTACGGCCTTCGGAACCGATTTCAGAGCAGAGCAGCACCTGTGCGCCGGTATCTTCTTCGGCAAACCAGGCTGCGGCGCGATCGCGCTCCACAATCGACATGCCTTCATGGAACACGGCGGCACGGATGCCTTCGCGCTCGCGCAGTACCTGCTCCAGCTGAAGCGCCGTGGCGGCTTTGGCGCAGATCACCAGCACCTTCTGGGAACGGTGTGCGGTCAGGTAGCCCATCAGCCACTCAACGCGCGGATCGAAGTTCCACCAGGTGCCGGTATCGCCTTCAAATTCCTGATAAATCTGCTCCGGGTACAGCATGTCACGGGCGCGTTCTTCCGAGGATTTACGCGCCCCCATAATGCCGGAGACTTTAATCGCCGTCTGGTACTGAGTCGGTAGCGGCAGCTTGATGGTGTGCAGCTCGCGTTTCGGGAAGCCTTTTACGCCATGACGGGTGTTACGGAACAGCACGCGGCTGGTACCGTGGCGGTCCATCAGCATCGCAATCAGCTCCTGACGCGCGTTTTCGGCATCATCGCTGGTGCTGTTGGCCGCCTGCAATAACGGCTCAATGTCCTGCTCGCCAATGAGCTCGCTCAGGGCGTTCATCTGCTCATTATTCAGTTTTTCACCGCTGAGCAGCAGAGAAACGGCATCCGCGACCGGGCGATAGTTCTGTTGTTCCTCCACAAACTGCTCAAAATCGTGGAAGCGGTTTGGATCGAGCAGACGCAGGCGGGCAAAGTGGCTTTCGAGGCCCAGCTGTTCCGGCGTTGCGGTCAGCAGCAGTACGCCCGGCACGCGCTCGGCCAGCTGTTCAATGGCCTGGTATTCACGGCTTGGTGCATCTTCACTCCATACCAGGTGGTGCGCTTCGTCGACCACCATGATGTCCCACTCGGCATCGCACAGATGCTCCAGGCGCTGCTTGCTGCGGCGCACGAAGTCCAGCGAGCAAATCACCAGCTGTTCGGTTTCAAACGGGTTGTCGGCGTCGTGCTGCGCTTCGGCATAGCGCTCATCGTCAAACAGCGCAAAGCGCAGGTTGAAGCGGCGCAGCATTTCCACCAGCCACTGGTGCTGCAGGGTTTCCGGAACGATAACCAGCACGCGCTCGGCGGCGCCAGAGAGCAGCTGCTGATGCAGGATCATCCCGGCTTCGATGGTTTTACCGAGGCCGACTTCATCGGCCAGCAGTACGCGCGGCGCATGACGACGGCCCACGTCGTGAGCGATATGCAGCTGGTGTGGGATCAGGCTGGTGCGCTGGCCGCGCAGGCCGCTCCACGGCATGCGGTACTCTTCGCTCTGGTATTTGCGGGCGCGGTAGCGCAGGGCAAAGCGATCCATGCGGTCAATTTGACCGGCAAACAGGCGGTCCTGCGGCTTGCTGAAAATCAGCTTGCTGTCGAGGAAGATCTCACGCAGCACCACGCCTTCTTCTTCGGTGTCCAGACGCAGGCCGGTATAGGCCAGCAGGCCATTCTCTTCATTTACTTCGTCAACGCGCAGCTGCCAGCCGTCATGGCTGGTGATGGTATCGCCCGGATTGAACATCACGCGAGTGATAGGGGAGTCATTGCGGGCATACAGTCGGTTTTCGCCCGTTGCCGGGTAGAGAAGAGTCACCATGCGCGCATCCAGCGCGACGACTGTCCCTAATCCCAGTTCGCTTTCTGTATCGCTGATCCAGCGTTGACCAAGTGTAAAAGGCATATATTCTGAGCTCTATTCTTCAATTGCAGGCAATAATCGTCCTCCGCGGAGAAAACCACGGAGAGGCAAAATTGGGGTCCAGGAATGGAAAGGGCGCTATGGTACTGGAAGCCAGGGTGTTAGTCACCTGTCAAAATAGCCCCAGTTGTCCTGTCAGTAGTGTAGCAAAATCGTCGTGGACGAAGGGTAAAATTCCGTCGGCGACCGGTTCGAGCTGCTTCGTCAGATAGTGCTCATAGTCCAGCGGAGACTGCCTGTAAGCCAGCGGTTCCGGGCCGCTGGTGGTCCAGACGTACTTAATGCTGCCACGAGACTGGTACTGCAACGGCCGTCCCAGCTTCGCATTCTGTTCATCGGCAAGCCGGGCGGCGCGCACGTGCGGCGGTACGTTGCGCTGGTACTCCGCCAGCGGGCGCCTGAGCTGTTTGCGGTAGACCAGTTTGTCGTCCAGCTCACCCGCCATCAGCTTCGCGATCGTCTCGCGAATAAAATCCTGGTACGGCTCGTTGCGGAAAATGCGGCGGTACAGCTCTTGCTGGAATGCCTGCGCCAGCGGCGTCCAGTCGGTGCGCACCGTCTCCAGCCCTTTGAACACCATCCGCTGCTCGTCGCCGCTTTGAATCATGCCCGCGTAGCGCTTTTTGCTGCCCGTTTCGGTGCCGCGGATGGTGGGCATCAGGAAGCGGCAGAAATGGGTTTCGAACTCCAGCTCCATTGCGCTGGTAAGCCCCTGTTTTTGCAGCTCTTCAGTCCACCATTCGTTGACGAATGTCACCAGCTGACGACCAATCTTTGCCGCTTCTTCCTCGCTGTGCGCGCGTTTCAGCCAGACGAAAGTAGAATCGGTATCGCCATAGATCACGTCGTAGCCCTGCGATTCCACCAGCGCTTTAGTCTGGCGCATGATCGCGTGGCCGCGCATGGTGATCGACGAGGCAAGGCGGGGATCGAAAAAACGGCAGGCGCTGGTGCCGAGCACGCCGTAAAAGGCATTCATGATGATCTTGAGTGCCTGTGACAGCGGCTTGTTGTTATGCAGCTTGGCTTCATCTCGCCCATGCCAGATCTGCCCGACAATATCCGGCAGGCAGTGTTTGTCCCGTGAAAACCACGCTCCCAGGAAACCTTCGGTGCTGTGTGTCGCATCTGGTTGCGCCATGCCTTCCACCAGGCCGACAGGGTCTATCAGAAAAGTGCGGATGATGGACGGATACAGGCTTTTGTAATCCAGCACCAGCACCGAGTCGTAGAGACCGGGCTGCGAGTCCATGACGTAGCCGCCGGGGCTTGCCTGCGGCGGTACTTCACCCAGGTTGGGCGCGACATAGCCAAGGCGATGCATCCGCGGGAAGTAGAGGTGCCCGAAAGCGGCTACCGAGCCACCGTGGCGGTCCACCGGCAATCCGTTTACCGTGGCGCGTTCCAGCAGGAACGGCATGATTTCCGTTTTGTGGAAAATGCGCGTGACCAGCTCACAGTCCTTCAGATTGTATTTGGCTAATGCGGGCTTATCTTCGGCGAAACGGCGGTCAATTTCGTCCATTCTGTCCCAGGGATTGTCGATGGATTTTCCTTCACCGAGCAGCTCCTGCGAGACGGTTTCCAGAGAAAATGACGGGAAGTTCCAGAAGGCGGATTTCAGCGCTTCAATACCGTCGATAATCAACCGACCGGTGGCCTGGGCAAAAAACACGCCGTTTTTGAAGCCATGTTCGCGCCAGTCGATTTCCGTATTGTCACGCCCGAGCATCAGTGGAATTCGATACCGTTCGGCATGTTTTTGCAGGACTTTCAGGTCAAACTGCACCACGTTCCAGCCGATGATGATGTCAGGGTCGTGTTCGGCAAACCAGACGTTGAGCTTTTCCAGCAGCTGCGGGCGGCTGGCGACGTACTCGAGCTGAAAATCAATATGTGACGCATCGCCATTTTCCGGTCCGAGCATATAGACAATTTTCTGCCCACAGCCTTCAAGGCCAATGCAGTACAGCTCGCCGTTGCGGGTGGTTTCGATATCCAGCGACACCCACTTCAGCGGCGGGCGATAGTGTGGGCTGGGTTTCATGCGCACATTGACCAGCGTATTGCCCTGCGCTTCACCTTCCACCCATACGGGAGCGGTGATGAAGCGTTCCATGAGATAGCGCTCCGGCGGGCGGATATCCGCTTCATAGACGGTGATGCCCTCGGTACGCAGCAGCTTTTCAAGCCGCATCAGCTGACGATGCGAACGGCAATAGAGGCCGAACACCGGCTGACGGTGAAAATCCTTCAGGGCTAAGGGGGCGAGGCGTGCGTCATTTTCCCCACGCAGCAGGCGCTCGACCTGCGGGCACTGCGATTCCGGGATAAACGCCACAGACTCCTGCGGCGGGAGCGTGACCTGTAACGGGCCGTTGTCGGTTGCCAGCCAGAAGGTGACTTCAGTGCCCTGCGGAGTGTCCCGCCAGTGACGGGTTAACAAAAAACCTTCTCGCGCCTGTGCCACAAGCTCTACTCAAAAAGAAAACCAGGCCTGAGTATAGCCTGGTTTGCCCTGAATTGCTGTGGTTTTATACAGGTGTCATTGCCCGTAATAGGCCTTCGCACCGTGCTTGCGCAGGTAGTGTTTGTCCAGCAGCGTTGTTTGCATGTCCGGCAGCTGTGGGGAAAGCTGGCGACAAAAAATGCCCATGTAGGCAACTTCTTCCAGCACGATGGCGTTATGCACGGCGTCTTCGGCCGTTTTCCCCCAGGCAAACGGGCCGTGGGAATGCACCAGAACGCCGGGCATTTGTGCCGCATCAATACTCTGTTTTTCAAACGTTTCGACAATCACGTTTCCGGTTTCCCATTCATACTGACCGTTGATCTCGGCGTCCGTCATTTTGCGCGTGCAGGGAATACTGCCGTAGAAATAGTCCGCGTGGGTGGTGCCCGTCGCCGGAATGGGCTGGCCTGCCTGCGCCCATATTGTCGCGTGGCGTGAGTGGGTGTGGACGATGCCTCCGATGGTCGGAAACGCCTGATAAAGCAGACGATGCGTGGGCGTATCGGAGGAGGGTTTTTTGCGGCCTTCCACCACTTCGCCCGTAGCGAGGCTGACCACCACCATATCTTCTGCTGTCATCACGTCATACTCCACGCCGGACGGTTTAATCACGAACAGGCCTTTCTCGCGGTCAACGGCGCTGACGTTACCCCAGGTCAGGGTCACCAGGTGGTGTTTGGGTAACTGGAGATTGGCTTCCAGCACCTGACGTTTGAGATCTTCTAACATTATTGTCCCCCTGCCGGATGGCGCTTCGCTTATCCGGCCTACAAAACCGCAGGCCCGGCAAGCGGAACGTCGCCGGGCAATGCTTAACGTTTTGACCCGTAATAGACTTCGTTCCAGCGCAGCGCATCCTTAAAGGCTGGCAGGCGGGTGTCGTTGTCGATGACGGTCAGCTCGATATCGTGCAGCTCGGCAAACTGACGCAGGTCGTCCAGGGTCAGCGCATGGCTGAAGACGGTATGGTGCGCACCGCCCGCGACAATCCAGGCTTCCGAAGCCACTTCAAGATTCGGATGCGCTTTCCACAACGCATTCGCTACCGGCAGCTTCGGCAGGCTGTGCGGTGTTTTTACGGTCTCAATGGTGTTCACCAGCAGGCGGAACCGATCCCCGAGATCGACCAGGCTTGCCACCAGCGCCGGTCCGGGTTGGGTGTCGAAGATCAGACGGGCCGGATCGGCTTTGCCACCGATGCCGAGATACTGCACGTCAAGGATCGGTTTTTCGGCGGTGGCGATGGTTGGGCAGATCTCCAGCATGTGCGAGCCCAGCACCAGATCGTTGCCGCTGTCGAAGTGATAGGTGTAATCCTCCATAAAGGAGGTGCCCCCCGCGAGGCCGGTCGACATCACCTTCATGATCCGCAGCAGCGCCGCCGTTTTCCAGTCGCCTTCGCCCGCAAAGCCGTAGCCCTGCTGCATCAGGCGCTGTACCGCCAGGCCCGGCAGCTGCTTCAGACCGTGCAAATCTTCAAAGGTGGTGGTGAAGGCGTGGAAACCGCCCTGTTCAAGAAAGCGCTTCATGCCCAGCTCAATGCGTGCTGCATCCAGCACGTTCTGGCGCTTATCGCCGTGAACCTGCGCGGCGGCAGTCAGGCGGTAGGTGCTTTCATATTCGTCGACCAGCGCGCTGACGTCGCCATCGCTGACTTCGTTCACCACCTGCACCAAATCCCCCACGGCCCAGGTATTCACGGAGAAGCCGAATTTAATCTGCGCGGCAACCTTATCGCCGTCGGTCACCGCCACTTCGCGCATGTTGTCACCAAAGCGCACCACTTTCAGGTGGCGGGTATCCTGTTTCGATATCGCCTGGCGCATCCACGAGCCGATGCGTTCGTGGGCGCGTTTGTCCTGCCAGTGGCCCGTCACCACGCTGTGCTGCTGACGCATACGTGCGCCGATGAAGCCGAATTCGCGGCCGCCGTGTGCGGTCTGGTTCAGGTTCATAAAGTCCATGTCGATGCTGTCCCACGGTAGCGCGGCGTTGAACTGGGTATGGAACTGCAGCAGCGGTTTATTGAGGATGGTCAGGCCATTAATCCACATTTTTGCGGGCGAGAAGGTGTGCAGCCAGACCACAAGACCTGCGCATTTGTCGTCGTAGTTCGCATCGCGACAGATGGCGGTGATTTCATCGGGACGGGTGCCGAGTGGTTTCAGCACCAGCTTACAGGGCAGTTTCGCCTCGGCGTTCAGCGCGTTCACCACGTGTTCGGCATGCTGCGTCACCTGGCGCAGGGTTTCCGGGCCGTACAGATGCTGACTGCCAATCACAAACCAGACTTCATAATTGCTAAAAATCGTCATTGTCATTTCCTTAGTGCGTCAGTGCTGCCGACGGTCTTTCCGTGCAGGTGGCAGAAGGGAGATAGTGGTGTTCGGCGCTCTTCGCCCATTGCTGGTAGCGCTGATAAAGCTGTTCGAAGCGTTGAGCCTGAGTCGGGCGCGGCTCAAGCGTGTGTTCGATGTGGCTTGCCATCTTTTGCTGCGCGGCCGGAATGTTGGCGTGAACGCCCGCGGCCACGGCAGCGAATATTGCCGCGCCCAGCGCGCAGCACTGATCGGAGGCCACAATCTGTAGCGGGCGATTGAGCACGTCGCAGCAGGCCTGCATAATCGCCACGTTTTTACGGGCAATGCCGCCGAGCGCCATCACGTTGTTCACCGGAATGCCCTGTGAGGTGAAGCACTCCATAATGGCGCGCGCGCCAAAAGCGGTGGCCGCCACCAGCCCGCCGAACAGCGCAGGGGCATCGGTGGCGAGATTCAGATCGGTAATCACGCCCTTCAGACGCTGGTTGGCATTCGGCGTTCGGCGGCCGTTAAACCAGTCGAGTACCACCGGAAGATGTTCCAGCGATGGCTTTTGCGCCCACGCGGCGGTCAAGGCCGGAAGAAGCTGTTTTTGACTGGCTTTAATCTGCTCCTTCAGCTCCGGATGCTGAGCGGCCAGCTGCTCCAGCGGCCAGTCGAGGATGCGGCCAAACCAGGCATAGATGTCGCCAAAGGCAGATTGTCCCGCCTCCATACCGATAAAGCCCGGCGTGACGCTGCCGTCGACCTGGCCGCAAATTCCCTGCACGGCGCGCTCTCCGACGCTGGTTTTATCGGCAATCAGAATGTCGCAGGTGGAGGTGCCGATAACTTTCACCAGCGTATTTGGCTGCGCGCCCGCACCGACCGCGCCCATATGGCAGTCGAATGCGCCACCGGAAATCACCACGCTTTGCGTGAGATCCAGGCGCTGCGCCCACTCGGCGCTAAGCGTGCCAACCGGAATATCGGCGGTGTACGTTTCGGTAAATAACGGGCAGGGCAGATGCTGACTGAGAAGAGGATCGAGTTCGTCGAAGAAGCTGGCAGGCGGCAGGCCACCCCAGCTTTCATGCCACAGTGATTTGTGCCCGGCGCTGCAGCGTCCGCGACGAATATCCTGCGGGCGCGTAGTGCCGGAAAGCAGAGCGGGCACCCAGTCACATAATTCAATCCAGGAGACGGCGGCCTGTGCAACATGGCTGTCTGCGCGGGTGACGTGCAGGATTTTGGCCCAGAACCATTCGCTGGAGTAAATACCGCCGATGTAGCGGGAGTAGTCGGTTTTTCCGGGCTGGTGGCACAGGCGCGTGATGGCTTCGGCTTCTTCAACGGCGGTGTGATCTTTCCACAGTACGAACATAGCGTTGGGATTGTCGGCAAACTCCGGGCGTAAAGCCAGGACATTGCCTTCGTTATCAATCGGTGCCGGAGTGGAGCCGGTACTGTCGACGCCGATGCCTACGACGTCTGCCCGGCGTTCGCCAAGATCGCTCAGCACCCCTTTAAGCGCTGATTCCATGGATTCAATATAATCCCTTGGATGATGACGAAACCGATTGTTCGGCGCGTCGCAGTAGCGCCCTTCCTGCCAGCGTGGGTACCACTCCACGCGGGTGGCGATTTCCTTTCCTGTGTCGCACTCCACCGCCAGCGCTCGCACTGAATCACTGCCAAAGTCGAGGCCAATTGCTATTGCCATCGTGCTGCTCCATGAAGAGGGTCGGGTATGGAGAAACAGTAGTTTTTAGCGGAAAAAAGCGTCAGGCGTGAACCGCTAATCTTATGGACAATAATGCTGTGCCAGCGCAAAGTGTGACGGCGTGCAAATATTATAACAGGCTATTTATCGCTTTTTCGCTTCGCTGGCAATATGGACAAATGCTTTCCTTATAATCCTGCTGAGCGAGCGATGTTATGCCTGAACTTCAGAACGATCCGCTGTTACCCGGCTACTCTTTTAACGCCCATCTGGTGGCGGGGTTGACGCCGATTGAAGCCGACGGCTATCTCGACTTTTTTATTGACCGCCCGCTCGGCATGAAGGGCTATATCCTTAACCTGACGGTGCGTGGGGAAGGGGTGATTAACAATCAGGGGCACCAGTTTGTCTGTCGTCCGGGGGATATCGTGCTGTTTCCACCGGGGGAGATTCACCACTATGGTCGTCACCCGCAGGCGAGCGAGTGGTATCACCAGTGGGTTTACTTCCGGCCACGGGCTTACTGGCACGAGTGGCTGAGCTGGCCGACGCTTTTTGCACAGACCGGTTTTTACCGCCCGGACGAAGCGCATCAGTCGCGGTTTGCGGAGCTTTTCGGGCAGATTATCGATGCCGGGCAGGGTGTGGGCCGCTATTCTGAACTGCTGGCCATCAATCTGCTGGAGCAGCTTTTGCTGCGGCGCATGGAGGCGATTAACGAATCGCTGCTCCCGCCGATGGATAACCGGGTGCGCGATGCCTGTCAGTACATCAGCGACCACCTGGCGGACAGCCAGTTTGATATTGCCAGCGTCGCTCAGCACGTTTGCCTGTCGCCGTCGCGGCTCTCGCACCTGTTCCGCCAGCAGCTCGGCGTCAGCGTTCTGAGCTGGCGTGAAGATCAGCGAATCAGCCAGGCGAAGCTGCTGCTAAGCACCACGAGAATGCCGATTGCCAGCGTCGGGCGGAATGTAGGCTTCGAAGATCAGCTCTACTTCTCCCGCGTTTTCAAAAAATGCACCGGCGCCAGCCCCAGCGAGTTCCGGGCAGGTGTAACCCATGAGTGAAAAAAGTGAACCCCTGCGCGTGATGGCGGGTCATAACCTGTAAACTATTCAGACAATTGTCGGCTTGACGAAGCAGCAGCACCTCCGCAGAATCGCTGCTTCGCTCTCCAACCGGGACCCCTATGCAAGCGTTGCTGGAACATTTCATTACCCAATCGGTCGTCTATTCACTGATTGCTGTCGCACTGGTGGCCTTTCTGGAATCGCTGGCGCTGGTGGGGTTAATTCTGCCAGGCACCATCATGATGTCCGCGCTCGGCGCGCTTATTGGCAGTGGGGAAGTGAACTTCTGGCAGGCGTGGCTTGCGGGCATCATTGGCTGCCTGCTGGGGGACTGGATCTCCTTCTGGATCGGCTGGCGCTTTAAAAAGCCGCTGCACCGCTGGTCGTTCATGCAAAAGAACAAAGCGCTGCTGGATAAAACCGAACACGCGCTGCATCAGCACAGCATGATTACCGTACTGATTGGCCGCTTTGTTGGCCCGACGAGACCTCTGGTGCCGATGGTTGCCGGGATGCTCGATTTACCAGTATCCAAATTTATCGTGCCAAATATCATTGGCTGCCTGCTCTGGCCGCCGGTCTATTTCCTGCCGGGCATTCTGGCCGGGGCCGCGATCGACATTCCTGCTGATGCGCAAAGTGGCAGCTTCAAATGGCTCCTTTTGCTGGCGGCGGTACTGGTATGGCTTACTGCCTGGTTCGGCTGGCGGCTGTGGCGCAGCGGCAAATCGGGCGCGGACCGGCTGACGAGATACCTGCCGCGCGCTCGCCTGCTCTGGCTGATGCCCGTGATGAGCATCGGTACGGTGGTCTCACTGTATGTGCTGTTCAGACATCCGCTGATGCCGGTTTATCTGGGTATTTTAGGTAAGGTTGTAAGCCGCTAGTTTTTCTCTCTTTGGGCAAGAGACTGCCCGGCGGCACTGAGTTTGCCGGGCCGACAAACTTCTCCTGTAGGCCGTATAAGCGCAGCGCCGCCCGGCTATGTTTTAAGCCTGAATCCCCAACAGATGCGAAGCGCTCGCTTTGCCGCTCAGCAGCTCATCGGTTGCGCCATCCCAGGCGATACGTCCATCGGCAATCACCAGCGAACGCGGCGCAATACGGGCCGCATCTTCTACGCTGTGAGAGACCATCAGTAAGGTGAGCTGCTGGCGACGACAAACGTCACTGACCAGCTCGAGCATCTCCTGGCGCAGCGCGGGATCGAGGGCCGAAAAGGGTTCATCGAGCAGCAGCACTGGCTGTTCCCGCACCAGGCAGCGTGCAAGCGCCGCGCGCTGACGCTGGCCTCCTGATAACTCCCCTGGCAGCCTTTCCAGCAGCGGCTCAATGCCCATCTGGCTGGCGATCACGCTCAGCTTATGCTGCTGGGCGGCGTTCAGCTTCAGCCCTGGATGCATCCCCAGCCCGATGTTCTGGCGGATCGTCAGGTGGCTGAAAAGGTTGTTCTCCTGAAACAGCATCGACACCGGGCGTTTGGCGGGTGGCGTCAGGGTATGCGGCTGGTTCTCGATAAAAAGCGTACCGCTGGCAGGCGTTAGGAACCCCGCAATCAGGTTCAGCAGCGTGCTTTTCCCTGCGCCGCTTGGACCAAGCACGGCAATCTGCTCTCCCTGCTTAACGGAGAGGGTAAAACGCATCGGCAGATGCTCGTACAGCCAGGTAACATCATTCAGTTTTAGCATCGCGGCCCGGAAGTTTTTCAATCACGGTAAATAACAGGAAACAGAGTAGCAGCAGAATAAAGGCGGTGACCGCGCCGTCCTGGCTGCGGTAGGCGCCAATCTGCTGATAAAGATAAAACGGCAGCGTACGGAAATCTTCATTACCAAACAGCGCAACCACGCCAAAATCGCCAATCGATAAAACGCAGGCAAACGCCAGCGCCTGGGCCAACGGGCGCTTAAGCGCGCGCATTTCAACTACGCGAAAACGGGTGAAGCCCTGCATTCCAAGCGATTGACAAAGCTGGCTGTAGCGTGAAGTGGCGTCGCGCATCGGGTTTTCCAGCACTTTAAGCGCATAAGGAATCGCCATCAGCGCGTTGGTGAAGATAACGATTCCGTCGGCGGAGGTGGGCAGCCCGACGCTGCTGCTGAGCAATAAAAAGAAGCCGGTCGCCAGCACGATACCCGGCATGGCGAGGATCAGCATGCCGCTTAGCTCCAGCCCCTGTCCGGCAAGGTGCTGGTTTCTGGCGCGAAGTTCGCGGCTACTCCACAGCAGCATCAGCGTTAGCACGACGGAGAGAAAACCGGCGGCTACGGCAATGCGTAGCGAAGTCCAGATAGCCTGCCACAGCTCGGGCTGCGTCAGAACGTGGGGAAGATTACGATTCAGGCCATCCACGATCACCGCCAGAAGCGGCGGCAGGAGTAACAGCAAAGCGAGGATAATCAGCAGCGAATCGATAATTCGGCTGTGCAAGCGGTCGTCCGGATCGCGCCAGCCCGTGTGCTGCGTATTGCCGGGAGCAATAGCGCGGCTCAAACGCTGGCTGATTAACATCAAACCAAGGCAGCAAATCATCTGGACAATCGCCAGCATCGCCGCCCGGCCTGGATCATAGTCAAAGTTAAGTGCCTGATAGATAGCCAGTTCGATGGTCGTCGCCTGTGGTCCACCGCCGAGCGACAGCACGGTGGCAAAGCTGGCAAAGCACAGCATGAAAATCAGCGCCGCGATGGCCGGAATTTGCCGACGCATCCACGGCCACTCGACAAAGCGGAAAAAGGTAAAGCCACGCATGCCTAACTGAGCCGCCAGCTGGCGCTGCTCGCCGGGAATTTGCTCCAGCGCCTGCAGCAGCAGGCGCGTTGCCATCGGCATGTTGAAGAAGACGTGCGCCAGCAGAATGCCCTGTAAGCCATAGGGCGAGAACGACCAGTGCCAGCCCAGCAGCGCGAAAAGCTGCGCGAGCAAGCCCTGGCGTCCATACACGCTCAGGATGCCGAAGACCGCGACAAGGACCGGCAGGATCAACGTCATGGCACACAGGCGCAGCAAGGTTTGACGTCCGGGAAAGCGGCGGCGGTACAGTGAACGGGAAAGGAAGATAGCGGGAAAAACCGACAGCAGGGCGGAGAGAAATGCCTGCCAGAAGGAGAATCTCACTACGTGCCACAGGTAGCTGTCGTGCAGGAACTCACCCCAGCTTCCCGCCGGGGCGTTTAACCATAAGGCCAGAAAGGCGGCCAGCGCCACGGTCACCATCAATGTGGCAACCGTGATACCCGGCAGCAGCCAGCCGGGAATTACTGGCTGACGGCGCGTTGCCATGCAGCAATCCAGCCCTGACGTTCGGTTGCGACCTGGTTCGGAGTATATTCCAGCGTGGTTGTCGGTTTCACCAGCGAGCTAAACGCCTCCGGCAGCTCAACCTGCGTCACCGGGTACATCCAGTTGCCGGTCGGGATCGCTTTCTGGAACCCCGGGCTGACCATAAACTTCAGGAACTGTTCGGCAAGCGCAGGCTGCTTGCTGGCTGCCGTACGCGCAGCCACTTCGACCTGAAGGTAGTGCCCTTCAGCGAAATCAGCGGCCGCATAGTTCTCTTTTTTCTCTTCGATAATGTGGTAGGCCGGAGAGGTGGTGTAGCTCAGCACCAGGTCGCTTTCCCCTTTCAGGAACAGGCCGTAGGCTTCGCTCCAGCCTTTGGTGACGGTGACGGTTTTCGCCGCCAGCTTCTGCCAGGCTTCCGGGGCTTTGTCGCCGTACACTTTCTGCATCCACAGCAGCAGGCCAAGGCCCGGCGTGCTGGTGCGCGGATCTTCATAAATCACGCGCCATTTATTCGGGCTTTCCACCAGATCCTTAAGGCTCTTTGGCGGGTTCTTCAGCTTGTTCTTGTCATACACAAAGGCGAAATAGCCGTAATCAAACGGTACAAAGGTGTCATTCTTCCAGCCGCCGGGCACGGTCAGCCCATCCGTCTGCACGCCGCTTTTGGCGAACAGGTTTGTCTGCGTTGCCGCCTCCAGCAGATTGTTATCCAGCCCGAGCACCACGTCGGCTTTGCTGTTTTTGCCTTCCATGCGCAGACGGTTCAGCAGTGAAACACCATCCTCCAGCGCGACGTATTTCAGCTCACAGTTACAGTCTGCTTCGAAGGCTTTTTTGACTGCCGGGCCCGGGCCCCAGTCGGCGGAGAACGAGTCGTAGGTATAAACGGTGAGAACAGGTTTGGCGAAAACAGGCACGCTAACCAGCGCCAGTAACGGCAGGAGTTTTTTCAGCACTTTGCACCTCAAAAATTAGGGGTGGCAAAGGATTTTGAGTGAGCCTCAAATCCCTTCGCCGGCGTTATCCGGATCAGGTTCGACGGGTATTATCTCAGCCGCGTTTTGCAGCACCCCGTTGAGAACGGCGTTATTGTAATGAGTTTGTGACTTTTCAGGAAGCCTCGCGGTGGGGATTAAGGGTCGGGCGGCGCAAACCAGGCTGACTTAAAGTCAAACCAGCCGAGCGTGTTCATCCGCAGGCCACGCATACTGCGCTGCCCCTGGATGCGCAGCCAGTGGTGGATCAACGGTACGATGTCACGCCGGGCAATCAGCTGCTGCGACCAGTTGGCGAGGTTGATCTCCCCCGCCTGCCAGTCGGTGGCGGCCTGTTGCCAGTCCAGCGGAATGCAGTGCTGGATCAGCGGCACTTCAAACAGGTGTGCGAAGAGCGAGAAGTCCAGCGGCAGCGTGAAGTTGGCGCTGTTGAGCCACATATCGCTTTGCGCTTCGCCGCGGTGCCATTCATCGTAGTCAAGTTCCTGAATCACCAGCTTCACCTGATGTTCAGCCAGCAGTCGGCTCATGATTAGCGCAATGTTCTTATGCTCCAGATGCTCCCGGTAATAGGTAAGCGTGAGCGTTTCCAGCCCGGGGGGCTTCTCGCCTTTGCCGGGGCGGGCGTGGTGCCAGCGCGGTAGCAGGCCGTAGGCCGGGAACCAGTAGCCCTGATACTGTTCGTCGGCGTGGTAGAGCAGGTTGGCAGGGGAGAGGATTTCGCTTACCCAACGACGAACATCGTCCGCCAGGCCCTTCTGGCTTCGGGCGTCGAAAAGCAGGTAATAACACCCTTCCTCCAGGCGACTTTCTACCGCTTTTTCACCCTCGGTGGAACTGGAGCCTTCCAGCGTCAGGCCACAGGTCACCTCGTCGCTAATTTCTGGTAAGACCCAGACGTTCACTTCGTCGATCAGCGCACGAAAGCCAAAGAAGTCGTCGAATGCGTGGATCTTCAGCTGATTCTCGTTGTTGCGGACAACGGCATAAGGCCCGGTGCCCACCGGCAGGCTGGAAAAATTGTGCATGGTTTCCCATTCCTGCGGCAGGATCATCGCCGGAATGTGGCCGAGTAGCCAGGGGAGCCAGCGGTCAGGACGAGAGAGGTGGATATCCAGCGTCCAGGCCGTCGGGGAATCAATTTGACTGATGTGCGCATAGAGCGGCAGAGTGTTAATGCGCTGCAAAGAATGGATAACGTCTTCCATTTCCAGTTCACGTCCGTGGTGAAAATGGATGCCTGGTCGGAGGTAAAATCGCCAGTGTAAAGGGGAAATTTGCTGCCAGTGGTGCGCAATATCCGCTTCCAGTTCCCCGTTTTCCTCATTTATGCGCGTCAGGGCGCTGAAAATCTGCCGGGCGATGTGGGTCTCCGAGCGGCGCAGCGGCGTGCCGGGCAGCAGGTTGCGCATCGGGCGGTAGTAGAGCACCCGCAGAATATGCCGACCCTGGCGGAAGCTGCGCCCCAGATGGGACACCAGCATCTGACGCACGGTGGCTTTATCGCCGACGAGTTGCACAAGCTGATCGATTCTGTCCTGCTCGAGCAGGTCCTCAGCCCGCTGCTGCTGAAGCGCGAGGCCTGTATAAAGGAAGGTGAGATGTGAGCGCTTGCCGCGTCCGGCCTCCGCCTGCCAGGTGAGCCAGCCGCGCTCTTCCATGGTGTTAAGCAGCGTGCGCATATGGCGGCGTGAGCAACTCAGCAATTCCGCCAGCTCGTTGAGCGTGGTCTCCTGGGATTTTCCGTCACAGCACTGCCATAAGCGGATGAACTGTTGTTGCAGACGACCAGAGGACATAAAAGGGGAACTCCCGGTGAAAACTCAGCAATTTATTTATCCTCATATTAAGCCAATAATTCATTTCGATGAAGTGAGGAGGTGACGATGAAGCAGCCAACTGTCCGTCAGTTTTATCAACAGTACTTTTTGGCGACGCAGGGAGCGTCATGGCTGGCCCGCCTGGTCGCAGGAACGCGCCTGAAGATGCTGGAAGATCTGATGCAGTGGGAAGTTACAACGCCGGCTTCTTGATCCCACTAACTTGCCTGATCATGTGTGACTGAGTATTGGTGTAAAATCACCCGCCAGCAGAACCGTTCTGCTGGCTTTTTTCGTTTCTCTTTGGTGGATAAGGAACAATCATGCTCTGGCTGATGACGATGGGACGACGCCTGAACGGGGTGTACGCGGCTTTTATGCTGGTGGCGTTCATGATTGGCGTGGCCGGGGCTTTGCAGGCGCCGACCCTGAGCCTGTTTCTTAGTCGGGAAGTGGGCGTACAGCCGTTCTGGGTCGGCCTGTTTTACACCGTTAACGCCATTGCCGGGATTGCCGTGAGCCTTGGGCTCGCCAAACGTTCGGATCGCAAGGGCGACAGGCGCAAGCTCATCATGTTTTGCTGCCTGATGGCCGTGGGTAACGCGTTACTGTTCGCCTTTAACCGCCATTATCTGACGCTCATCACCTGCGGCGTGCTGCTGGCATCCCTCGCCAACACGGCTATGCCGCAGCTTTTCGCCCTGGCACGTGAATACGCCGACAGTTCGGCCCGTGAAGTGGTGATGTTCAGCTCTGTTATGCGCGCGCAACTTTCGCTGGCGTGGGTAATCGGTCCGCCGCTGGCCTTTATGCTGGCGCTGAATTACGGCTTTACCGTGATGTTTTCTATTGCCGCCGGGATTTTTGTGCTGGGTCTGGCGCTGATTGCCTTCGCGCTGCCTTCGGTGGCGCGCGTGGAGCAACCCGCAACGGTGGCGCTGACCGCGGTCAGCGGCTGGGGCGATAAAAATGTACGTATGTTGTTTATCGCTTCCACGCTGATGTGGACCTGCAACACCATGTATATCATCGATATGCCTTTGTGGATCAGCAGTGATTTGGGGCTGCCGGATAGCCTGGCGGGCATTCTGATGGGAACGGCGGCCGGGCTTGAGATCCCGGCGATGATCCTTGCAGGCTACTACGTCAAACGCTTTGGTAAACGCCGGATGATGATGACCGCCGTGGCCGCAGGCGTGCTTTTCTACGCCGGGCTGATAGTGTTCCACAGCCGCGAGGCGCTGCTGATCCTTCAGTTATTCAACGCGGTGTTTATCGGGATTATCGCCGGGATCGGCATGCTGTGGTTTCAGGATCTGATGCCGGGACGAGCGGGTTCCGCGACGACGCTTTTCACTAACAGCATTTCAACGGGGGTGATTCTGGCGGGCGTGATTCAGGGCGCGGTAGCGCAAAGCTTCGGTCATCACTTTGTCTATTGGGTGATTGCGGTAATTTCGCTAATGGCGTTTGGCCTGACCTGCAGGGTGAAGGATGTTTAAGTAGAAATGCCGGATGCGCAGAGCTTATCCGGCCTACAGGGGACTGATTTTTTTGTAAGCCGGATTAAGGGGGCGCCGCATCCGGCACCCGGTTCAGCTCATAAACGCAGGCTGTTTGCTTTCGTACGCTGAGATGGCGTCTTCATGCTGAAGCGTCAGGCCGATGCTGTCGAGACCGTTCAGCATACAGTGGCGGCGGAAGGCGTCGAGCGTAAAGCTGTAGGCTTTATCGCCTGCTTTTACCACCTGCGCTTCCAGATCCACTTCAAAAGTCATGCCCGGATTCGCCTGCACCTGCTTAAACAGGTCATCGACCTGCTCATCGCTCAGCGTGACCGGCAGCAGCTGGTTGTTGAAGCTGTTGCCGTAGAAGATGTCGGCGAAGCTCGGTGCAATCACGACTTTGAATCCATAGTCGGTCAGTGCCCATGGAGCGTGTTCACGCGATGAACCGCAGCCAAAGTTTTCACGCGCCAGCAGAATGGACGCCCCCTTGTACTCCGGGAAGTTCAGCACGAATTCCGGGTTCGGTTGCTCTCCCTTGTCATCGAGGAATCGCCAGTCGTTGAACAGGTGCGCACCGAAGCCGGTACGGGTCACTTTCTGTAAAAACTGCTTCGGAATGATCGCATCGGTGTCGACGTTTGCCGCATCCAGTGGGACAACCAGGCCGGTATGTTGGGTAAATTTCTCTGCCATGAGGGTCTCCTTATTTCATTCCACGGATGTCGGCGAAGTGGCCGGTCACGGCGGCTGCCGCGGCCATTGCAGGACTGACCAGGTGCGTACGACCGCCGCGGCCCTGACGGCCTTCAAAGTTACGGTTGCTGGTGGAGGCGCAGCGCTCGCCCGGATTCAGGCGGTCGTTGTTCATTGCCAGGCACATAGAGCAGCCCGGTAAACGCC
Source organism: Scandinavium sp. UTDF21-P1B (assembly GCF_040750395.1). Lineage (NCBI taxonomy): Bacteria > Pseudomonadati > Pseudomonadota > Gammaproteobacteria > Enterobacterales > Enterobacteriaceae > Scandinavium > Scandinavium sp. UTDF21-P1B. The sequence goes on from NZ_JBFLVD010000002.1 coordinate 154,177, forward strand.
ATTCAAAACCGGCTTCGATGAAAATCTTATCCAGGCCTTCTGCTTCCGCCTGGGCTTTTACCGGACCGGAACCCGGTACGACCAGCGCCTGAACGCCTGGTGCGACTTTGCGCCCTTTGGCAATTTCTGCCGCTGCGCGTAAATCCTCAATGCGGGAGTTGGTGCAGGAGCCGATAAAGACTTTATCGATCGCCACTTCGGTCAGCGGGATGCCTGGCTTCAGGCCCATATACGCCAGCGCTTTTTCAGCACTTGCACGTTCAACCGGATCGGCAAACGAGGTCGGGTCCGGAATGCTGTCGTTGACGGAAATCACCTGGCCCGGGTTGGTGCCCCAGGTGACCTGCGGGGCGATCTCTTCGGCCTGTAAGGTCACGACGGTATCGAATTTTGCGTCGGCGTCGGTTTTCAGGGTTTTCCAGTACGCAACGGCATCGTCAAAATGCTGGCCTTTCGGTGCGTGCAGGCGACCTTTGACGTAGTTGAAGGTGGTTTCATCTGGCGCAACAAGACCTGCTTTCGCGCCCATCTCAATCGCCATGTTGCACAGGGTCATGCGGCCTTCCATCGTCAGCGCCTGGATGGCGTCGCCGCAGAATTCGACCACGTGCCCGGTACCGCCCGCGCTGCCGGTTTTGCCGATAATCGCCAGCACGATATCTTTCGCCGTGATGCCCGGTGCAGCCTTGCCTTTAACCTCAATTTTCATGGTCTTCGCGCGGCCCTGCTTAAGGGTCTGCGTGGCCAGTACATGCTCCACTTCGGACGTGCCGATACCGAACGCCAGTGCGCCAAACGCGCCGTGGGTGGCGGTGTGGGAATCGCCGCAGACGATGGTCATGCCCGGCAGGGTAATCCCTTGCTCTGGCCCCATCACATGCACAATGCCCTGATACGGGTGATTCAGGTCATACAGCTCCACGCCAAACTCGTTACAGTTCTTGATGAGCTCCTGCATCTGAATACGCGCCATTTCACCGGAGGCGTTGATGTCTTTGGTCTCCGTCGACACGTTGTGATCCATCGTGGCGAAGGTTTTGCCCGGCTGACGCACCGGACGATGGTGCGCGCGCAGGCCGTCAAACGCCTGCGGGGATGTGACCTCGTGCACCAGATGACGGTCGATATACAGCAGCGGGGTTTCGTTTGGCGCTTCGTGAACGATGTGCGCATCAAACAATTTTTCGTATAACGTCTTCGCCATGATTACACCCCTTCTGCAACATAGCGGGCGATGATGTCGCCCATTTCATCAGTGCTGACCGCCGCGTTGCCGCGGGCCAAATCGCCGGTACGTACGCCTTGCTCTAATGCACGGTTAATCGCATTTTCAATAGCCGTGGCCGCGTCGTTTGCGTCCAGGCTGTAGCGCAGCAGCAGCGCCAGCGACAGGATCTGCGCAATCGGGTTGGCGATATTTTTGCCAGCGATATCAGGCGCGGAGCCGCCAGCCGGTTCGTACAGGCCAAAACCTTGCTCATTGAGGCTTGCTGATGGCAGCATGCCCATCGAACCGGTAATCATCGCGCACTCATCTGAGAGAATGTCGCCGAACAGGTTAGAGCAAAGCAGCACGTCGAACTGGGACGGATCCTTAATCAGTTGCATGGTAGCGTTATCGATGTACATGTGCGCCAGCTCGACGTCGGGATACTCTTTCGCGATTTCGTTAACGATTTCGCGCCACAGAATGGAGGTCTGCAATACGTTGGCTTTATCGATAGACGTCACTTTATGACGGCGCTTGCGGGCAGACTCAAAGGCGATACGCGCAATTCGCTCGATTTCAAAGCGGTGATACACCTCGGTATCAAAGGCTTTTTCGTGCTGGCCGCTGCCTTCACGGCCTTTTGGCTGTCCAAAATAGATGCCGCCGGTCAGTTCACGGACGCACAGAATGTCGAAGCCGTTGGCGGCAATATCTGCGCGCAGCGGGCAGAACTCTTCCAGCCCCTGATACAGTTTTGCCGGGCGCAGATTAGAGAACAGTTTGAAATGCTTGCGCAGCGGCAGCAGCGCCCCACGCTCCGGCTGCTCGGCAGGAGGCAGGTTTTCCCATTTCGGGCCGCCGACGGAGCCGAACAGGATGGCATCGGCCTGCTCACAGCCTTCTACCGTTGCCTGCGGCAGCGGTTTACCGTGCTTATCGATAGCGATGCCGCCTACGTCGTAGTGGCTGGTGGTAATGCGCATGTCAAAACGGCTACGCACGGCTTCCAGGACTTTCAGGGCTTGTGCCATCACTTCCGGGCCAATACCGTCGCCCGGTAACACAGCAATATGGTAATTCTTCGACATTACACGGTTTCCTTTTTGTTCTCGTTATTCTGCGCTTTGCGCTGCAACTCTTTTTCGACTTCGTTTGCACGCCAGATATTGTTCAGCACGTGCACCATCGCCTTAGCGGAGGACTCAACGATGTCCGTTGCCAGGCCTACGCCGTGGAAGCGGCGGCCGTTATAGTTCGCCACGATATCCACCTGACCCAGCGCGTCTTTACCGTGACCTTTGGCAGTCAGACCGTATTTCACCAGCTCGATGTTGAAGTTGGTGATACGGTTGATGGCCTGGTAAACCGCATCGACCGGGCCGTTGCCGTTTGCCGCTTCGGCTTTGACTTCTTCGCCACAGGCGAGCTTGACGGAGGCGGTAGCGATATCGTTGGAGCCGGACTGCACGCTGAAATAGTCCAGGCGGAAATGCTCTGGCTCTTCCTGCTGTTTGTTAATAAAGGCCAGTGCTTCCAGGTCATAGTCAAAGACCTGGCCTTTTTTGTCGGCCAGCTTCAGGAACGCGTCGTACAGGTTATCCAGGCTGTAATCGGTCTCTTTGTAGCCCATTTCATCCATACGGTGCTTCACTGCCGCGCGGCCAGAGCGGGAAGTCAGGTTCAGCTGCACCTGATTCAGGCCGATGGATTCCGGGGTCATGATTTCGTAGTTTTCACGATTTTTCAGCACGCCGTCCTGATGAATGCCGGAGGAGTGGGCGAAGGCCCCGGTACCAACAATTGCTTTGTTCGCCGGGATCGGCATGCTGCAGATCTGGCTCACGGTCTGGCTGGTGCGCCAGATTTCGTTGTGATTGATGCGCGTCTGCACGTTCATGATGTCTTTGCGGACTTTGATCGCCATGATCACTTCTTCCAGCGAACAGTTACCCGCTCGTTCTCCGATGCCGTTCATTGCGCCTTCGACCTGACGAGCGCCTGCGTGTACGGCGGCGATGGCGTTGCCAACGGCCAGGCCGAGGTCGTCGTGGGTGTGAACGGAGATAATCGCTTTGTCGATGTTAGGAACGCGCTCATACAGCCCGGAAATGATATTGGCGAACTCGAACGGCATGGTGTAGCCGACGGTATCAGGAATATTGATGGTACGCGCACCGGCGTTGATGGCGGCTTCGACGACGCGGGACAAATCTTCAATCGGCGTGCGGCCTGCATCTTCACAGGAAAATTCAACGTCGTCGGTGTAATTGCGGGCGCGCTTGATCATATAGATTGAGCGCTCAATGACTTCGTCCAGCGTGCTGCGCAGCTTAGTGGCGATGTGCATTGGGGAAGTGGCAATGAAGGTGTGAATACGGAAAGCTTCAGCCACCTTCAGGGACTCTGCAGCCACATCAATGTCTTTCTCGACGCAGCGAGCCAGGGCGCAGACGCGGCTGTTTTTCACGGTGCGAGCGATAGTCTGAACGGATTCGAAATCGCCCGGTGAGGAGACAGGGAAACCGACTTCCATCACGTCAACACCCATGCGTTCGAGGGCCAGCGCGATCTGCAGTTTCTCTTTCACGCTCAGGCTTGCCTGTAATGCCTGTTCACCGTCACGTAAGGTGGTATCGAAGATAACGACTTGTTGGCTCATGGTTTTGGTCCTTGTCAGTCTTAGGTCGCCTTGCTACGAGCATAAAAAAACCCGCGCTAAGGCGCGGGTTTTTAGTCTTACCAGGGGATGACTTAACGTAAAACGTCGCCCACCAGTCTACCGCGCACAGTGAATGCGTTTAGTAGTAGTAGACCGGTGAAACGAGTAGTACGGATCATTGCGTCATGCCCCAGATGAATTCGATATGCTTTTAGTGGTACTGGATATGCCGATCGATGTCAACCTTTTCTGCTGAAAATGCCAGGTATTCTGTTGTTGAGATAAGAATATTCCTTAGCTGATTGTTCTGATGAATCTTTTTTTTCTCGCAGATTGTTTTAATTCATACTTATTTTTTTTAATGAAATGTAGCAGCTGAACATGAATATTCTTATTTGGAAAAGGACATCAATGCCAGGCCTGAAAGGGTAACGCGATGATATGGCGGTAATTAACGTTGTGTGTTTTCTATTTTTAGGAATTTTCATAGTTAATTGCTAGTAAAATGTTATGTGAATAAGATCGCTTCCGAAATAGAATTTAAATCTCTGAGACTATTCTTGACTCAAACTATTGTTGTCTATTTTCCTGGTTTATGATTAAAATTTGCCTATAAAGTCTCGTATATGGATTGGCGGGGAGCCAGCGTGGCAGAATGCTTGTTTTTTTGTTACTTAATGGCCCGCCTTTATAAATTCCTAATTATCTCTGCATATCTTCTTCCCTGTGTATATGCATGTTAAATCCTGTTCTTAATATTTGTTGCTGTACCCGGTAAAAGGGAGTTCGTATGACAGTGGAGTCTACTATGGTGGTTGACAAAGAAGCCGCATCTACAGGTTCAGGCCAGGAGCAGAATTGCCCCCAGCTCCGTTCAGTTGACCTGAATTTACTGACCGTTTTTGATGCGGTTATGCAGGAGCAGAATATTACGCGAGCGGCGCATATTTTAGGGATGTCACAGCCCGCCGTCAGCAATGCAGTTTCGCGCCTGAAAGTCATGTTCAATGATGAGTTGTTCGTACGCTATGGCCGCGGCATTCAGCCTACTGCCAGAGCTTCGCAGCTGTTTGGTTCCATTCGTCAGGCCTTGCAACTGGTGCAGAATGAACTGCCGGGTTCGGGTTTTGAACCGGTAAGCAGCGATCGGGTGTTTAATCTCTGCGTTTGCAGTCCTCTGGATAATGCGTTGACCTCTTCAATTCTTAATTATGTGAATAAGGTCGCACCCAATATCCATTTAATATTTAAGTCCTGCTTAAATCAAAACACTGAACATCAGCTACGCTACCAGGAACTTGAGTTTGTCATCGGCTATGAAGAGTTCCGTCGCCCTGAATTTACCTGTCTTCCATTATTCCGCGATGAGATGGTGTTGGTTGCCAGTGCAAACCATCCACGATTGACGGGCCCAATGAAAGAAAGCGATATTTACCGGGAAGAGCACGCGGTGGTGTCTCTGGAGCGCTATGCTTCATTTAGTCAGCCCTGGTACGATACGCCAGAAAAACAGGCCAGCATTGCCTACCAGGGGATGGCATTAATCAGCGTACTGAATGTTGTGTCGCAAACCGATCTGGTAGCAATTGCTCCGCGCTGGCTGGTGGAAGAATTCACCGAAAAACTGAATATAAAAATGCTGCCGCTGCCAATGAAATTAAACAGCCGCACCTGTTTCCTTTCGTGGCATGAAGCGGCGGGGCGCGATAAAGGACACCAGTGGATGGAAGAGTTGCTGGTTTCTGTTTGCCGTCGTTAAGTTTCCGAATGTAAACCAGGTGCGCTTGCATCTGGTTTGTTCTGATTATCATCTTCATATCAATATTTTCTACTGATGTTTAATCAGCGAGTCGATGCGTCAGGGATCAAAAATGCATGATCGCCTGTGATGTCCCTTTTCTTTCGAATTTTTTTCATTCACTTTTCTTATTCCTGAAGTATTCCACTAATAAGCTTTCTGATGCCTCATTTTTCTGCTGTCGGGCACTTTCAGTGCCGCCCGGCTGCCGATTGCCTGCCTGATGACGAGCGGTTATGTTAAGGAAATGCTGTCATTCTGAAATCAACGGGGCGCACATTCACCCTGTTGTATGACGATGCGGAAATGAGTTCCGCCGTCATTAACTAAGCCTGGAGGCAAACCATGGAGATGTTGTCTGGCGCCGAGATGGTCGTTCGATCGCTTATCGATCAGGGCGTAAAACAGGTATTCGGCTATCCCGGAGGCGCAGTTCTTGATATTTACGATGCGCTGCATACCGTGGGCGGAATTGATCATGTGCTGGTTCGTCATGAACAGGCGGCCGTGCATATGGCCGATGGCCTGGCTCGCGCGACTGGCGAAGTGGGCGTCGTGCTGGTGACATCTGGCCCCGGTGCAACAAACGCCATTACCGGTATTGCTACCGCCTATATGGATTCTGTTCCTCTGGTCGTTCTCTCCGGCCAGGTCGCCACGTCGCTGATTGGTTACGATGCTTTCCAGGAGTGCGATATGGTGGGCGTTTCCCGACCGGTGGTGAAGCATAGCTTTCTGGTGAAGCAGACTGAAGACATTCCCGGCGTACTGAAAAAAGCATTCTGGCTCGCCGCGAGCGGGCGCCCGGGCCCGGTAGTTGTCGACTTACCAAAAGATATTCTCAATCCGGCGAATAAGCTGCCTTACAGCTGGCCGGAATCGGTGAGTATGCGCTCCTACAACCCGACCACCACGGGCCATAAAGGGCAGATTAAGCGTGCTTTGCAAACGCTTGTCGCGGCGAAAAAACCGGTGGTGTACGTCGGCGGAGGGGCGATCAATAGCGCCTGCGAAGGTGAGCTGCGTACGTTAATTGAAAAACTGAATCTGCCCGTGGCTTCTTCTTTAATGGGGCTGGGTGCTTTCCCGGCAACGCATCGTCAGGCGCTTGGTATGCTGGGGATGCACGGCACCTATGAAGCCAATATGACGATGCATAACTCCGATGTGATCTTTGCCGTTGGCGTTCGTTTTGACGATCGCACAACAAACAATCTCGCCAAATACTGTCCGAACGCGACGGTGCTGCACATTGACATCGACCCGACTTCGATTTCCAAAACGGTGGCGGCAGATGTACCGATTGTCGGCGATGCGCGAATGGTACTCGAGCAGATGCTTGAGTTGCTCGAACAGGAAACTGTGACTCAGCCATTAGACGATATCCGTGACTGGTGGCAGCAGATTGAACAATGGCGTGCACGTCAGTGCCTGAAGTATGACACCCAAAGCGAACACATCAAGCCGCAGGCGGTGATCGAGACTATCTGGAAGCTGACGAAAGGCGAAGCCTACGTGACTTCTGATGTCGGTCAGCACCAGATGTTTGCCGCCCTCTATTACCCGTTCGACAAACCTCGTCATTGGATCAACTCAGGTGGGCTGGGCACGATGGGGTTCGGCTTGCCTGCTGCGCTGGGGGTAAAAATGGCACTGCCGGACGAAACCGTCGTGTGTGTGACGGGCGACGGCAGCATTCAGATGAACATTCAGGAACTCTCAACCGCATTGCAGTACGAGCTGCCGGTGCTGGTGCTGAACCTTAACAACGGTTACCTCGGGATGGTGAAACAGTGGCAGGACATGATCTACTCTGGTCGCCATTCGCAATCTTATATGTCATCGCTGCCTGATTTCGTTCGTCTGGCAGAGGCTTACGGTCACGTGGGGATTCGCGTTAGCGATCCTGCGGAGCTTGAAGCGAAACTCGGCGAAGCGCTGGAGCAGGTGCGTAACAACCGTCTGGTGTTCGTGGATGTGATCGTTGACGGCAGCGAGCACGTCTATCCGATGCATATTCGCGGCGGCGGTATGGATGAAATGTGGCTGAGCAAAACGGAGAGAACCTGATTATGCGCCGGATCTTATCAGTCCTGCTGGAGAATGAATCGGGCGCGCTGTCGCGCGTGATCGGGCTTTTCTCCCAGCGTGGATACAACATTGAAAGCCTTACCGTCGCGCCTACCGACGATCCCACGCTTTCCCGCATGACGATCCAGACGGTCGGGGATGAGAAAGTGATCGAGCAGATCGAAAAACAGCTGCACAAGTTAGTGGATGTTTTACGCGTCAGTGAACTGGGGCAGGGGGCGCACGTTGAGCGCGAGATCATGCTGGTGAAAGTCCAGGCCAGCGGTTATGGACGTGAGGAAGTGAAGCGTAATACTGAAATCTTCCGCGGCCAGATTATTGACGTCACGCCGTCTATCTATACCGTTCAACTGGCGGGAACCAGCGACAAGCTCGACGCCTTCCTGGCTTCGTTGCGCGATGTTGCACGCATTGTTGAAGTAGCGCGCTCTGGCGTCGTCGGCCTGTCGCGTGGTGACAAAATTATGCGTTAAGCCTGGCTTTCATCCGAAAATTTCAGCCCGGCCTCAGACGTCGGGCTTTTTTTTGCGAATTCGTCGGTCAGTGCCGATAAAAGCGGTTGCCGCTGTACGCAATCTGCGTTTAGATGTTATGGAATTTATTCCATGATTTAACAATGGTTATGGATCGTACATTTTAAGCAAGGGGTAATTGTGAAACTGGATGAAATCGCCAGGCTTGCCGGCGTGTCACGCACCACGGCGAGCTATGTGATCAATGGAAAAGCGAAACAGTATCGCGTCAGCGATAAAACTGTCGAAAAGGTCATGGCCGTTGTACGTGAGCATAACTATCATCCGAACGCGGTCGCCGCGGGCTTGCGTGCGGGGCGAACCCGCTCCATCGGCCTCGTTATTCCCGATCTCGAAAACACCAGTTATACCCGCATTGCTAACTATCTTGAGCGTCAGGCGCGCCAGCGTGGTTATCAGCTGCTGATTGCCTGCTCTGAAGATCAGCCTGATAATGAAATGCGCTGCATTGAGCACCTTTTGCAGCGCCAGGTGGATGCCATTATCGTATCCACCTCGCTGCCGCCAGAACATCCTTTCTACCAGCGTTGGGCTAACGATTCTTTTCCAATCGTTGCGCTCGATCGTGCTCTGGATCGTGAACATTTCACCAGCGTTGTGGGTGCCGACCAGGAAGATGCGGAAGCGCTGGCTGCTGAATTGCGTAAATTCCCGGCCGATACGGTGCTCTATCTCGGCGCGTTGCCTGAGCTATCGGTTAGCTTCCTGCGTGAACAGGGTTTTCGCAGTGCCTGGAAGGACGATCCGCGGGAAGTGAATTTCCTTTATGCCAACAGCTATGAGCGGGAAGCCGCCGCTCAGCTGTTTGAAAAATGGCTGGAAACTCACCCAATGCCACAGGCGCTGTTTACCACTTCCTTTGCTCTTCTTCAGGGTGTGATGGACGTGACGTTACGTCGTGAAGGTAAGCTGCCTTCAGAACTGGCGATTGCGACCTTTGGCGATCATGAATTACTCGATTTCCTTCAGTGTCCGGTGCTGGCAGTGGCTCAGCGTCATCGTGACGTTGCCGAGCGAGTGCTGGAGATCGTGCTGGCAAGCCTCGACGAACCGCGTAAACCAAAACCTGGCCTGAGCCGTATCCGTCGTAACCTCTATCGCCGCGGTAGCCTGAGCCGCCGCTAATCATCCAGTGGAAAGGACAATGTTCACGATTGCCTTTCCACTTATACACATACCAGCCCCTGTACTGGCGGACGCACCTGGCCGCTCAGGTCCGGATGTTTTTCGGTTAGAATCGGTGACAATAAGCCAGTGGCAGTCTGCCGTTAAGAATGACGAAATCACCGTTGCGCTGCGGGGTTATCCTGTACTGAATTGTTGCCCGTTCTTCATAGAAAAAGGCATTGATAAACTGCCTCAGGGTATTGTTATCGACCTCATCGTAATTTTCTCGGATAGATTTGACGGACTGCATCAGGTAAATCGAGTTTTGCTCTTTAAAGGTGAAGATAATCTGTCGACTCAATGCCAGATGTCTGTCCTGCTCGTCCTTGACTTCGCCTGTCAGGGTTGCGACGCCCTCATCGCCATTGAACACAAGGCGAAATATGGCCTTCATATAGGGGCTTTTCAGATTGGTATAATATTCGGCGGAGCAGGAAAAATGATGCTTCTGGTAAAACCGCATAGCGAGGCCTGCCGATCCAAAGACCGCCATTGCCAGAAAGGTAAAGAGTATTTTCCGGATCATGGTGATATAAACCCTCTTATCACGCTGGAGGTACACTGAGGATCTTTGCTGTCCACTGGCACCGTGCAGGAGAGAACTGTGGCGGTATGCAAAATAGGGTAAATCGTGATGTAGGTGTATGGATTGCGACGGCAACTGGCCTCCAGCATGTCCAGAATTTTGAAGTGCGTTTTGAAGCTTCTTGTATCTTTATTAAAATAGACCTTGCAGGCGCCGACATTCTTATAAAAGACAAATTTCTCGGCAATGGAGGTTCTGGGAAACAGCATATAATCAACTGTCACCACGCCAAGGATTAGTAGGATAACCAAAGCCAGATACGTGAGAAGGTGAGCCGTTTGCGGATGGCTGAATTTTGCAAAAAAAGAATCCCCACTCCCCGGTTTTTCCTGAACCGTGTTTTTAACTGCTGGCAATACCGTCTCAGTATGCTTCTCAACGACTATTACCTCTGCTACTACGCTTTCATCGAGGCGAAAGCCTTTACGTGGCAGCGTCACAATCCAGCTATTGTTGTGGCTTGTCAGGCCTTTTAACGCTTTACGTAGTAAGGAGATATTTTGATAAAGATTGTTAGGCGTTGCGGATATGGCGTTATTACCCCATGCGTACTCGAAGAGTTCATTTTGTGTAACGATGTCCCTTTTTTTGATCAACAAAAGCAGACAGCGCGCGCTTGAGGCTGACAGAGAAACCTGCTGCTGCGTGTTGTGTTTGTTAATTAACAAATTTTCATCGGGATGAAATTCAACGCTGTCATTTAGCAAATAGGTAAAACACATTCCGCAAATACCCGTAGAGGAAATAATTCAGAGGGGGAACTATTAGCATTAATAATGTATGGTAAATGCAATTAATGGCAACGGCAACTATTTTGGGAATTTTCTCTTGAATATTCTGAGCTGCCGCTGTAGGAGACGCTATCCGTTACATGGAAATTACATTTCAGTTGCGCAATAGACCTTTCAGACGGCAGATGAATTCACTTTTGCCTGGTTGTATTAAAAAAAGACACAAACAGCAAACATTGTCACCTGTCTTTAAAATCTTAACGAGGATTATACACAGTATTAAGAGATTGGTGATGGTGATTTATTTTGTTGATTTTAATGAAGAAAATGGCATTCATTCTTAATGGTGATTCTGAATTGATAAAAGGCTATTAATAAAACGCTTCAGGTTGTCTGGTTTTGCAAAATCCCTATTATTCATTCTGTGATGAGATTGTAACTCCTGTTTGCCAGTTGATTGTGCCGCAACTTGATAAAAAACGATTCAATATGTTTATGCTTTTTTGAGGCATTAACCTTAACCACAGTCTTTGTGTTGTTGTTGAAATGTGAATGTTATGCGGCACTCAAGGTTAATAATTGGTGTAAAAATTTGTGCGGACAGTTAAATCTAGCTATTCATGCTGAGGTATTGGCTGCAGGTTTAAATTCTTCAATTTTTACTGGCTCTCGGTAATATAGGATTATTCGGAGTAACCATCACGATCATGGACCTGATTGATCCAGATGCCGAAGTTGTCTTCTAATAGGAATGTTTGGTATGAAAAAGGTACTTGCTGGCTATTATATAGGAAGCAACGTTCAGCTTGAGATTGCTCATAAGAAATTAAGCAGCCTGGACTCGAAAAGTCGTCAGCTAAGTTCATTTATTTTCCGGGATACAATGCTGAGGCTGTTTTTATACTTGCTGCAGAATGCTGACGGTCAGATCGTTAGTAACGAGCAGATTCTTTATCATGTGTGGGATCTGCATGGCTTAAAATCATCAAACCAGCGGTTATGGCAGGTTATGCAGGCTCTGAAATTCCGCCTGTCGGCCTTTGGCATAGAACACGATTTTATAATGAGAATTGAGACCTCTCAGGTAAAGGGCTATTCCCTTAAGCCCGGCATCGTCAGACCGTTTTATTTTTATAACGAAGATAAAACCATTGCTAATCTTGCTGGTAGCCTATGAAAATTTACATTCTATCTGATGATACTTTTTTTAGCCTTGGCGTCAGCGAAATCTTCATCAATGCGGGTTATGAAGCGTTGGTACTGAATCCGGGCGACGGCCCGGCGTGCCTGAAAGTCTGTGGAACCGCCAGTGCAACGGCAATTATTGATATTAATGACGGCGAGCGTCTGAACCGTATTTTCAGCGAAGGCGTACCGCATAATATCCGACTGCTGTTTGTTACCCGCCATGACAGCGTAGAGTACGCCCATTTTGGTTACTTCAATATTTTTATACCGCGCAGAATTGCCTGCAACCGCGTTGTCAGCTGGCTGCTTCGGTATCTGCGTGAGGAGTCGCGAGAGCTGTATCGCCTGACGGAGATAGAATCAGCTATTCTGCGCGCTCTGCTTGCCGGTGAGCCACCGGGGCTGATTGCCACAAAGATGAAATTATCCGTTAAAACTATCTCCAGAATTAAAATTAACGCTCTGAATAAAATGGGCGTTTGTCGTATGAACTGCAGGTCGTTGCTGTTTGTGAGCGATTATTTAAATAAGACCGTGTTTTTATCAATGACTCAGCGTCATTATCAGGAAAGTTATACCGGCTGGAACAGCCATTCTTAAATAATATATGTTTAGCCATAAGGAATGAATTTATGTCAGGTAGCAGAAAGTTATTTTTCTGCGTGCTTCTCCTGTTGTCTTTTGCAGGGAGCACAGGATATGCCAGCGCTGCATTACCAGCTGCTGGAAAGGTCAATGAAACGCCGTGGGTAATGGATTTATCCGCTATGCCGTCACAGTGGCAAGCGGAAAATACGCGTGCGCGGATCATTATTTTCCGCTTGCAAAGAAACCATGACAATTACGCCCTGCTGCCGTTGAACGTCTTTATTAATAAAGACTATCACGCCAGCCTTTATCCTGAACATCAGGCAGTGGGCGTCTCTGTTTGCCCGGGGGCGGCATCGCTGGTGGTAACGCCGGGCAACCGTAAACACGGCATTGTCGGCCTGGCACAGGGAACGAATGCGGTCACGCCGGCGCTGCAGGCCGGTAAGACCTATTTCTATCAGATTGCAATGGATGAGTCAGGTAACGCCGTAGGGCGCTGGGTCGATGATGCGCAGGCGAAAGCGGTGCTGGCTTCGGTAAAAGTTCAGGCGCATACGCTTTCCCGCGTAGAGGGGCACCAGGAGTGTCCTTCCGCCAGCTACATGCTTAACGTTTCGGCGTTATTTATGTTTGACAAATATAACGTTGAGGGGTTCCTGCCGGGAGCCACTGACAACATTTACCGGCTGGCCAGAAAAATTAATGCTGACTATCAGAGCATTAACAAAATTGTAGTGGTGGGGCACGCCGATCCGCTTGGGGACTGGCAGCGAAACCAGTTTGTTTCCGAGCAGCGTGCCCGCACGGTAATGAACCAGCTTATGCTGGCGGGAATACCCGCCAGCAAGCTCTCCGCTCGCGGAGTTGGCAGCACGACGCTGGCCATTACGGACTGCAATAAATACAAAAAGCGTGACGATGTCATTGGCTGTAATCAACCTAATCGTAGAGTCGAAGTGGAAGTTTACGGCGTCAAAAACGCAGAACAATCAAAGGATGGGAAGGCTACGGACGTAGCTTTCGACAGCTCCGTGACAAAATAAGGAAGCAACATGGATACGACGATTAAGGTAAATGTTCGGGGAAGCGGAGGAATTGTTTCCTCCCATGAGGTTCAGGCTGGCAAAAACGCTGCACTGAAAATTCAGATGCCTCAAAGCGGTCATTTTAATATTGAGTTAATTGACGAGCAGACCGGCCATGCGCCGCAGGTGATCGTGACTAAACGCGTTGGCAATGACCTGGTGCTGGTCTTCGAGGGTGAAGATCGTGAGGACGCTGACCTCATTCTGGAAGATTATTATAAAAACGACGAGCTCCACTTAATCGGCAGGGCTGAGAACGGTCAGTATTACGAATTTATTCCAACTACCGGTGACGTAGCCGACTATACGCCAGCGCTGGCGGACGGCGGCAGTAGCGAGCTGGCACTGGGTGGCGAAGGCGTCCTGGTAGCCGATCCTGCGGCGGACGGCTATGGATTTGGCTGGCTGCCCTGGCTGCTGATTGGCGGCGGCGTCGCAGGTGCGGCGGGTATTGCGGCGGCGGTAGCAGGCAAGGGCCACCACGATGACGATGACGCGCACCGTATTTCCGTGACCATTAATTCGGCGACTGATAAGGATAAGGACGGTCGACCGGAGTTCTCTGGCTCGTCCTCCAGCCCGGACTCGACTGTGGTCATTACGCTGCCTGACGGTAGCAAGATCACCACCCAGACTGACGGCAACGGCAACTGGTCCGTTGAGGCCCCGAATTCTCAGCCCAATGGCACTGTAATCGTAACGGTGACAGATTCCAGCGGAAACAGTGGTTCGGCCGATACCACCTACAAAGACACCTCTGCGCCAGATGCGCCGACCGTGACGGGGAATGATGACAAGGGGCTATCCGGCAGCGCAGAGCCAGGCTCAAGTGTTACCGTTACAGATCCAAAAACTGGCGAAACTACCACGGTTACCGCTGACGACAAAGGCAACTGGAGTATTTCCCCAAACCCGATACATGAAGGCGACAGCGGCGTGACGATCGTCGCAGAAGATCCCGCCGGAAACGTTTCCCCTCCTGTGATCATCGGCCGTCCGGATGCTACCGCACCGGATAACGTCACGTCAGGCCTGGTGGCTGGTTCGCTTAACCTGTATGACGATGTAGCGCCCATTACCGGCACCATCAAGGATGGTGGACTGACCAACGATACGCGCCCGCTCTATTCGGGCAAAGCGACTGCGGATATCGATCACGTCAACATCTACGACGGTGGCAAACTGGTGGGCAGCGCGAAGGTTGGCCAGGACGGCAAATGGAGCTATACGCCGACGACCAGCCTCGCTGAAGGCTCCACGCATGAGTACACCGCCGCCGCGGTGGATAAAGCGGGCAACATAGGCCCACAGATGAGCGGCACCCAGGACGGCAGCTGGACCTTCACCATCGACAGCCTCCCGCCAGACAATAAAACTTCCGGCATTATTAAAGGTGCTGTCACCCTGACCGATGACGTAGGCCCGGTGACCGGCCCCATTGCCGACGGTGCCACCACCGACGATGCACGTCCTACCTACAGCGGTCAGGCGACGGCCGATATCGACCACGTCAACATTTACGACAACGGTAAGCTTATCGGCTCCGCGCCGGTGGAAAAAAACGGTACCTGGAGTTTTACCCCTGCCACCGATCTGGCGAACGGCAGCCATGAGTTTACGGTTTCCGCGGTAGATAAGGCGGGCAATGAAGGTCTGCAGACATCCGGTACCAATGACGGTAGCTGGAGCTTCACCGTTGACACCTCCGTGCCGGATAACGTGACCTCCGGGATCGTTAAAGGTTCTGAAGAGCTGACCGACGACGTAGGCCCGGTGACGGGCCCGATTGCCGATGGTGATACCACCGATGACGCGCGTCCGACCTGGACCGGCCAGGCTACCCCGGATATCGATCACGTCAATATCTATGATAACGGCGAGCTGATCGGCAGCGCACCGGTAGACGAAGACGGCAAGTGGAGCTTCACCCCGGAAACCGATCTGGCCGACGGCAATCACGAGCTGACCGTCTCCGCCGTGGACAAAGCGGGCAATGAAGGCCCGCAGGTGTCCGGCACCGAAGATGACGGCTGGAGCTTCACCGTTGACACCTCCGTGCCGGATAACGTGACTTCTGGTGTAGTAAACGGCTCCGTCACCCTGACCGACGACGTGGCACCTGTCACCGGCACCATCGCGGACGGCAGCACCACGAACGATCTCCGTCCGACCTATGCGGGTCAGGCCACGGCAGATATTGACCACGTTAATGTCTACGACAACGGCGTGCTGATCGGCAGCGTGCCGGTGGACGAAGACGGCAGGTGGAGCTTCACTCCGGCGGCCGATCTGGCTGAAGGCTCAGCCCATGAGTTCACCGTAGCGGCGGTG